>JBCDKA010000109.1:0-13924 GCA_038747195.1 Pseudomonadota bacterium
GGGCGTCTTCTACTCCAGCAAATACATCGCCGACGACTCGCGGAGCGTCGAGGCGCGGCGGACGGCGGCGGACATCATGCTCTTTGTCGACCAGGCGCCCCGGATCTGCATGGCGCTGTCGTTGCCGGTGGGATTTCATATTGCCTGGCGGCTGGGCATCGTCGATATGTCCATGCTGTCGGTGGTCGGGCTTTGGATCTTCGGCCTCCTTTGGGTGGCCACCGTGATCAAGCTGCATATCAGCCACGGTCAGGCCGTCATTCTGACGAAGGTTGACTGGTGGGGCAGGGTCCTGGTGATCACCGCCCTGCTGGCACTTGCCGGCTACACGCTCGCGGGCGGCGAGCTGATCCGCGCCGACTGGTTTGCCTGGAAGCTGATCGTCTTTGCGGGTTTGATGACTATGGGACTGCTGATCCGGGTCAACCTGAAACCGTTTGGTCCTGCCTTCGGCAAGCTTGTCACCGTCGGGCCTGACGAAGAGGTCAACGCCACCATCAAAGCCTCGTTGCGAAAGGTAAAGCCTTTTGTCGTCACGATCTGGGTGGGGCTATTGATCAACGCCATGCTTGGCTTACACATCATCGGAACTTAACTATGGACCATCGAACGATTCGCGGAAAACTCCTTTACACCAGTACCAAGCCGGAGCGCATGGGCCATGAACGCGGGCGGGAAAGTTTTATTGTCACCGTCCACGGCGACGGTGCGCGCACCCTGCGGGCTCACTGCGAAATCGACGACGCGCCATCGGTGCTCCGCGATGTGACGGTCAGCTGGGACAAGAACTGGAGGCCGCTCGACTGCTTCAATCGCCTGACAATCGCCGACAAGTTTGAAGGCACCGCCTGGTTCCGCTTTACCGACAGGGTCGCCGAGTGTGAGTCCTACAACCAGCGTGACGGCAGATTGAGCCAGCGGATGGAGCTGGATCAGCCCGTGCCGTGGCTGGGCACCCATCCGCTCGTGGCGGACGGGATGTGTTTTGCGGTCTTCGATCAGTCAGGACCCAAGAAGCAGTACTTCCCCAACATGATGCTGACCTCCCCGGACCATCGTGGCGCCACCGGGCCGCTGCTGTTTAAGGTTGGCTTCGGGCTCGAGTATCTCGGTGACGAAACGATTGAAGTGCCGGCCGGGACGTTCGATTGCCATAAATTCCAGTACACCGACACCGCTGAGGGTGGCCTGCCGGAAGAGCACCCCCCGTACGAGGTCTGGTGCACGGCGGACGACGACTTCATCTTCGTGCGCGGCGCCGTCGGCGGCTACATGCAAACCTTCTACGAGCTGGTTGAACTCGAACGCTGATGGCTATTGACCATCCCGCATATCAGGCCATTGCGCTGCAAACCGCCTGCCATGCGGTAAACGGCATGACCCACGAGCAGGCGCGCGCCCGCATGCTCGAAACCATCGATGCCATTGCGGTCCAGATCCGCGCTGCCAAGCTGTTCACAGGACCCGACGTGCGGTTGATCGTTTTGCCGGAGTACTTTCTCACCTGCTATCCGGCGGGCGAGCCGATTCCCGCCTGGAAAGCGCTGGCGGCAATCGAAATCGACGGCCCGGAGTACGAGGCGCTGGGCAAGGTCGCGGTGGACAATCGGGTTTTTATCGCCGGCAACGCGTATGAGGTCGATCCGCACTTTTCGGACATCTATTTTCAGACCTGCTTTCTCATCGCCGACAACGGCGACGTGGTGCTGCGCTATCGTCGATTGATCTCGATGTATGCACCCACGCCACACGACGTTTGGGACGCCTACCTGGACCGGTACGGCATCGAGGGCGTATTCCCGGTGGCCGACACCGTGCTAGGGCGAATCGCCTGCGTGGCGTCGGAGGAGATTCTCTATCCGGAGATCAGTCGAGCGCTGGCGCTTCGCGGGGCTGAAATCCTGACCCATTCCACCAGCGAAATGGGGAGCCCAATGCTGACGCCAAAAGACATTGCCAAGCGGGCACGGGCCATGGAGAACCTCGCCTACGTCGTCTCGGCCAACAGCGCCGGTCTCTATCAGGCGGGGATTCCCGTGAACTCCACCGACGGCATGTCGAAGGTGCTGGATTACAAAGGTGCGGTGATGGCCGAGGCCGGCACCGGCGAAACCTGTGCCGCGACGGCGGCGCTCGACCTGGCATCCTTGCGCCGCTACCGCAACCGCCCCGGCATGCCGAATCTGCTTTCCCGCCAGCGGCTGGAGCTGTTTGAACACATTTATGCCGGCGAGCCGATCCATGCGGCCAACGGGCTAAGCCAGCCCGACGGGTATCAGGTGCCGGAGCGGAAGTTTTTTGTCGATCAACAGGCGGCTGCGATCGGCCGTCTTCTGGAGCGGGGTATTATCACGCCATGCTGAAAGCGATCCTGATGGTTACCGTCATGGTCAGCGACCCGAATCAGGTCGCTGACATTTACCAGGACACCCTCAACTATCAGGAGGTGGCGAGCGGCGAGGTGGGCGCCGTGCTGGCAGCCAGCTGGAACGCGCCGGACTTGGCCGACAACCCGTTCGAGATCATCCAGCCTGAAAGCAATGAGCCGGTCTATCTCCGGTTTGTCCAGACGCCCGACCAGGGCAACTACGAGCCGCTCAAGACCGAAGGTTGGAACGCCATCGAAATCCTGGTGGAAGATCCCGACGCGCTCAACGTCCGCCTCGAAGCGAGCCCTCACTTTGAGGTGATCGGCCAGCCCAACTTTTTAACCGAGCAGAAGCGCATCAAGGCCATGCAGGCCATCGGGCCCGGCAACGAACTACTCTACTTTACGCGCATCACGCCCGACAACTCGGGCTTTGGGCTGCTGCCGGCCACAAGCCCGGTGGACAGGGTGTTCATCATGGTGCTGGCCGCGCGGGATCGCACCGCCATCGATACGTTCTATCGGGACACGCTGGGGATGCCGGTCAATGGTCCCTACGACTACAAGGTGAGCGTACTGTCACGCGCCTGGGGTGTGCCTGACGACACGATGTATCCGCTGACGATTGTGCCGCTGTCGCAGCGATTCCTGCTGGAGCTGGACGACTATCCCGACGAGGCTGCGAGCCGTTCGCCAACGTCAGAGGGGATGCCAGGGGGGATCGCGATGGTGACGTTCCTGGTGGACGACATTTCACCGTATCGAGAACACTGGCTCGGCATTCCAGCTGCTAACCCTGGCGCTCCCTACAACGGTCGGCGGAGCGTGGTGCTAAGAGGGGCGGCCGGAGAATATATCGAGCTGGTCGAAGACCCGCCGGCGGCTGAGTGAGCGTCCGACGCCAGATCATTGAGATCGACGGTAGGCGCAATCACTTGCGCTACGCCGGCAGCGGCCCGCCGGTGCTGCTGCTTCATCAGTCGCCCCAGACCTCCGCCACGCAGCTGACGCTGATGGAGGAGCTGGCGCCAAACTACCTGGTCATCGCCCCCGACACGCCAGGTTTTGGTCTCTCGGATCTCCTGCCGCAAGACCAGCCGAGGATCGCGGACTTTGCTGACAACCTGCAGCGGGTGCTGGAGGCACTGGGGATCCGTCAGGCGCTGGTGATGGGTGTGCACACCGGTGCGCAGATTGCCATGGCGCTGGCCGACCAGCATCCAGATGCGGTTGCCCATATGGTGCTCGACGGGGTGCCGGCGTTTGATCAGCTGGAGCAGGCGCACATTCTCTCGGGGTATTTTGAACCCAACCCACCGCGCTGGGATGGCAGTCACCTGATCAGGCTGTGGGGCAAGATCGCTGAGCAGACCATTTTCTTTCCCTGGTTTGATCAGCGCCCGGCCGCGCGCATGACGCTTAACCAGGCGCCGCCCGAGGTTTGGGATGGCTACATTCACGACTACCTCTACGCGGGTGAAGACTACAAGATTGGCTACGGCGCCGCCTTTTCCTGGGATGCGATCCCGGTGGCGGAGCGGATCAACCGACCGTGCCATATCCTGTTCCGCGCCGGCGACCCGCTGGAAAACACGGCTGACCGCCTGAGCGGTGTCCCGGAGGGTGTGAGCATCGAGTCCATCGACATGAATCCGGCGGTTGTGCGTGCGCGGGTGCGGGAGATCTTCGACCAGGTTACGGCAGGGCCTGCGCTGGCGGCGGTTGATCCCACGCCGTGCCGGGTGGATAGCTTTGTCGACGACGCGTTCGGCCAATGGCGTGTTCGTCAATTTGGAGACGCGGATCAATCTCTCCTGCTGCTCCACGACCTGGGCAGCTCGGGAGACGGCGCCGTCGAATTTGCCGATGAGCTGCAACAAGCCGGCGGCAACGCCTACCGCGTGGTGCTGCCCGATCTACCGTTTCATGGCGAGACCGGCCCGCTGGCAGGGGCGGCCTATGATCTAGAGGCGATCGCGCGCGCAGTCTATGAGCGGTTTGTGGATGATCATTGTCTTGGCCTGGTTGCGCTGGGCGGGGCGGCGGCGATCGCGGCTCACGTCCAGAAGCTAACCCCGGCGCTGCCGGTTACCCTGCACCAACCGCTTTGCCCTGAAGGGGTTAAGCTCGACGCGGCGCGATGGTGGCCGCTCCTGCCGATGGATGAGTGCGGTGCCCACCTGCTTCGCCGCTGGCGACAGCTGCGTTACGCTCACCTGTTTTTTCCCTGGTATGACAACACCGCAAACGGCGCGGTCCGATCGACGAGGCCACCCGATCCAGAGTCGCTTCAGCAGCAGCTCTTTGACGCGCTCCGCTGCGGTGAGCATGCGACCGGGTTATGGCGGGCAGCCATCGAGAGTGATATCTCGAGTCTCTTAGGCGAGGCCAAGTTGACGACCGGTATCGAAGGCCGCCCGGAATCAAATGCTGCTCTGCGGCTTCAAACGGTGTCCGACCTAAAAGCGGCGGCGTCGGCACACGCACACGCGGCACTTGAGCTGCTGAGGGTGAACGGATGAGGCTCGTTACGACGCTTGTCGCCACTATCACGCTGATGGTTTTGCTATCCGGCTGCGGGGACAACGCAGCGCCGAGCACGGCTGAGCGCACGCAGGTTGTGCGAGTCTCCTCGCTCGCGGTACCCAACACCCCCTGGCATGACATGTGGCTGCGCTTTGGCGAACGCTTCGAGGCCCAGATGTCGGCGGACATGAAGCTGGACCTGTTTATTACCGGCCAGATCGGGAGCGAGGAAACGGCGCTCTCCAACGTGCGACGCGGCCGAATCCAGATCAGCGGGTTCTCGCTCCAGGGGCTGGCGACGGTGGTGCCGGAGCTCAGCGTGCTGCTGGCGCCCTATCTTTTTGAAACCCAGGCTGAGGCGGACTATGTGCTCGATGAATACCTCACCGAGGTGTTTCGTGAGCTGCTGGCGGAGAAGCGACTCGCGCTGCTCCAGTGGTCCGAGGTTGGCTGGTTTCATATCTATGCGCGCAAGCCCATCCTGACCCCCGAGGATGCTGCGGGATTGTCCATGCGGTCATCCAACGCGCTCGGCTCGCGGATCTTTGGCGAGGCGATCGGCGCTGACCTGATTCCGGTGACTTTCTCTGAGGTGATCCCGTCGCTTCAAACCGGGCTCATCGCCAGCGGTCAGGGGGGTATCGGTATGTTTGCTATCGGCGGCATCTCCCGCGAGGCCAAACACTTCAATCTCACACGTCACGCCCTCGACACGGGTCTCACCGTGGCCAACCTCGACTGGTTTGAGGCTCAGGGGCCCGAGGGACAAGCGCGGGTCATGAGCAGTCTGGACGAAACCGCTGAGGGGCGCCGGCTCATTCGCGAAGACATCGCGCGGATCGCGCAAGGGTTTGGTGAGCTGGGTGTCACGATGCACCAGCCCAGTCCTGAACAAATGGCGCAATGGAAAGTTGTTGGCCTGGCTACGCACGAGGCGATGCTGGAGCAGATCGGCGGCCGGGCCCGGGAAGTGTACAACCTGATTCAGGAAGGCAAGCAGGCCTTCCGGGAGCGAGGGTAGGCCCATGGCACACCTCCCGATCATTGAGGGATTCACGATTGGCGTTCCCGACCTCGGCGCTGCGATCTCCTGCTACGAGACCTTTCTTGAGTACGAGCGACGATGGGAAGGGCCAGCCGGATCACTGGCCGAACTCTGGAGCGCGCCGGCGCTGGCCGACGCCCCCTGCGCGGAGCTGCTGCCTCGCGGTGCACAATCAGGTTTTGTGCGCTTTGTGCAGGTGGAGGCTACGCCGGGCTATGTGCCGTTCCGCTACCCGGGCTGGAACGCCGCGGAAATTGCGGTTGCCGACGTGGACGCTCTGGCCGAGTCGCTGGGGGAATCGCCGTTTCGCATTCTGGGGCCGCCGGCCGAGCTGTCGATTTCCAAGGACATCCGCGCTATGCAGGTTGAAGGTCCGGGCGGTGAGCTGCTGTATCTCACTCAGATCAAAGCCCCCATCCCCGGCTTTGATCTACCGATCCTCGAGCGTGGTGTTGGCCATTGTTTTGTCGGTATTGTCGCAGGACAGGAGGGGAACGCCTTGAAGCAGTGGTACCGACAGCAGTTTCAGCTCGAGCCAGACCCCCCGCTGGTGGACGCGCGGGTACAGGGCCTGTCGCTCGCTTTTGATCTGGATCGTGAGACCCGGCACCCGATCTGCGCGCTGCCGCTGGCGCCCGGGTACCTGGTTGAAATCGATCAGATGCCTGCTGCCGATGACAGGCCGACGGTCGCTGGCGTGCCGGCCGGGATCATTTCGATGAGTTTTTCTGTCAGCGAACTGCCACCGGGTTTGGCGGCGGTCAGGCTGCCGGGCAGTGACGCATCGGCAGCGAAGGTGGTGGGAGCCAGCGGCGAATGGCTCGAGCTGGTGACCCAATGAGGCTTAACTCATGATCCTTTACACCGTTCCGACGGCCAACGGCCAGAAAGCCCAGGTGGTGCTTGAAGAGCTCGGGTTCGACTACGAAACCCGAACCGCAGACCTGGTCGCCGGAGAACACCGGACTCCGGAAATGCTGAAGCTCAATCCCTTTGGCAAGCTGCCATTCCTGCTGGATGACGGAGAAGCCGTCTACGGCAGCATGGCCATCGCGTTTTACCTTTGCGAAAAGGCCGGCAAGCTGATTCCCGATTCGCTAGCGGAGCGGCGGGACATGTATCAGTGGGCGGGGATGCTCGCTTCGGACCTGAGTCCCGCATTGGCCGGGCAGTTTATGTTCAGCGAGATTTTCCCGCTGGAGGACCCGCGGGCGGTGGATTATTTCGTTGAGTCAGCCTGTCGACTGTTTGCGGTGCTCGATGAGCACCTGGCGGATCGGGATTACCTGGTGGGGGATGAGCTGACGGTGACCGACCTTCTTGCCTATCCGTCCGCAGCAACATCCGCTGCGCGCTTACCCAATGCGCTGGAACCTTGGCCCAACATTCAGCGCTGGGCGGCTAACATCGGATCGAGGTCCGGGGTCATCCGCGGGATGGCCCGGACCTGACCCCTCCGAACTAGTCCTCGGCAATCAGGCCGAGGACATCGGCCGGCGTGGCGTTTAGCGCTGCCGCAACGCGATTGAAATAGTCGATCTCAAGTTGGCTGACCCGGTCGTCAACGTGGATGACCCGACCGACCAGCTGAATCAGCTTGATTCGGTCCTGGTTTTCCAGCTTCTTGGCCACGCCTGCCAGGTATTTCTCCAGCGGCTGGCTTTCGAACACTTCCGACTTGGCGGCGGTTCGAATGTCGCCGATGCTGTACTCGTCGCCGGTCGCTTCGCGGAGCAGGTCCTGAACGTGCTCGAGCTCTACCTGCTTGATGTTGGTGTCAGCGCTGGTGGCCCTGGCGAGCGCCATCATGGCCGCTTCTTTGAACAGGACTTCCTGTTCCTCCGGGCTGGGCTGACTGCCGCCGAAAAATTTCAGAATGCTGCTGAAGTCTCCTACGCTCACGAACTGCTCCTTATTTTTTCGCGGCGGGCGCGAATTGCCGTCAAGGCTGGCAATGGTAGGGCCTGCGGCAGGGTTTGGAAAGTGTGAAAAGCTTAATCCCCCGGGTGAAACGGGCAGTTGGCCTCTTTCTCCACGAGGTCAAAAACAAACAGAAAGCGGGCCATACCGGTCAGGACCGCCAGGGTCATACCCAGCTCAATGATCTGTCCGTCGTCAAGAAATGAACTGAGCGAGTCGTAGACCGGACCTTTGAGCTGCCCCTGATGTTCGGTCAGCAGCATCTGATCGGCGAGCATCAAAACCGCCCGATCCAGACCCGAAAAATGGTCCAGCTCATCGTTTTCGATGGCGTTCAGATCCTGTTTGTTGAGCCCTGCAGCCCGGGCGTCTAGCCGATTGCCCTGATTGCAGTAGTGGCAGCCGTGGCGAGTCGAAAGGCGGTAGCGGGCTAACTCTTTGAGCCGGGTAGGTACCCGCCCGCCGTGGAACATCTGGCCGTAGAACTGATCCCGATACCACTCAAAAAGCCTCGGCTCGTTGGCCATCGTCTCAATAAAGGTGGCGTCACCGCGGACATCGCGAGATTTTTCCCAGCTGGCGCGAAGCGTCTCCGGCATCATGTCCGGCTTAACCCGCCGCAGCGGCGTATCAGGCATGGGCGAAACCGAGGGGCAGCCCGGCGTCAGGGATAAATCCATACAGCGGCTCATCCGGCAACGCGTTGTGCACGACGTCTCGCACCTTCATGAGCGCCGGGATATCGATGCCGGTGTCAAAGCCCATCGCTTCGAGCATAAAAACCAGGTCTTCGGTCACGATGTTGCCGCTGGCCCCGGGAGCAAACGGACAGCCGCCCAGACCCCCGAGCGAGCTGTCCAGCGTCGTGATGCCCTCATCGAGCGCGGCCAGCGCGTTAGCCAGGCCAACTCCTCGAGTGTTGTGAAGGTGCACGCCTGTCAGCTTGTCGTCACCGACGGCGCCTCGCACCTTGCGGATCAGCCGCCGGACCTGTGCCGGATTGGCGTAACCGGTGGTGTCTGAGAGGCCAACCTCCGCGCAGCCGGCTTCGATCAATCGCTCTGCGCTGCGCACAACCAGATCTTCGGACACTGGCCCTTCCAGGGTGCAGCCGAAAGCCGTGGACAGACCCGCCTCGAAGTGCGGACGCTGGTCTTCCGGCTGCTGCGCGATCAGCTCCGCAATCGCGCGGACCTGCTCAACCATCTGGTCGTGTGTCCGGCGAACGTTTTTCAGGCTGTGCGTTTCGCTGACCGAAAAGGGAATAGAAATCTTGTGGGCGCCGGCCTCGATGGCGTCCTGGGCGCCGCGCAGATTTGGCACAAGTGCTGCGACGGTGAGGTCAGGGATGGTACGGGCATAGGCAACGAGCTCGGCGGTTCCAGCCATCTGGGGGATGACCTTGGCCGGCACAAATGATCCCACCTCGATCTCCCGGACTCCGGCTGCGGCTTCTGCTGCCACCCAGGCTTTGCGAGCCTCAAGGGGCATAATGGCGGACACGCTCTGCAGGCCATCTCGGGGGCCAACTTCGCTGATCAGAATCTGGGGGGTGGAAGCGGATTCGGGCATCGGAGTGATATCGCGTTTTTGTCCAAATGATATAATCATATAACATATTCGCTCGACCCCCTCAGCCAACCGGATTTCGCCCATGAATGACACCAATCTGCCGCTCTCCGGCATCTCCGTCGTGGAGTTCTCGCACATGGTCATGGGTCCGGTGGTGGGGCTGATGCTGGCTGATCTCGGTGCTGACGTGATCAAAATCGAACCGCTTGGCGGAGACAAGACGCGGCGTCTGCGCGGGTCCGGAGCCGGCTACTTCTCCATGTACAACCGCAACAAACAAAGCCTGTGCCTCGATCTCAAATCCGACGAAGGAAAGGCGATCGCCCGTTCGCTGGCGACGAAAGCTGACGTCTTGCTGGAAAACTTTCGGCCCGGCGCGATGGACAAGCTGGGGTTTGACTACGAAAGTCTTGCGGCGGAAAACCCCAGGTTGATCTACTGCTCGGCGCGAGGCTTCCTCGCCGGGCCGTATGAGCATCGCACGGCGCTCGATGAGGTGACGCAGATGATGGGTGGACTGGCCTACATGACCGGGCCACCCGGCCGACCGCTGCGGGCAGGAGCGTCGGTGATCGACGTGACCGGCGGTATGTTCGGAGCCATTGGCGTGCTGGCGGCGCTGCAGCAGCGACAGGCGACCGGCAAAGGGCAACAGGTCACCAGCGCGCTGTTTGAAACGACGGCATTCCTGGTTGGCCAGCATATGGCGCAGATGGCGGTGACCGGCCAGCCGGCCCAGCCAATGCCGGTGAGGGTCTCAGCCTGGGCGGTGTATGACGTTTTCCAGTGTAAGGGTGACGATCAGGTGTTTGTGGGTGTCGTCAGTGATGGCCAGTGGCAGACCTTTACCCGACATTTTGGCCTGGACGACCTGGCGGATGACCCGGAGCTGAAGGAAAACGGCAATCGGGTGGGTAAGCGCGACGTCATTCTCCCGCGGGTTCAGGCGCGGTTTATGGAC
This sequence comes from Pseudomonadota bacterium, assembly GCA_038747195.1. Taxonomy (GTDB): domain Bacteria; phylum Pseudomonadota; class Gammaproteobacteria; order Xanthomonadales; family SZUA-38; genus JANQOZ01. Next base: position 10,393 of record JBCDKA010000109.1, read on the forward strand.
ATGGACAAGGCGGAGCTGATGCACGAGCTGGACCAGTGTGGCGTGCCTTTTGCGCCCATCGGCAAACCGGAGGACCTGTTTGACGATCCGCATCTCAACGCCTCGGGCGGACTGCTCGACCTGGATCTGCCCGACGGCGGCGAAACGAAGCTGCCGGCAATGCCGATCCAGCTCGGGCAGCAGCGGCTGGGCGTTCGCCGACCGGTGCCTCACCCGGGGGCAGATGGTCGGTCGGTGCTGGAGGGGTTGGGTTATTCCGCTGAGGACATCCAGTCACTGGTGGACGCTGGCGTCGCCGAACTGCCTTGATTGATCCTTAGCGCGCGGTAACCAGCCGAGGATACTATTCGAGAAACGTGCCGATCTCCTCGATGAGCGACTCGGCCAGCGAGCGATTTCGTTCGGCCGCCTCAAGATAGTAGACAATCCAGTCGTCCACATTAAGCAGCTGGTTCCGAAACTGCGTCAGGCGCACCGGATCGGTGATCAGCAGCTCGCGCTTTTCAAAGTTCCAGATTTCGCGCAGGGAACCTTCAGCTACCGCGGTAAACGCGGCGTCATACTGCTGCCCGTTGTACTCCATACGCCGCAAGTGGTGTTCGTAGTAATCACCGATTCGCGTCACGAGCTGCGGCGCGTTGAGTAGCCGCAGCTGCCCCGAGTTGACCATCGTGTTCCAGGCCGCCCGTCGCGGCCAGATAGAGATCGGCATGGTGAAGGTCTCCAGGACCTCATGAGCCTCTTCCGTGGGAATGGTTTCCGGGCTGGCAAACCACTGGATCAGCCTGCGACTCTGCTCGGCCGCCCGATTTTGTTCCGCCTCTACCTGGTCAAAGAAGCGTTTGTCTTCCTGTAGGCTCAGCCGTACCTGGGCGAGCGACTCCCTGGCTTCCTTCGCTTCCCGGTGATCCTGCCACTGACTTTCGAGCAGGATCGCAACAAACACCGAGACCACGATGAGCAGGGCCTCGCCGCCAAATCTGACCGTTAGCTGTCGGAGTCGTTGGCCATTTTGCGTCTGACTCATAAACCGTTTTCTCCAGAGAGATTTTTGTTGATACGTTACCGGGAGACAGCCTTTGGCCGATCTCGATCACAGCACATAGGGAATTAGCCACCAGGTTCGCTTCCGGTACTCCGCCCACCCTGGATAGCGTGACAGGCTCGCCTCTTTCATGATCATGTTGACCGCAAACACGCCGAGCCAGGCCCAAGCGAGGACGAGGGCGGGCAGCCAGTGCCAGACCATAAGGGCGAAGCTGCCGTAGATCATGATCTCACCCAGGTAGTTTGGGTGGCGAATGTAACGGTGCATGCCATCGGTAATCAGGCCGCGCTGCAGGCGCAGGGTGAAATATTTCTGGGCGTCAGCCGCAATCATGATGACGCAGCCCAGGATACACAGGCTGACGCACAGGCAGTACCAGGCGGCAGCAGGCAGCGGATAGTCGGGCTGGGCGGCGCCGGAAATCAGCATCCAGCCGAAAACCCAATACCAGCCGAGAACGCCCGCAAAGGCCATGACGCCGCCGCCGATGGTAATGCGACGCTGCCAGCCGGGATCCGGGAACGCCACGTCCTTGAGGATCCATATCAGACCGTAGCTGCCGTGCATGGCCGTGTAGATCCAGACGTCGGTCGAGTAGTTGCCGTACCAGACCATCAGGCACAGCAGAAAGATGAAGGTGCCGGCCTTCTGGAAATTGATGACCCAAGCAAACTTCCACGGCCTTGGCCCGCCAAGAAAATCGCAAACCAGGTGATCGGTCAGGCGACTGACGACCTGCGCCCAGCGAGGCGCTGCATAACCGGTTGTCGACTCAGCCGTTGCCATGACGCCGTTGAGTATAACCGCCCTTGCTGGACGTTCTCCGAGTCTTAGTTGTGGTGCACCTACTCGTAATTCGCCGACGTTACCCTGCCCAGAGTTAGCTCACGCGAGCTTGGGGCGTGAACGGTTCGATAAAACTCTTCCGATCGCCGCTCGGCCGATGCGGTGCGGCGCTGCTCCCGGCTTAAGGCAGCCGAAGGCGCTAGTCGCCGTTGAACGTCAACGCCACCCGAAAACCCAGGATCTGGCTGTGATAGCCGGCGCCGTCTCCCGCCTGTGCCGCCGCCCGTACCCAGTCGGTACCGGACACCCAGCTGCCCCCGCGCGGCGTTCGTCGGCTGCAGTCGCCGTTGTCCTCCGCCAGCCAGGCTCGCCCGTCAAGAGGAATCGCCTTGCTTTGTCGGTGTACGCAGTCGTCGGTCCATTCCCAGGCGTTGCCCAACATATCGTGGAGTCCCCAGGGATTGGGTTCGAAGCTCCCGACGGGCGCCGTCTGGAGATAGCCGTCGTCGCAGTGAAAAACCGGGGCGTATTCGAAGTGCCGCCGGAAGGTGTTGTCTCCGACGTTGGCATATTGGCAAGCGTCCGCGTTGCTGAGACCCCAGAACCAGGGCCCACGTGTGCCTGCTCGAAGCGCATACTCAAACTCGGTCGAGGACAGGAGCCGGTAGGGTTTGCCGGTTTTCTCCGCCAGCCAGCTCGCATAGGCGGTGGCGTCTTCGTGGCTCACGCAGACCACCGGATGGCTGTCGTTTTGAGGGTAGCCCGGCGCTTCCCAGGTGTGGGCGCGAACGTAGCCCATGATCCGATTCACGTTCCACGTGTTGCAGCCGAGCTGGCTCATCTGGTGCCCGGACGCTTCCATGAACGCTCGGTACTGCGCCTGCGTCACCTCGGTTTTTGCCACGGCAAGCCGATAGGCAATCGTGACCTCCCGCAGCGGGAGGTCTCCCGCCTTCGTGTTCGCCTCATACGGCTCGGCACCCAGTGTGGCCGTGCCGGACGGGATCTCGATCATTTCCGGACAGTCCGAACAATCCCTGAACGGCTGGGCGTCGACACGCATCGCCGCCAGGAGAAAAAAGGCCGCCGTAGCGGCGGCCTGCAAAATAAGCTTATGACTCATCGTCGTTCCGACTCAGTGACCTGCGGCGCTAGAACTCGTAAGTTGCGCGGATGCCAACCTGCCTGCGATCCCGCAGACCGAGCTGATAACCAAGCGTACTAAAATCGAACAGCGAGGTGTCGAAAGACAGGTCACGGAATCGGTTGATGGCCGTTGGCGTTTCGTCGTCGGTAAGGTTGGTGACAAACGCTTCGATCCGATAATTATCGGTTCGAATGCCGGCGCGGAGGTTGATCTGGTACCCGGACGGAGCCGTCGTCAGATTGATCTCATCGGCAAATCGCTCGCCCTGATAAAAGGCATCCGTGCGAGCAAACCAATCGAGTCCGTTCGAAAATTTGCCGTTGAAAGATGCTGAAACCGAGCCGCTCCATTCCGGGAAGCGCTCCGCACGTCGGCCGCTGGCGTCCGGCGAACCGAAAACCTCGGCATGAACGCCGGAGTTGAAGACCTTAAACTCCGAGTCGATGTACGCCAACGTTGCCCCCACGGAAAAGCCTTCGGTGAAGGCGTAGTCCCCCTCAAACTCCAGCCCGTTGACCTCCGACTTGCCCGCATTGATAAAGTAATCGACC
>JBCDKA010000110.1:0-13793 GCA_038747195.1 Pseudomonadota bacterium
ACGGCGTCACCGTCGTCGGCGAAAAGCGCGCCGTCAGCGAGCTCAAGGCCTCGCCCGCCGCCATAGCGGTAGAAGGTGAAGTAGTTTTCGTCGGTGCCCAGCACGCGGTAGCCCCGGTGGGAATCTCCAAGCGATATGGGAAACGTCCACGCGACGTCGCTGCGGCTGGAGATTTTCTGGTAGCTGTCCCAGCTCACGGCCCCGGTGGGGTTACCGATGCGGAAAATACTGTAGAGCAGCAGGTTGATGGAGCCGCTACGGGCACCGACGATCAGGTCGGCGCCTGACAGGGTATTGGTAAAGCTGCTGCGGGCTTCCTGCCGCACCTGATTGACGCCGATCAGCAGCGCAACGCTGATCGTGATCGACAGCAGGGTCAGCAGCGCCGTTCCCCGGCGATTTCCGAGGCTTTTGAAAGCGAGCGAGGCCGCCAGGCTCGGCGCGCTCACGAACTGGGCCCAATTGAGTTGAGGTCGGTGAGGGCTTCGGCCCGGTCGAATAGGGGAGCCAGCGACGCATCGTGGCTGACAAACAGCACCGCGCTTCCTGCCGCCTTTGACTGCGCCAACAGCAGCTCGACAAATTGCGTGCGCGAATCGGCATCCAAAGCCGAGGTAGGCTCGTCAGCGACCAGCAGCTCAGGTTCGCCAATCAGCGCTCTGGCAGCGGCAACGCGCTGCTGCTGGCCGACGCTGAGCTCCGTCACCGGGCGGGCGGCGATGGCCGGGTCGAGCCCAAGCTGCTCGAGCAGCTTGCGGGCGCGAGCTTCAGGTCCCGGCTCTCCGGCGCGCCCGGCCCGCTGCCGGGAAAAGCGGCAGGGCAACGTGATGTTTTCCAGCAGTGACAGGTAGGGCAGCAGGTTGAACATCTGAAAGATGAAACCCAGATGCTGGGCGCGAAAGCGATCACGCGCCCCGCGGCCCAGGCTGGCCAGATGCTCGCCCAGCACGCGAATGTGCCCGCTGTCAGGCGTCAGAATGCCGCCGATCAGCCCCAGCAGCGTACTCTTTCCGCTGCCGCTCGGCCCTTTCAGGAACACGGTTTCTCCGGCCGCCACTGCCCACTGCTGAATGGCCAGCACGGGTTCGTTGGCTCGGTAGGAAAACGAGAGGTTTTCCAGCTCGATCGCGGGTTCGCGGGCGGGCTGTTCAGCAGCGCCCAGGCCGTTCTGTGTCACGTTGGAGCCTATTTCTGCGGCAAATTTGGGTGCCCCGTAGTGTATGAATCCTGGCGGCGTATGTCTGCTGCCAATTGGCCCGATGGGCGAGCCATTTTGGCACCTCGCAACGCAGGCGAGGTTTGGCCTTTGCAGGGTGAGTTGGCACAATAGAACCCTTCTTCGACGGGTCCCCCATGACGTATCAGGTACTCGCCCGCAAGTGGCGCCCCAAAACATTTGCCGATCTGGTTGGCCAGGACCACGTTGTCAGGGCGCTGGTCAATGCGTTGGACCAGGACCGAGTCCACCACGCTTTTCTTTTCACCGGTACCCGCGGCGTGGGCAAAACCACGGTCGCGCGCATCTTTGCCCGGGCGCTGAACTGCGAGGAGGGGGTCAGTTCTACGCCCTGTGGGGTTTGCCGAGCCTGCGTCGACATCCTGGAGGGCCGCTTTCTCGATCTGATTGAGGTGGATGCCGCCTCGCGGACTAAGGTTGAGGACACCCGAGAGCTACTGGAAAACGTCCAGTACGCGCCGACAAGCGGCCGTTTTAAGGTGTATTTGATCGACGAGGTCCACATGCTGTCGACCTCCAGCTTCAACGCGCTGCTCAAGACGCTCGAGGAGCCGCCGCCGCAGGTGAAGTTCCTGTTCGCGACCACCGACCCCCAGAAGCTTCCGGTGACGGTCCTGTCGCGCTGTCTTCAGTTCAACCTGAAACGTATCTCGCAGGCCCAGATCGAGGAATATCTCACCTCGATTACCGCGCAGGAGTCTTTTGAAGCTGAACCCGATGCGCTGAAGCTGCTGGCCAACGCAGCCGATGGCAGCATGCGAGACGCCCTCAGCCTGCTGGATCAGGCCGTTGCTTACGGCGGGGGACAGGCGCGGGCTGACGACGTCCGGGCGATGCTGGGCACGGTCCAGGCCCGCCAGCTCGAGGCGCTGCTGACCGCTCTGTGTAGCGCGGACCCTCCGGCACTTTGGGATGCAGCGCAGGAGATGGTCAGCCATTCACCGGATTTTGGCCGGGTGCTGGGCGAGATTGCGCAGATTCTGCACCGTGCGGCCTTGGTGCAGGTCATGCCCTCCGTGGAAGATCCCGATCCCATGGTTCAGGCGGTGGCCAGGGCGCTAGCGCCAGAGGATCTGCAGCTTTACTACGATATCTGCCTGCGCGGTCGGCGTGATCTGGACCTGGCGCCCGACCACCGCTGCGGTTTTGAGATGGCGCTCCTGCGCATGCTGGCGTTTAAGCCCATGGCTTCTGATCCAAGCCCCACCGGCGGCGGGCAGACGGCTGACGGCAGCGTTGTCTCGCCGGCGAGCGCGCAGCCCAAGGTTTCGGCAGCGACCGCCAGTCCGATCAAGGCGTCAGCCGAGGCTGAGCCTGCATCGCCGCCGACCACTACGGGCGATATCGACGCGGCGCGAGCTGAGGCTCGTCGGCTGGCAGCAGCCATTCCTTCGGGGCCTGGCGGGGCTTCGCAGGCCTTGGCCGACAATCCGATCAGCGGTTCACCGGCGATACCCGAGCAGCGCACCGCGGAAGCGCCGATGCCGACAGTTTCCAGCGAGCCGGCCGAGCCTGCGCCGACACAAGCCCCGTCGGTTGATCCGAGGGAAACTCCACCCACGCCAAACCCTGCACCGATGGCCGAGCTGAGTTCAGCTGCGCCTGAACCGAAGGAGACCGAGCCGGCCCCACCGCCGCCGGAAGCGGTTACCGCATCCGCTGCACCCCCGTCTGAACCCGCGCTCGACGACGGGCCCGCTGCACCCGTTCCGCCCGAATCCTGGGATGGGATTATCGAGAGCCTCCAGCTCAAGGGCACCGCCGGGGTGCTGGCGCGCAACAGCGTCCTGCAGCGCGAGGGGCAGGGCCATTACCGGCTGACGCTCGATCAAAAAATGGAACACCTGCATACGCCACAGGCGGAGAGCCGGATTCGCGAGGGGCTGGCGCGGTATTTCGGTCGTGATATGCGGCTGACGCTGGCCCGGGCTGAGGTGAGCGACCAGACGCCGGCGCAGCGGGAGACCGAGGCCAATCATCAGCGGCAGCGTGACGCGGAAGCGGCCATTGCGGAGGATCCGCTGGTGAAGTCGCTGCAGCAGCAGATGGGGGCCGAAATTGTTCCGGGCTCGGTGCGACCACGAAGCGGCTAGGCCGGCGATCACCATCGCCTTCACGCGCCTGAGGTAAACTGGCCATCTGTCATCACTCGCGTACGGCGAGGAGAAATCATGAAAGGACCACTCGCGGGACTGCTGCAGCAGGCCCAGAAGATGAAAGAGGACATGGAGCGCTCCCAGGAGGCGCTCGCGCAGCAGGAAGTCACCGGTGGTTCCGGTGGAGGCCTAGTGGAAGTGGTGATGACCGGTCGCCACGAAGTGCGCCGGGTCCGGATTGACCCGAGCCTCTTAAAAGACGATGCGGACATGCTCGAAGACCTTGTTGCGGCGGCGGTTAATGACGCCACCAACAAGGTGGCGGCGATGCAAAAGGAGCAGATGGGCGAACTCGCCGGGGGGCTCAATCTGCCGGCTGGGTTCAAACTCCCGTTCTGAGTCAGGGGCTATGTCGCAAAGCGCGTTGCTAAACCAGCTGGTAGATGCCCTGCGCTGCCTGCCGGGGGTTGGCCCCAAAAGCGCTCAACGCATGGCATTCCATGTGCTGGAGCACGACCGGGAAGGGGCGCTGCGGCTGGCTTCAACGCTGGAGGATGCGGTGTCCCGGATTGGACGGTGTGAGCGGTGCCGGACGTTCTCGGAAACGCCGCTGTGCCAGACCTGCAGCGATCCAAACCGCGATCAGAGCCTCATCTGTGTCGTCGAGTCTCCAATCGACGTTGCTGCGGTAGAACAGGCCACCGGCTTTCGCGGCACTTACTTTGTACTGATGGGGCGGCTATCCCCGCTGGACGGTATCGGGCCGGAAGAGCTGGCGCTGGACCAGCTGACCGCGCGCCTGAAAAATGAGCCCGTCAAAGAGCTGATCATCGCGACCAACCTGAGCGTCGAAGGTGAGGCGACGGCGCAATATCTGAGCCAGCTGGCGCGCAGCTGTGGCGTCAGCGCCAGTCGAATCGCTCACGGAGTGCCGCTCGGTGGCGAATTGGAGTACACCGACGCCTCGACTTTAGCGCACGCGTTTGCCGGTCGCCGGGTCGTCAAACACTAGCCTGGCTCGCCAAGCCCAAGGAAACGATTGCGATGTCTGAGACGCTGTTTATCGACATTATCGAGCGCCGAATTCCGGCCGATATCGTGTACGAGACCGACACGGTGCTCGGCTTTCGGGACATCAACCCCCAGGCGCCTCATCACGTCCTGTTTATCCCCAAGCAAAAGATTCGCACGATCAACGACGTCACGGCCGAAAACGCGGCAACGGTTGGTGAGCTGTTTATTGCTGCCGCGGCCTACGCGCGCGAGCTTGGCGTGGCGGACGATGGGTATCGGGTCGTCATGAACTGCAACGAGGCGGCGGGTCAGACGGTTTTTCATATACACCTGCATTTTCTAGCGGGTCGCAACCTGAGCTGGCCTCCGGGCTAAGCGGGAGAGAATCCATGAAAAAGTCATTGGGTGGCCGGCTGTTGCCGGCGTTATTGGCGTCAGGGTTGGCGGTGGCAGGCTGCTCCGGCTCAGGCGATTCGGGTGCGGCTGGCGAGAAAGATGCCATGACGTCAAAGCCGGAAATGAGCGCTGCCAAGCCCGGTAGCGTTGATCAGGGTCGCTGGGTCCTGACCCGGGTTGGCGGCAAGGCGCCGGGCGGCGGCAGCACGGGCTGGCTCGAGGTGGATTTAGCCGGTCAGCGCATCACCGGCAACGCCGGCTGCAACAATTTTTTCGCCAGCTTTGAAGGATCTGCCGACGCGATGACCATGGGTCCGGTAGGCGGGACCAAGAAAATGTGTCCCGGTGAGGCGATGGTGCTGGAAACTGCCGTCTACGCCGTTTTAGCAGGCGTCAACCGGATGTATGTGAACGATGAGGGGCAGCTCGTGCTGGAAGGCAAAACGGGAGATCTGCTGGCGAGCGCCGCCAAGTAGGCCAAAAGTCCCCGGACGGCGAGCGCCGCCCGGGGGATAACGGTTACTGGACGGCGCGAAGCCTCGGTCCCTCGTCGGGTACTTCTTCAGTGCTTTCCTCGGTGTCATCCGATGCGTCTTCGCCGGTGGTCTCATCAGCGTTTTCGTCGGAATCTTCCTCCGCCGAATCGGTCGACTCAGCTTCACTTTGAGCGTTGGTGTCCGTTTCAGACTCGCTCGTTTCCTCTGACGTATCTTCTGCTGCCGGCTCATCGGTAGCGGAATCGGCGGATTCCGTCTTCACCTCGTCGTCAACGCTGGTATCGGAGGCCGCTTCCGTTTCCGGTGACGTTTCTTCGGCCACCTCAGGGGTGGTTTCCTCAGCGGTCGCTTCGGCGGCGGTCTCAGCGGAAGTCGCCTCGGCGTCATCGCTGGCAGCGGGCTCTGCCTCCGTCTCCGGGGCAGGGCTGGCTTCCGCGGCGACGGCGGCAGCGGCCGGGGCGGCTGTATGGCCCAGGCGATTCAGCGTAATAATCTTGTCTTCACGGTCCGTCAGGCACTTCTGCAGACGCTTCTCGTCCAGCAGCCCCTGCGCCCCGGTCTGCAGCTGGTCGAAAACCCCTTTGTAGCTGTCGGTGAGCTGATCGATTGCGTCAGCGGTTTGGGTAAAGTGGTCGGCCACCTTGTCTCGGTATGCTTCAAGCTCTTCCTGAGCTTCGCGAACCGCCTGGTTCTGACCAGCGCCACCGCCCATCATCCGACTTAGCAAAAAACCAACAACAGCACCGGCCACACCGGCTAGCAGCAAAGCAATATTCGGGTCCACAATCAGGCTCCTTTAGTCAACCAGTCAGTCTGGCGGTCAATTACTTCGTCGTACACGGACATCTCACCACGTATATAGCGCTTCAATGTGAAATGGACAACGGGAAAAGATAATTGTTTCCACGGAATATCTTCCGGTGCAAACAGCTCCACCTCCGAGCTCTCTTCGCCCACGCCGTATTCGCCGTCAGCGAGCGTGCCGTGATACATCATATAAACCTGGCCGATGTGGGGCAGGCTGGTGACGCCCATCAACTCGATGTCGACGGGCCGCGCCAGCGCCTCCTCCCAGCACTCCCGGGCTGCAGCTTCAGCGGTGCTCTCCTGCAGCTCCATGAAGCCAGCCGGCAGCGTCCAGTAGCCCTTTCGCGGTTCAATGGCCCGCTTAGCCAGGAGGATTTTGCCGTCCCAGGTCAGCAAGCATCCTGCCACAATCTTGGGATTTACATAGTGAATAAAGCCACAGTTGTCACAGACTGCCCGCAGGTGCTCATCACCCTCGGGCACACGCTGCACGATGTTGGCAGATCCGCACTCGCTGCAAAATTTGGTCAAGGTTGATCGATCCGGAAAGGCAATCCACCATTATCGCTGCTTTGATGTGAAACTCACAGCAATGACCGTCCGCCGAGGGAGAGGTCGTCACCGCGTCGCTTTAGCCGCCTGGATCGGGAATCTGCTCCAGCGCGCCGACAATGCGTCGGTAGGAAGCCAGCCGCGATGGGTCGATCAGCCCCGCGTCAGCGGCCGCCTGCACGCCGCAGTCGGGTTCAGACAGGTGCTGGCAGTTCGAAAACCGGCACTCTTGGGCAAACGTTGAAAACTCGACAAACCCTCGCGCAACGTCGTTCCAGGGCATTTTCCAGATTCCGTATTCCCAAACGCCGGGTGAATCGATAATGGGGCCGGCGCCCTCGCGGTCGTACCAGGTGGTTGCGGTGGTGGTGTGTTTGCCCTTGGCGGTGGCGGTACTGATCTCTTGCGTCTTCAGCGCAAGATCGGGCAGCAGCTGATTGATCAGCGAGGACTTTCCCACACCCGACTGCCCGACCAGGATACTTGGACCGTCCGTCAGCAGCTTCGCGAGCTCGCCGAGCCCAGGCGAGGTCTTGGTGCTCGTATGGACCACGGGATAGCCCAGCTTTCGATAGAGTTTGGCCTGGCTGTCCCAGGCCGTGCGGGCATCAGCATCGATCAGGTCAGTTTTGTTGAAGCAGATGACCGCCGGCAGCTCCAGGTTTTCGCAGGCCACCAGATAGCGATTGATCAGGTCTCGTGTCGGTTCGGGCTTGGGCGCAACGACAATCACCACCCGCGCCAGATTGGCGGCCACAATCTGCTGGCGGCCGCGGCGGTCTGAGCGGGGAAAGACGTTGTCTCGAGGCGCGATGCCGTCCAGGACCGGTGGCTGGTCGTCAGACAGCCAAACGCGATCGCCGCAAACCGTCTTACCAAGTTTCCGGCGCCCTCGGCAGGCGATGAGGTCATCCTCCACTTTGACCAGGACCTCAGGCCCGTGGCTGATGATGACGGTACCGAACCGACGGGACGAATCGCTGTGTGGCGCATTTGACACTATGGCAATTTAGCCTCTGCTACTATGCTTCTCAACGGCCCTGAGGACACGTTTTTGTGCTGACAGACAATCTGATTTGGATCGATCTGGAGATGACTGGGCTCGACTGCGCGCGCGACCAGGTCATCGAAATCGCGACGATTGTGACCGATAAAGACCTCAAAGAGCTGGCCTGCGGCCCAGAGCTGGCCATTCACCACCCCGAGAGCGTGATGCAGAAGATGGACGACTGGAACAGTCGTCAGCACTCCCAGTCGGGGCTTTGGGATCGGGTTCGCGCCAGCAATATTGACTATGCTCAGGCCGAGGCTCAAACGCTGGATTTTCTGCGCAAATGGGTGCCGGAAGGGCACTCACCGATGTGCGGCAACAGCATCTGCCAGGACCGCCGCTTTCTGGCGCGGGTGATGCCTCGGTTGGAAGACTATTTCCACTACCGAAACCTGGACGTGAGCACGCTGAAAGAGCTCAGCCGCCGGTGGTCTCCGGAGATTGCCTCGGGGTTCGGGAAAAACTCGAGCCACCTGGCGCTGGACGACATTCGCGATTCGATTGCTGAGCTGGCGCACTATCGACAGCACATGGGCGCGCTGTCCGGGCTCTAGACCTTAGCCCGCCAGATACATCCAGGTCTCGATCACCGTGTCGGGGTTCAGTGAGACGCTGTCGATGCCCTGGTCCAGCAGCCAGCGAGCGAGGTCAGGGTGATCCGAAGGGCCCTGCCCACAGATTCCCACGTACTTGCCTTGTTTCTTGCAGGCGCTGATAGCCATCGCGAGCAGCGTCTTGACCGCCTCGTTTCGCTCGTCGAACAGATCGGCGATCAGGCCTGAGTCTCGGTCCAGGCCGAGCGTAAGCTGGGTCAGGTCATTCGAGCCGATGGAGAAGCCGTCGAAGTATTCGAGAAACTGATCAGCCAGCAGGGCGTTAGACGGCAGCTCGCACATCATCACAATCTTGAGGCCGTTTTCGCCGCGTTTGAGGCCATAGCGCGCCATCACCTCGATTACCTGCTGCGCTTCTTCGACGGTGCGGACAAACGGCACCATGGCCCAGATATTGGTGAGGCCCTGCTCCTCGCGGACCCGCTTCAGCGCGCGGCATTCGAGCTCAAAACACTCGGTGAAGCCTGGATCCACGTAGCGGGACGCGCCGCGAAACCCGAGCATCGGATTTTCTTCGTCAGGCTCATAGCGAGAGCCGCCGATCAGGTTGGCGTACTCATTCGATTTGAAGTCCGACAGCCGAACGATCACCGGCTGCGGATAGAACGCACCCCCAAGCGTCGATATACCCTCAGCGAGTTTGCTCACGTAGAACTCTACCGGGCCGCCGTAACCGGCAATGCGCCGATCGATCAGCGCTTTGACGTCGGGATCCTGCTGCGGATACTCCAGCAGCGCCTTCGGGTGGATGCCGATCATCCGGTTGATAATGAATTCCAGCCGCGCCAGGCCCACGCCGGCGTTCGGAATCTGAGCAAAATCGAAGGCCCGATCGGGGTTGCCGACGTTCATCATGACCTTCAGCGGGATGTCGGGCATCTCCGCCATGTCGGCGCGGTTGATATCGAAGTCGAGCTTGCCTTCGTAGATGTAGCCGGTGTCACCCTCAGCACACGAGACGGTGACGTCCCGACCGTCGGCGACCGCCGCCGTTGCGTCACCGCAGCCCACCACTGCGGGAATGCCGAGCTCCCGGGCGATGATCGCCGCGTGACAGGTCCGTCCACCGCGGTTGGTCACGATGGCAGCGGCGCGCTTCATGATCGGCTCCCAGTCGGGGTCGGTCATGTCGGTCACCAGCACGTCGCCGGCGCCAACCTTATCCATTTGGGAGATATCGTCGACAACTTTTGCCGTACCCGCGCCAATTCGCTGGCCGATGCTCCGGCCCTCGGTGATAACGGGCCCCTCGCCACGCAGCCGGTAGCGCTCGATCACGTTCGCGTTGCCCTGGCTCTTCACCGTCTCTGGTCTTGCCTGAACAATGTAAAGGCGGCCCGTAACGCCGTCTTTGGCCCACTCGATATCCATCGGGCGCTGGTAGTGTTCTTCGATCGTGACGGCCTGGCGCGCCAGTTCCATCACCTCGTCGTCGCTTAAAGAAAACTGGCTGCGCTGCTGCTCGGGCACGTCCAGTGTCTGCACGCCGCTTTTTCCTTCAACGGCTTCCGCGTGGACCATCTGGATGGCCTTGGAACCCAAGCTGCGGCGCAGCACGGCACGCTTGCCGTCAGCGAGGGTGGGTTTGTGAACATAAAACTCATCTGGGTTGACCGCGCCCTGAACCACGGTCTCACCGAGGCCGTACGCTGAGGTCACAAACACCACATCGCGGAACCCCGACTCGGTGTCGAGTGAAAACATCACGCCGCTGGCACCGACGTCGCTGCGCACCATCTGCTGTACTCCGGCGGACAGGTAGACCACGTCGTGATCGAAGCCTTGATGCACGCGATAGGCAATTGCGCGGTCGTTGTACAGCGAGGCAAAAACCTCGTGCATGCGCTCCAGGACCTGATCGATGCCAGAAACGTTGAGAAAGGTCTCCTGCTGGCCCGCGAAGGAGGCGTCCGGCAGGTCCTCGGCGGTGGCTGAGGATCGGACCGCCACCGCCAGCTCGCCGCCCGCTTCTTCGGTCATGCGCGCAAAGGCTTCTTCCACCTCTTGCTGCAGCGCCGGCGTAAACGGTGTGTCCATGACCCACTGGCGGATCTCCTGGCCAGCTTTGGCGAGCTCGTTAACGTTATCGACGTCGAGATCTTTCAAACGGGTGCTGATGCGATCAGCCAGCCCGCTTTGCTGAGTGAATTCGCGAAAGGCAGAGGCCGTGGTGGCGAAACCGCCGGGCACGCTGACGCCAGCCTGCGAAAGGTGCTTGATCATCTCGCCCAGTGAAGCGTTTTTACCTCCCACCTGGTCGAGATCATCCATCCCCAGTTCACTTAGCCACCGAATATAGTCGCTCAACTGCCGTTCCTGTTGCCCGTTGCGAGGGGCGGTATCTTACGGGATTCACGACTATCCTGTAACCTGACGGCGCCACGGGAAACGATTGTTTAGAAGGCCTCAAATATGACGCAAGCCGCAGATCGCGCGGTGTTTTTTGTCTCTGACGGTACGGGAATCACGGCCGAGACAATCGGGCACAGCCTCCTGTCCCAGTTTCAGGGAATCAGCTTCCGACAGCTCCGGCTGCCGTTCGTCGACGACCCAGACAAGGCACGCGTTGCCGTTCAGCGGATTAACGAAGCGGCGACCGACTCCGGTATCCGTCCGATTGTCATCAACACGCTCGCAAATCAGGAGCTTTCGAAGATCCTGTATAGCAGTCAGGCGCTGGTACTGGACGTCTTCGACACCTTCCTTGGCCGTCTGGAAGAAGAGTTTGGCAAGCCGCGATCTCCCGCAGTCGGGCAGACCCACGGACTGGTCGACTATCACACTTACGAAAGCCGGATGGACGCGACAAACTACGCGCTGAAACACGATGATGGCGGGGACGTGAATTACACCAACGCGGACGTGATTCTCGTCGGCGTCTCGCGGTCCGGAAAGACCCCCACCTGTCTCTACCTCGCGCTGCACTACGGCGTGAAGGCCGCCAACTATCCGGTCACCGACGATGACCTTGAGGAGACCCGGCTGCCGGCCAGGCTGCGGCCCTTTAAGAACAAGCTGTTTGGCTTGACGATCGACCCGGAGCGTCTGCATCAGATTCGCGAGGCCAGGCGCCCCGAGAGCCGCTACGCCAGCATGAAACAGTGCCGCACTGAGGTGGAGGAAGCCGAGGGATTGTTTCGCCTGCACGGCGTTCCGTGTCTCAACACAACCCATACCTCGGTCGAGGAAATCGCCAGCAAAATCCTGGTGGCGCTGAATCTTGAGAGGAACATGTTTTAGGGTTGTGACCGGTTTGAGTTACCGCTAGTAACCGCGCCTTCGTGACAAATCAGTCGTGCTACTATCAGAAACATGAGCTCTTCGGAGAAAACAACGCCGCGCCTAAGGCCGCCGGAATTCCGGCAGCTGATGGACATTTATGCCGAAAACTATCGGCAGCTCAATCTGCTGTTCGATGACCTCCTGCTGACCCAGGATCGAATGATCTCGCGCGTTCGCGATGAGCTGCCGATCTACCTCGAGGTACTGGAGCGGCATCGCTACACAACCGTCGCGAGACTCACGTACTTCCTGGAAGACAGCGTGGGTCGCGTGACCCCGGACCCCGACGCCCGTCTGCGCATTTACCATGATGCACAGCTGGCTGAGGCCACCCACTGCTACCCCAAATCTGACCGCGAACCGATGAAGGGTGTCCTGGCTTCCCTGGCAGACGTGGTGGATCACCGATGGAAAACCAATCGGCTGCTGGATAAGTGGCTGGAGTTTCTGGTTCAGCAAGGCCACAGCGTGGAAACCCTGCGCACGGCAACCCCCGCAGAATGGCCGGTAGAAAGCGCCCCGGTCGACATCGATCTGGCTCGCTTCGAACGAAAAAACCTGGTCCGGGATTAACCTCCGGGCCGGGCGGCGCCGCTGCCCGCTGCACCCCGTAACGATCTTGACACCTGAGGCGATTCTGATAACCTTGCGCGCCTCGCGACTGGGGCTATAGCTCAGCTGGGAGAGCGCTACACTGGCAGTGTAGAGGTCGGCGGTTCGATCCCGCCTAGCTCCACCACTCGCGACGCACATTGACCGAATGCACACATCCGGTACAATGCGCGCTCTTTTGTTGTCCCCATCGTCTAGAGGCCTAGGACTCCGGCCTTTCACGCCGGCAACAGGGGTTCGAATCCCCTTGGGGACGCCATAAATAAACCCGCGTCCGCGGGTTTTTTTATGGCGTCCGCAAGGGTCTTGGTTCGAACCCCAGGTTCGACAAGTTGCGCCAGCAACTTGGACGCCGTAGCGAAGCGAAGGCGCCCCGCAGGGGTGAGCAGGCGATACTTCGCCTGCGAATCAATCCCCTTGGGTCTCTCCTAAGAGAGTCTCCTAATTTGACCGCTTCAGCGGGCTTTTTTAATGGCGCCCGCAAGGGTCAAGATTCAAACCCCACGGTTCGACAAATTGCCGAAAGGCAATTTGGACGCCGAGCAAAGCGAGGCGCCCCGCAGGGGAGAGCAAACGATACTTCGTTTGCGAATCACTAAGTTGCGCTAGCAACTTGGACGCCGTAGCGAAGCGCAGGCGCCCCGCAGGGGAGAGCAAACGATACTTCGTTTGCGAATCAATCCCCTTGGGTTTCCCCTAGGACAACCTCCTCATTCATTCGACACGGCGGGCTCCTCGATTGGCGCCGCACGAATCAACGCCCTTCAAACGAGTCCCCGAATACGCCAGCCGGCATACGCTTGAATGCCGCGCGAGGCAACCAGCCAGGGTTTCCAGGAGCGGTTCTCTGGTATGCACCAGCGTCAACGATTTGCTGCGTTCGTTCTGTCGCATTGAAGTCGGCCCGCGCATAAATCGGATCCCCCTCGGAAAGCAGCGCGGATGCAGCGGAAGGCCAAAAATCAAGACGCCCAGGGTCCACAAAATCTCCGGCCGCACTGGCTCCAGATGCAATGCCAGGTACAAGCCCTGCACCCAACCCCACGTTGCCGACGACGATGGCCGAGCCGTCACCGCCACTGAGACGAAATGCGCTTGCAGAGGGGCAGTAGAGCGCGTTGTTAGCCACGACTGTTGTGCTCAGGTCATCCATATCCCAACCGATACCCCGGAGGCAGGCATCGCCGGCGTCGAATACCGTGTTGTGCAATATTTGAAGATCCTTGGGGTCGAGACCCTGATCGGGTGCCGCTCGGATGCCGCTTTCTCCTGATGCGACGACCAGATTGTTACTTACCAGGGCCTGTCCAACTAGCCGGATACCAGTACCGGCAATGCTCCAGATAAAGTTTCGCTCTATCGCGTTGAGGTTTCGCCCTGGTGCGTTTGTATAGCCACCAAGCGCAACGCCGGCGGCGTTTGCTCCAATGATGACATTGTCTTGGATGCGGTTACCCGATGAGCCGTTTTTGATGTCGATTCCCTCACCCTGAAACCCGCCCAGATCGTGGAGGAAATTCTGGGTGATCAACGAGTCGACCATTTCGCACGTCTCTCCATTGCAGCCAAAATACATCCCTTCACCCGTGCCACCGTCAACACCAGTGTTGAAAATCTCGTTTCGACGAATGATTA
>JBCDKA010000111.1:0-13790 GCA_038747195.1 Pseudomonadota bacterium
CGAAACACGCGCTCTTCGGTGCTGGAGGGCCAGATTCGCGAGGCCCGCCGAGCGCTGGCCGGTGGCGACATCATGACCCCGGAGACGGGGGCCCTGGATCGGTTTCGGGCCATCCTGGAACTCGACCCCGGCAACGCTACGGCCATCAGCGGCATCGCTGACGCCACGACGGCCTTGGCGGCACGCACCACGAAAGCTTACGCGGACGGCGACCGAGAGGGAGCGGCCGAACGCCTGTCAGAACTTCGCGCCATCGACCCGCTGCATCCAGCGGTTGAGCGGGTATCTCAGCTCCTGTTGAAAGACAGCCAGATCGGAGAGCTTCTGAACGCGGCCGCTGACGCTACGGAGGCCGGTCGGCTGCTGGGTGAGGGCGGCGCCAAGGTGGCGTACGACGCGGCGCTGGCTCTCGAAGCGGACAATCCGGCTGCGCTGGCCGGGCTCGCTGGCCTGGAACGGCTGATGCTGGCGAGGGCCGCTGAGCTGACCCGAAGCCAGAAGTTTGCCGCGGCCCGGGAGCTGCTCGAACGCGCGCTCTCGGTGCGTTCCGATCCCGAAGAAAAGGTGGTTGCCCAGCGGGTGGCCACCGACGGCGCGGAGCGCGTGATGTTTAACGATCGTCGCCGGCAGATCCAGAAGCTCGCAGATGACGGGGAGTACGAACTGGCGTCGCAGCAGCTTTCCCAGCTTCGAACGTTGGGCTACTCCGAGCCGGCGACGGCGCTGGAGAACCAGATTAAGGGCGGCCAGCTGGTACTGGCGTACGCGCCCGGCACAACGGTAGAAGATCAGGGCAGCGCCGACGGCCAAGCGCTGCTCCGCGAGGTGGTGGTGGTGCCCCGCGGCCGTTTTCTGATGGGGTCACCCGAGGACGAGGAAGGTCGGTCTGAGCGCGAGGGACCGCGTCAGCCGGTGCGCTTTATTCTCCCTTACGCCCTGGCGCCGACGGAGGTGACGGTGGCGGAGTTTCGCGAGTTTGTGCGGGCGACCGACTACGTTACGGACGCCGAAAAGAACGGTGGCTCCACGGTGTTCGATCCGGCGGCTGGCGGCGTGGTAGAGCGCAAGCGGGTGACCTGGGAGATGGACTATCGCGGTCGACCCGCGAAGTCTACGCTTCCTGTGGTCCACGTTTCACACAACGACGCCAGAGCCTACGTGGCGTGGCTGAGCGCCTCGACGGGTGAACGCTATCGGCTGCCGACGGAGGCCGAATTTGAATATGCGCTCCGGGCTGGCTCCACGAGCACCTATTGGTGGGGGGAGGGTGCCCCGAAGCGACGCCAGGAAAACCTGACGGGCGCGCGCGATCAGCTCGACGGCCTGCGCTGGCCCGAAGCGTTTCGACGCTACGGGGACAATCATTGGGGGCCAGCGCCGGTCGCTAGCTTCGACGCCAATCCCTTTGAGCTCTTCGACATGGGCGGCAACGTTTCCGAATGGGTCGAGGACTGCTACCAGGCGGATCTGTCCCGACTGCCCAAGGACGGCTCAGCCTTCGATACCGATTCGTGTGAGCTGCGGGTCCTGCGAGGCGCGTCGTGGGCCAGCCAGCCCCTGGCGGCTCGCTCCGCGTTCCGGGCCGCCGCACGGCCGATCGCCGCCTCCTGTCTGGTTGGGTTTCGAGTCCTGCGCGAGCTATAGCGTTCCGCGGGCACCCGTTGGCGGGTCCTTAGGCATTGCTGGGGCGTGCGTTTTCGTGCGGCGACCGGCGATACCCCCGGGTTGCCGAAAACGCCCAGTTCGGCATCCGGTTTGCGCCTCAGGCCGCCATTTGACAAACTCGACGTGGGAAGGTGTTGCGCTCAGGCGCATGCAATGACAACAAAACGACATATCAGGCTGGAGCCCTACGCAGGATGGCTGGCGGCTCTGCTGATCGTTTTGATCAGCGGTGCTGGACCGGTTTGGGCTCAGACCGGCGATAGCGCCAGCTCCGAAGGTTCGGCCGCTCCAGGCGCAGCGCCGGAACGGCGCCCGGCGCGCCTGGGTGATTCACTTGCGGTCGATCCTGGCCAGGAGTGGACACCCGGCACGCAATCTCCGGCTGATCGCAGCGACGAGCTCCGGCGTAAACTCTCGCTCGGGCGCAACGCGCTGGACGCCGGGAATCTCCTCACCCCCTTTGACGCGAGTGCGCTCAACTATTTTCGCCAGGCGCTGGCGGTGGATCCCGGCAATGCCGAGGCGGAAGCCGGCCTGGATACGCTGGCACAGCGCCTGATCGACAGCGCCAGCCAGCAGCTAGCCGCCGGCAATCGGCGGGCGGCGCAGGCGACCGCCACCACGGTTTCGGAGTTTCGCCCCCGGCTTCCCGCGCTGGCTGCGCTTCGAGACCAGCTCGATCGCACCGGTCGGCTTGAGGCGTTGACCGCCAGCCTGGCGGAGGCGCAGACCGCCGGCGTGCTGCTGATGCCGCTGGAAAGCAGCGCGCTTGGGGTGCTGGACCAGATGCTGCTGCTGGACCCGCAGAATGCCGCGGCGCTGGCCGGGGCAGAGTCGCTGCTCTCCTCGGTATCCGAGCAGGTGCTCGCCGCTGCCCAAAGCGATGATTATCAAACCGCCTTTGAGCTGCTCGACCTGACCGACTCCGCGGCGGCGGCAACCGAAAGTCAGGTCATCGATCCGGCGCAGCTGGTGGCGCTCCGTGAGCAGGTCACGGCTCGACAGGCTGACGGCTGGCGCTCTGACCTGGCGGAGCTGGAGCGCCTGCTGGCAGATGACGAGCTGGCGCAGGTGGAGCAGGGCCTCACCGCACTGGCCAGCACCGGCTACCCCGGGGATCTCCAGCCGCTGCAGGCGCGGGTCGAGCGGCGCCGTCTGATTCTGAGCTACGAGCCGGGCAGCATCTTCGCGGACAACCTGGGTACCGGGATCAGCGGACCGAGCATGGTTGTGATCCCGTCGGGACGGTTCTTTATGGGTTCACCCGCCGGCGAGGAGGGCCGCAACGAGCGGGAGGGGCCAACCCGCGAAATCACGTTTGACCTTCCTTTTGCGCTGGCTCGAACGGAGATTACGGTGGCGCAGTTTGCGGCTTTTGTGGCGGCGACCGGCTATCAGACTGCCCCGGAGCGAGGCGGTGCCAGCCAGGTCTATGATGGGGACAGCGGTGGCTTCAGCGAGGCCAGCGTGACGTTTCGCGACGATTTCTCCGGCGATCCGGCGGATGGGGATCTGCCGGCGATCCACGTGTCGTGGGACGATGCGAGCGCCTACGCGCGCTGGCTTAGCGAACAGACCGGGCAAAGCTATCGACTGCCGTCAGAGGCGGAGTTTGAGTACGCCCAGCGAGCCGGCACCACTGACCCCTACTATTGGGGTGAGGGTTCACCACCGGATGCATTGGAAAATCTGACCGGCGCCCGTGATCAGTTTCGCGACTGGAGCTGGCCCAACGCCTTCAGCCGCTACGGTGATGGATTCTGGGGGCCCGCCCCGGCGGCCAGCTTCCAGCCGAATCCCTGGAACGTTCATGACCTCGGCGGCAACGTGCTCGAGTGGACCGCCGATTGCTTTGAGGATTCGCTGGAAAACACCCCCATCGACGGTCGTGCTTGGCAGGTTAGACCCTGCAGCAATCGGTCGCTGCGCGGTGGCGGCTGGGCCGTTGCGCCGACCATGGCCCGTTCAGCCAGCAGAGCATCCGCTTCCGCCCAGCGAGCCAGCCCCCTCGTCGGCTTCCGGGTTGCCCGCGACCTGTAAAGTGCTCTCCTAAGCTGGGCTGAGCGGCTCCAGGGACCGGTTAACCAGCACCTCGGCCCGTGCCCAGTCCACGTCATCGAGCGAGCTGATGCCGTCGGTCAGAGCGTGCAGAATGCTCAGATTGATCCGACCGCGCTCCTGCGCCCGGCGGTAGTCCAGCTGGCGAAACATCACCAGGGAATAACGCGGCACAAAGCGCTCGGGAAAACGACGTTCCAGCGCCTGTTCGAGTGCCCGCCGTAGCCGGTAGCCCGGATCGGCCACCGCGCTACGCATTTCGTGATAGTTCTCCAGCGCCATCTCGGCAATCGCGCGTGCGTTGTCCTGCCGGCGCACCTGGAAGCGTCGAAAGGCCTGGGACCAATGCGTCGAATCGGTGATACATCGGTCGAGTTCGGCAACGTCCTCAAAGGCGCAGTTCATCCCCTGACCATGGAACGGCACAATCGCGTGCGCGGCGTCTCCGACCACAAGGGCGTTGCCCTCATGGTGCCAGGGGTCGCAGTAGAGTGAGCCCAGGACCCCAACCGTTGGCTGGTTGGCGTTTGGCGCTTCGAGCCGGTCCGCGACGTCGGGAAACGTGTCTTTGAGAAATCGAGCCATGGCGGCGGGCTCTTTGAAGCTGGCGAACGAGGTGCCGCCTTCCCGCGCCATAAACAGCGTGGCGGTGAAGCTGCCGTCGGTGTTGGGCAGCGCGATCAGCATCAGCTCGCCCCGGGGCCAGATGTGTAACGCCCCAGGACTCAGCGCGTGCCGGCCGTCGTCTTCAGGAGGAATCTGAAATTCCCGGTAGCCGTGATCGAGCAGGTCGCTGCGGCTGGTGCCACCGGTAACGCTGTCGATGGCCTGCCGGACGCGCGAGCCCACGCCGTCAGCACCAATCGTGGGGCCGAGCGGCAGCTGGTACTCCCGGCCGGAGCTTTCGTCGACAAAATGTCCGACGCCTCCAGTCAGGTCGAGCTTTTCCAGGCGCTGGCGAAAGTGACAGCGCACCCGCCGAGTGCGTTCGGCGGCATCCAGCAGGGTTTGGTTCAGCTCCGAGCGATGGACCGAATAGATCACCTCCGCGCTGCTTTGCCCATACGGCAGCAGCGTCGGCTCCTGACCGGGCAGATGGACCATCCGACCGGCCATCGGCAGCGCGATGGCGCCGACCCGGTGCTGCAGGCCGACGCCCCGGAGCGCCGCGATGCCGCGATTGGCCAGCGCCAGGTTGATGGATCGGCCCTCGTTGCCGTCAGCGAGTGTCCTCAGATCTGGATCACGCTCGAATAGCTCGACGGCAAAGCCTCGGCGCGCCAGGTAGATCGACAGCAGGCAGCCGGCCAAACCGGCGCCGACGATGGTGATCGACCGCGTATCGCCGATGGAGTCTGTCCGCGTCATGGCGCGGAATGTATCACGCCCCGTGCCGATGATATTTACCAGCGACGCGCGCGGCCCTGAGGGGCTTGCGAACGACATGTCAGCAACAGTACTGTGGCGACCCGATTTAAGGTGAGATCACCGCCACCGCCAACACATGACTCCCGAGATGAACAAAGCGCTTCAGCAGGCAGCGCGGGCGCTGAACGACGGTCAGGCGGCTCAGGCGGTGGCCACGTGCCAAAAGCTGCTGGCGGCGCACCCCGGGCACCCCGACTGTGAGCATCTCCTTGGGGTGGCGCTCATCACCGCCGGCGAGGTGGCGTCCGGCAGCCGGCTGCTGGACGAGCTGGTAAGCGAGCGCCCGCGGGATATCGAGGTGCGCTACAACCACGCCAGCGCTCTGCTGAGTCAGGATCTACCGGCCGAAGCGCTGAAGCGGTTCGAGCAGGTCCTGGCGATCGATCCCGCCCATCTGGCGGCGCTCAACAACCGCGGCAGCGCGTTGCTGGCCCTGGGCCGGATGGACGAAGCGAGGAGCAGCTATCAGGCGCTGCTGAAGCGGGCGCCTGACCACGCCCGCGCCTGGTTTAATCTCGGGAATCTCGAGCTTGCCGAGGCGCGCCTTGAGGCCGCTCGGGACGCCTACGGCGAGGCGCTGCGGCGGCAGCCGGCCTACGAACAGGCTCTGACCGCCTTCGGTTCGGTGCAGCTAGAGCTGGGTCACCCCGCGGCGGCGCTGCCGGCACTGACCAAGGCAACGCAGCTCGATCGCGGCAACGCCGAGGCGTGGCGTCTGCAGGGACAGGCCCTGGCGGGTCTCAACCGTTTTGACGAGGCGCTGGCAGCGGCAACCCGCGCGACGGAGCTGGCGCCTGGGTCGGCGGAGGCGTGGAACAGTCTTGGGTCCCAGCTCACCGCCCTCGGCCGGCTGGCTGAGAGCGAAGAGGCGCTGCGGCGTGCGCTGGATCTTGATCCTGAGCTGGTGGTGGCCTGGGCCAACCTGGCGGCCCTGCTGGAGCTGGCCAATCGCCTTGACGCCTGCTCGGAGACGCTGGCGGCGGCGCAGGCGCGCTTTCCGGATCACAGCGGTCTGGCGCTCACCCAGGCAAGGATTCTGCAGCGCCAAAAGCGCTACCCGGAAGCGCTGGCGGCGCTCGAGACGCTCTCGCCGACGACCCCGCCCCAGGTTGCGCGGGATGGAAACTTTCTGCGAGGCCAGACCCTGGACCGGCTCGGCCGGTTCTCATCGGCGTTTGAGCACTACGTGCAAGGCAACGCGATGGCCGCGGAGGAATGGCGCCGCGGCAACCCGGAGGCCGACCGGCTGTTCCCGGCCATGGGTCGGGTGCTGGAGTCTTTCACCTCAGCTTTTGTCGATCGCTGGCCGGAGCCTGAGCCGGATTCTTATGCCGAGCCGGCCTTTCTGCTCAGCTTCCAGCGGTCGGGCACCACCTTGCTGGACACGATGCTGGGGGCCCATCCCCAGGTACAGGTGATGGAGGAACAGCCGGCGCTCAACGCGGTGGTGGGTGAAATA
Source organism: Pseudomonadota bacterium (assembly GCA_038747195.1). Lineage (GTDB taxonomy): Bacteria > Pseudomonadota > Gammaproteobacteria > Xanthomonadales > SZUA-38 > JANQOZ01. The sequence continues at coordinate 6,611 of JBCDKA010000111.1, forward strand.
CGGGCCTACCCGGAGCTGCTGGCGACGGCCACCGCTGACACCGTGGCCGCCTGGCGCGAGCGCTACTGGTACGAAGTCCGGCGGCTTGCAGGCTTCACCCCGGTTGACGGCCGGGTGCTGCTCGACAAATCGCCGCTGCACACGGTCCATTTGGGGCTGATTCAGCGGATGTTTCCTACGGCCCCCATCATCTTTGCTCTGCGGCACCCGCTCGACGTGGTGCTGAGCTGCTTTATGCAGGATTTCACGCTGTCACCGTTCATGTTGCGCTACACCACGCTACAGGGGGTCAGCGAGGTTTACCGGCAAGTGATGGACCTGTGGCAGCAATATCGAGCGCTGCTGCCGCTCAACGTCATGGAGAGTCGGTACGAGGAGCTGGTCGTCGCGCCCGAGGAGCGGATGCGCTCACTGCTTTCGTTTATGAAGCTGCCCTGGGATGAAGCCGTGCTGGACAACGTGGGCCAGGCTCGCGGGCGCGGCCTGATCAACACGCCCAGCTACCATCAGGTGAGTCAGCCGCTTTACGCCAGCTCGAGCTACCGCTGGCGCAACTACCGGGCCGAGCTTGAGCCCGTGCTGGAAGAGCTGCGCCCCTACTGCGAGCGTTTCGGCTACGAAGCGACCTAAAGCTGCGCTAAAAGTCGGCGTTGCCCGGGACGCGAGGGTAGGGGATCACGTCCCGGATGTTCTGCATGCCCGTGATATAGCTGACGAGGCGCTCAAAGCCGAGGCCAAAACCGGCGTGTGGCACCGTGCCGTAGCGGCGAAGGTCGAGGAACCAGCTGTACTGATTCAGATCCATGTCGTGGGCCGCCATGCGCTGTTCGAGCACGTCCAGCCGCTCTTCGCGCTGGGAGCCACCGATGATTTCGCCGATGCCCGGGGCCAGCACGTCCATCGCGGCAACGGTCTTCTGGTCGTCGTTCATGCGCATGTAGAAAGCCTTGATCTCCGTCGGGTAGTTCATGACGACCACGGGCCGGCGGGCATACTGCTCGCTCAGAAACCGCTCGTGCTCAGTCTGCAGGTCCAGACCCCACTTAACCGGGTACTCAAAGCGCTTTTGTACCTTGGTCAGCAGCTCGATGGCTTCGCTGTAATCCATGCGGGCAAAGTCGCCGGTCAGGATCTGCTCCAGGCGCTTGATGGCGTTGCTCTCGATGTGCTTCTGAAAAAACGACATGTCGTCCGCGCATTCGTCCAGCACGGCGGCAAAAACGTACTTCAGGAACGTCTCCGCGAGGTCAGCCAGGTCGTCGAGGTCGGCAAAGGCAAGCTCGGGTTCGATCATCCAGAACTCGGCCAGGTGCCGCGAGGTATTGGAGTTCTCCGCTCGGAAGGTTGGGCCGAAGGTGTAAACCTTACTCAGCGCCAGGCAGTAGGCCTCAACGTTGAGCTGACCTGAGACCGTCAGGAAGGTCTCGCGGCCAAAAAAGTCTTCCTCGAAGGCCACGGTGCCGTCGTCCTTTCTCGGCAGGTTGGCGAGATCTAGGGTGCTGACCCGAAAAAGCTCTCCGGCGCCCTCGGCGTCGCTGGCGGTGATGATCGGGGTGTTAACCCAGAAATAGCCCTGCTCGTGGAAATAGCGATGGATGGCCTGCGCGACCGTATGGCGCACCCGCGTCATGGCACCAAAGGTGTTGGTTCGCGGCCGCAGGTGGGCTACCTCCCGAAGATACTCAAAGCTGTGCTGCTTGGGTGAGATCGGATACGTGTCGGGGTCTTCGACCCAGCCCAGCACCCGCACCTCGGCCGCCTGGATCTCGAGCGACTGTCCCCGGCCTTTGGATTCCACCAGCGTGCCGCGAACCGCCACCGAGCAGCCGGCAGTCAGCTTCTGCACTTCGCTGGCATAGTTTTCCATGTCGGCATCGACGACAGCCTGGATGCCGCTGAAGCAGGAACCGTCGGAAAGCTGCAGAAAAGAAAAACCTGCCTTGGAGTCGCGCCGGGTTCGCACCCACGCTTGGACGGTCACTTCGCTGCCGATCGCCTGGGCGCCGTCCAGCAGCTGTTTTACGGAGAGAATGTCGGTCACGGGCCAGCTTCCAAGCTCGGGAAAACGGCAGATCATACCAGCGACAACAGGCGGGACCAGCGTCCCTCGGTTGCGCCGCCTCGGTCAGTCTTGAACCAACGGGCAGAAGCACGCATATTAAGGGAATGAATGCGACCAACGCTGCCACCAAAGACGCCGGTTCCATCAGCCTGACTGCTGAGGCGCTGGCGCACGTGCGACGCTACCTGGCCCGCGAGGGACAGCCGGCGCTCCGCCTGGATCTGACTCGCACCGGCTGTTCAGGCTACGCCCATGAGGTCACATTGGCCGACGGCGTGGACGCGGAGCTCGACCAGGCGTTTCAGCAGGACGACGTCACTCTGGTGGTTCGGCGGGAGCTGATGCCGCTGCTCGCCGGCACCCGGATCGATTTTGTCACGCAGGGCCTCAATCGGGTTTTTGTTTTCGACAATCCTCAGGCCGGCGAGGCTTGTGGCTGTGGCGAGAGCTTTACCCTGGCCGAAGAGCAGGCCTAACTCCCGTCGCGACGACCCGTCACGCCCATTTTGTTGACTTGCGCAGCGCCTGCCAAAAGGCGTAGAATCGCGCGGCTTGGCTGGTCAGCTTTGCTGACGAGTCTGATTCCTTGCTCCACTCGAGAGCCCGCGAAGGGCGGCTCAGGGGGCGTAAACCGAAAGGACACACAATGAGACATTACGAAATCGTGTTTCTGGTCCACCCGGACCAGAGCGAACAGGTGCCGGCCATGGTCGAACGCTATCGCGGCATCATCGAAGGCGGCGAAGGCGTCATCCACCGACTGGAAGACTGGGGCCGTCGTCAGCTTGCTTATCCCATTCAAAAACTCGCCAAGGCGCACTACGTCATGATGAACGTCGAGTGTAGCGCTGAGGTCCTCGCGGAAATCGAGTCGGCCTTCCGATTCAACGACGCCGTACTGCGGAACATGGTCATCCGACGCAATGAGCCGATCACCGAGTCTTCCCTGATGCTCAAAGCCAAGGAAGAGAAAGACCAGCGCGAAAAGGCAGAGGCCGAGCGCCAGGCTGCCAGCGCGGCGGCTCGTGCTCAGGCTGCGGCTGAAGCGGAGAAAAAAGCCGCTGAAAGCGCTGCTGAAGAAGCAGATGCCGGCACCGAAGAAGCGCCCGCCGCTGAGGCAGAGGACGGCGCAGATTCAGAAACCAATACTGAGCAGGAGGCCTGATCATGGCGCGTTTTTTCCGTCGCAGAAAATTCTGCCGCTTCACCGCGGACGGCGTTAAGGAAATCGATTACAAGGATCTGGCCACGCTCAAGCAGTACGTCGGCGAGTCTGGAAAGATTGTTCCCAGTCGGATTACCGGGACCAAAGCACGCTACCAGCGACAGCTGGCCACCGCCGTCAAGCGGGCGCGCTACCTGGCGCTGCTGCCCTACACCGATAACCACTAAGGGCGAGCGACCCAAGCGGCGTCCGTGGCGAACCCAGGTCCGCACGGTGGCCGCTGGTCTCCGGCTAGCGACAGCGAGGAGCTAGCTTGCTGGCCCCGCTGATCGACCGCAGCCGGGTCTCGGCGATCCTGACGCTGGCGCTGGGGCTCGTTGTTGCGGCGCTCCTGCCGCTGGGGTTGGTGTTAGCGGGTGCCGTGGCGGCTTTTGTCGCCTTGAGGAAGGGCATCACCGAAGGACTGCTGGTGTCCGCGGGCGGCCTGATCCTGCTGGCGGTGATGACCGCGGCAGCGGGCTACCCACCCGGCAATGGGATGCTGCTGCCGGCAGCGTTTCTAGGGGCGGCACTGGTGAGTGCCTGGACCCTGGATACGGGTCGTAGCCTGACGTTGAGCGTTTGGACGATGGCGGCGCTGGCCCTGCTGGCTCTGCTGCTATTTTGGCTCGCTGTCGAAAGCCCAGAGCAATTCTGGCGAGCCTTGTTTGACGAGGTGGTGCAGGCCGCCGCGGAGTCGGGCCAGAGCGACCTGGCGGCCCAGCTCGGCGCTATGGCTGAAGCGCTCCAGTGGCGCGGCGTGACGGGCCAGTTTTTTGGCAGCTTGTTTCTGCTGCTTACGCTGAGCCTGTTTTGGGGGCGCAGCTGGCAGGCTCGACTGGTGAATCCGGAAGGCTTTCGCCAGGAGTTCCAGGCGTTGACCCTGGGCAAGCCGCTGGCGCTGGGCTCGGCGGCAGCGTTTATGTTGGCCGCCGCCCTGGGCCTGGACCTGCCGCTGAGCATTGCGGCGGTCCTGCTGTACGTTTGGCTGGTACCGGCGTTCGCGCTGATTCACTGGCTGGTGGCGCGGGCGGGCCTGGGCACCGCGTGGCTTTGGGCAGCGTACGTGCTGTGTGTGCTGACCTGGGGCGGGAATAACACGTTGTTTTTGTTGTTTCCGCTGGCGGCCATGTTGAACGAGTATTTGGATTTTCGACGCCGAGGCTCCTCGGAGGCCGGCGGCGAATAGCGAGTAACCCGGCGTTGTTTTTCAACGCCAACGAACGTGAGGCAAGACAATGGAATTGATTCTGCTGGAAAACATTCAGAATCTCGGTGGCCTGGGTGACGTGGTCAAGGTCAAAGCTGGCTACGGCCGCAACTTCCTGGTTCCCCAGGGCAAAGCGGTTCCCGCGACCAAGGCCAACCGCGAGCACTTTGAAGCCCGCCGAGCGGAGCTTGAAGCCCGTGCCGCGGAGCGCGAAAACGCCGCTTCAGCGCGACGCGATGCCGTGGCCGACCAAACGATCACGATTCACGCTAATTCCAGCGCTGAAGGCAAGCTTTACGGGTCGGTTGGAACGCGCGAGATCGCGGACGCTCTGACCGCCGGCGGGTTTGCCGTCGACAAGAGCGAAGTGTTGCTGCCGGAAGGCCTGATTCGTCAGGCGGGTGAGTACACCATCGACCTGCACTTTTACGCGGGCGTTGATGCACAGATCAATCTGGTAGTCGCCGGCGACGAAACCTGATCGGGTGCTGCTGAGCAAGCCACCCGCCAGACGACCGGGTTTAGCACCCGGGGTGAGCGGCAGCCCGCTGCGTGCTCATCGTTTGATCCGCGCCGAGTTGCACCTTGGCCGTTAGCGCTGAGTCCATCCGGGTCCCGCCGCATTCCGTTGAGGCGGAGCAGGCGGTGCTCGGCGGGCTCATGATCAGCACCGAAGCCTGGGACCAGGTCGCAGACCTGGTGACCGAGGACGACTTCTATCGGCGCGATCATCGCGTGATCTTCCGCGCGATGAGCCACCTCCATCAGAACGACCAGCCGTGTGATGCCATCACGCTAGGCGAGTGGTTCGAGTCGAACGAACAATCGGATCACGCCGGCGGACCGGCTTACCTGATATCGCTGGCGAACAACACGCCGAGTGCGGCCAACATCCAGGCCTACGCCAAGATCGTTCGCGAAAAGTCGATTTTGCGGCAGCTGATCGACGTCAGTCATGAGATCGCCGGCGATGCTTTCCATCCAGAAGGGCGCAGCAGCGCTGACCTCCTGGAGTCCGCCGAAAAGAAAGTCTTTGATATCCGCGACAAAGGCGCCCGTCAGCAGGCGGGGTTTGAGCATGTCCGCGAAGGGGTCAAGGAAGCTTTTCGCCAGATTGAGTACCTCACCGAGATGGACGGCAACATCACGGGTGTTGCTACGGGCTTTCATGATCTGGACGAAAAGACCGCCGGGCTGCAGCGGTCAGACCTGATCATCGTGGCTGGCCGGCCGGCGATGGGCAAGACCAGCTTCGCCCTGAATATCGCCGAGCACGCGGCCATTTCCGGTGGCGAGACCGTTGCCGTATTCTCCATGGAAATGTCCTCCCACCAGCTCGTCATGCGACTCCTGTCGAGCCTCGGGCGGATCAACCAGCAGCGGCTACGTACCGGCAATCTGCACGATGACGACTGGCCCCGGCTGACCTCCGCGATGAACATGCTGGTCAACACCAATCTGTTCATCGATGAAACCCCGGCGCTTTCACCCACCGAGCTGCGTGCCCGGGCACGCCGGCTGAAGCGTGAACACGATCTGGGCCTGATTGTGATCGACTATCTGCAGCTGATGCAGGTGCCGGGGAACAGCGAAAACCGCGCGACCGAAATCGCGGAGATCTCCCGCTCCCTGAAGGCGCTTGCCAAGGAACTGAACGTCCCGGTGATTGCGCTCTCGCAGCTCAACCGGGCTCTCGAGCAGCGGCCCAACAAGCGGCCCGTCATGGCGGACCTTCGCGAGTCCGGTTCCATCGAGCAGGACGCTGACGTGATCGCGTTCATCTATCGCGATGAGGTCTACAACGAGGACAGCCCGGACAAGGGTAAGGCCGAGATTATCCTGGGCAAACAGCGCAACGGCTCCACGGGCACCGTACCGCTCACCTTTCTGGGCCAGTACACCCGCTTCGAAAACTTTGCCGCTGACCGGCTCCGGGTGGTCTAACGCCGACGAGCTCTCAGCCCGCGGCTCGGGCCGCCTCAGCACTGCCGTAGCGAACGCCGAATAGGAGCGAGTAGAGCACCGGCACCACCAGCAGGGTCAGCAGGGTGGCAAACAGCAGACCGAAGATCAGCGTGATAGCCATCGGCTTGAACATCGCGGTCCCGCCCCACCACAGTGGCATCATCCCCAGGACGGTCGTAGCGGTGGTGAGCATGATCGGTCGAAAACGCTGCACGCACGCCGCCACCACCGCTTCCTGCGGGGCTTTGCCCAGCTCCTCGATCTCCGTCTTAATGCGGTCGATCAGAACAATCGCGTTGTTGATGATGATGCCGGACAGGGCAATGATGCCCAGCAAAGTGAAAAAGCCCATGCTCGAGTTGGCGGTAAGCAGGCCCAGCGTCACGCCGATCATGCCGAGCGGAATCGTCAGCAGGATGATGATCGGTCGACGCACCGAATTGAACTGATACACCAGCAGCAGGATGATCACCATCAGCGCCAGCGGCAGCTTGGCGACGATCGAGGCATTGGCGTCACCCGAGGTCTCGGACTCCCCGCCGATTTCGTACCCGTAACCTTGCGGGAGTTCGAGCGCGGCCAGCCAGGGAATGAGGTCCGCGTTGACCTCCGTTGCCGTCACACCCTCCTTGAGCTGCGTCTTGAGGGTCAGCGTGCGGTCACGGTCACGTCGCTCGATGATGCCGGGTTCAAAAGACAGGCGGATATCCGCCACCTGCTTTAAGGGCACCGGACTACC
>JBCDKA010000112.1:0-13620 GCA_038747195.1 Pseudomonadota bacterium
CACAGATCAGGGCCACCTGGCCGGAAATGACGGACGCTGAGCAGGTGCGCGAAAAGCCGCCGGCGTGCACGCTGCCAAGGTAGTCGACGGAAAAGCTGTCGCCGCAGGCAAACGATTCGTTGAGCTGCACCGTCACGTCCACCTGGGAGGAACCGCCGCTGCCCACGGCGCCGACGGCCAGGGCGCTCCTCTCCAGTTGAATATCGCCGGACAGGCCGGGGCTGTCGGCGCTCGGGTGGAAGATACATACGGCGCTGTTGTCCGGGACGGAATTGGGCTCATTGCAGGCGTAGGTCAAGCCGTCGAACGGCGGGTTAGCCTGACTCTGGATGCCGATCGTCTGTGAATCACCCTGGCGGCCGTTGCCGGGGCCGTACTGATAGACGATCTGGTTCGTGCCGTCGTAAAGAATCGCCTGGAAGTCGAAATTGGGAGAGCTGGGGCCGCCGAAAAAGCCATCGACATTCCATTGGAAGATGTTGCAGCCGGCGGAACCTGCAGATTCGCCGGGTCTTGGGCAGTTCTCAAAGTACTGGTGGTAGGCCGTCTGGATCACCACGTCGTCGTGCAGCGGATAGATGCGACCGCCGGTGCCCGAGCTGACCGCCGTCGGCAAGGGGCAGTCGTTACTGACATCGCCGCCGATGTCCTGCTGACTGGTGGAGATGTAGCCGTTGGTCGACACGGTTACACCGGTCAGATTGGTGCCGTAGAAGTCAAAGCCGGTGCCACCCAGCGTGACGTCAGCCCAGCCGTCGTCTTCAGCCGCTGCCTGATTACCGTCGGTGGCGGTGAAATTAAGCTGGGTGCCGGTGCCTGCGATGTCCTGAAAGCTGAAGCTGCATGAGGGCTCCTGGCTGTCGGCAAACGTGTACCCAAAGCTGTCGGGGCCGCCAAAGCGCTTTGCCGCGCCGCTGGCGCCGCCGGCCGGCGCAAACGCGGCGAAGGTGTCCACCGCGGACGCGCTGCCGCTGTTGCGGAGTGTAACCGGATAGGACCAGGACTCGCCCGGTTCAATTTGGCTGTCGCCGTCGCCGCACACTTCAGCCGGTTGGCCCACCTGGGAGAGGTCCAGCGCCGGCGCTTCCACCACAGCCCCGAGACTGGCGCTGCTGCGGCAGCCGGCGCCGTCGATGATCCCGACTGTGACAGTGCCGGAAAACGGCTCGTGATAGATCGCCGAGACGTTGGCGTCCGTGGAATCGGTCAGGCCGTCACCGTCGACATCCCAGCTGAAGGTGTAGGGAGCCTGGCCACCGCTGACCGCAGCGCTGAAGTCCGCCGATTCGCCGACCGAGAAAACGCCGCCCTTGGTGCTGGACATCTGGACCTGAGGCGCGTCACAGCCGGAGCGCCCGTTGAAGGTCATGGCGCCGGTGTTGGTCGGATCAAGCCAGTCGGACATCCGGCCGCTGGGGGTGCCGTTACCGGTCCACGATACGTCCATCCGCCCGTACCAGTCGGGCTGATCGTTGTCCTGCGCGGTGCCGCCGCTGCACGCGGCAAAGCCGCCTTCCAGCTGGCCGACAAACAGGCCGTTGTTGTTCCAGATGCCTGAACCCGACGAGCCGCCTTCGGTGGTGCCGGTATCCCAGGCCGCGATCCGCCAGTGGGTGCTGGAGCCGTCGCAGCCGCCGAGATACGGTGACTTGCAGAGTTCGTCGAAGTCGAAGCTGATACGCTTGGCGTGGCCCGCCGGATGGTGGATGCCGGCGACGCCGGCCACACCATTGCCGGTGTGATCCCAGCCCGAATAGAACACGTTGTAGGACGCCGGTGGCGTCTGGTTCAGGCGCAGCAGCGTGAAGTCAGACGGTGCGTAGGTCGACAGCAGCGAGGTGCCTTCGATAGTGTCGGTGAAGCCGCCGCGTGAAATGGCCTGGCCGCTGCTGACGCTGCCCGGCGCCCGGCACTGGTCGCTTTCGTAGTTGAAATACACAACAACCGAGTTCGCTTCTGCCTCCGTAGACAAGCAGTGGTTGGCAGAGCTGAAAATGCGGTCGTCATTGCTGGTCGTGTTGAGCATCTGGCCGCTGCAGACAAACGAGCTGCCCCCGCTCTGGAAGGTGAAGTGCCCGACCGATGCAATCTGATCCTCCCAGGTACTGCGATCAGGGCAAGCCACATCCACGTTACAGGCGCCGGATTTCTGCAGCTCCCCGGGCTTCCAAAATTCCCGGTATCCTGATGAGACCTGACCGACTTTGAGCTTCGCGTGGGCCAACGCTGCGGGGTCTCCCGTGACCTCGATCGTGAGCGAGTCGCCGGGTACAAACGGCATCGGTAGAACGTTCTGCGCGTTGTTGTGCTGATCCGTGTAGGGTCCTCGAACCCATTCCCGAGAGCTGTCGTAAACGTAGACCGACACGCCGCGGGGAAGCCAGAAGTGGCTGAAAACCAGGTCGAGCGACGTAGCGCCTGGCGAACTGATATTCCAGGCGAAGCTGCCGGCGCTGTCGCCAGCGGCCGCCGGCTCCAGCCACTGCTGCACGGGCTGGCTCAGCGCGTAGCGTACTCGGCCGCTGACATAACCCCCGTCAGCAAATTTTTGGGCGTCGTCAGCCCGTTCGGCGGCGGCGTCAACGCCGGCCACTTTGAGTTCGCCAAGCACGCGAGCTGCGCCAAATTTGGGCTCCGGCGCGCTGGGGCTTGGGACGGCAGTCTGGGCGTACGCCTGACCTGCGCCAACTAGAAAAAAGAAAGCTGTGGCAACTAGGGTGTGCTTCATCGATTTTACATCCAAATCGGTCATGCCTGAATGATATACCGTCTACATCAAAAAACCGTTGTTCGATTTGGAGCTCAATCGGTGATCTTCATCGCACTTTGGCGAACCGATAGCCCGCAAACTGAAATTCCTGGCTTTTGGGGTCAAAAACCAGCCTTTCCCCGAGCCCTGTGCCCAGACCTGGAATAAAAAACTGATTGGGGCCCGGGCCCGGGACGAAGGGGATTTTGGGCTTTAGGGCGATAAACACCGGGAGCTTGTACTCGCCGAACAGGCGGCCGTTCTCGACCTCCAGCTGCACCGTTTTGAGCTTGAGGCGGTCGCTGAAAAAGTCTGGGTTGACGATCTCGTATCGTCCGGAGGGCGGCAGGTACGCCCCGGAAGTGGTTTTGACCTCGGGCGGCAAAGCCGTGCCCAGCAGAAAACTCTGGCCCTGATAGCGGGCCAGCAGCGCCTCACGGCCCGCCAGCTGCACCGGCCTCACCAAAATCTCCTCCATGATGCTGAACTGGATATCCATCACGCCCAGAAGCCGATAGGCCAGCTCGTACCAGCCGTCGTCGCGGGCCGTGGCGCGAAAATTGCGGCCCATCATGGTCATCTTGTAGCGCTCCGGCTTGCCGTCGAACTCCAGCAGCCCCACCGGACTGACGTAGCCCAAGGCCATCGTCGAAGGCAGCGCATTGCCGGGCAGCGGTATCCGATCGGGCAGCGCCTTTTGTTCCCGGTCCGGCGGCGCAATGCCGGCGCTCTCCTCGAGCCAGCGGTCCAGAATATTCCGGGATTCGTCGACGATAAAATCGATGCCGTTGGCTGAGTTGGCCACCAGCGCCAGGCCGAGCCCCTGGTCCGGCAGGAGAATGATGTTCTCGCGGAAGTTCAGCGTATTGGCGTTGACCCGCCAAACGTTGTCGACCGCAAACCCTTCGGTGTTGGTCAGCTGCCAGCCGAGGCCCGACCGATTGTCCAGGTCCAGCGGCACGTCGAGATTCTGCGGGGTGCCCATCTGTTTGCGCGCCGCCAGTGAGAGCACCGACGACTCACGCTCGTTCAGGAAGAAGGTCAGCAGCCGGCCGACGTCGACAATTGAGCCCCGCAGACCCAGGGCCGCAAGGTTGCTGGCATAAACGTCCGGCTCAACCCGACGCCGCTTGTCGTGGCCGCGCGAGTCGTCCGGGTGGGGCGCAAAGCCGGTCTGATTCATTTCCAGGGGCGTCAGGATCCGCTGCTGAACGTAGTCCTGGAAAGCGAGCCCGCTGCGTTGCTGCACCACGTGCCCCAGTACGCCGTAGGCGAGATTGGAGTAGCCGTAGATCTGCCCGGGTGGGCTGGCCAGGTACAGCTCCGGCAGTGGCGCGAGCGCTGCCGGCGGCTCTGCCTGGTAGTAGCCGGCCAGCACGTTGCTCGGCAGGCCGCTGTGATGGCTGAGCAGCTGCTGCAGCTTGGGGATAGCGCCCGGTTCGAAGCGACTGGAAAAGCGGGCTTCTGGCAAGACCTCGGTCAGCGGGTCGGTCAGCGCCACGCGATCGTCCTCGACCAGCTGCATCGTCGCCACTGCGGTGACGAGATGGGTCAGATTAGCGAAGGGGAAACGGGTTGACTGGGTAAAAGGCCTCTTGGCCTTGCGGTCAGCGTAGCCCATGGTCAGCGTCAGCACCGGGCCGTTCCGATCCACCAGGACCAGCGCCGCGCCGGCAATTTTTTCCTTGCGGGCCGCTTGCTGAAGGTCCTGTTTGAGCTCCTCCAGCCAGACGCCTTCCTGGGCTATGACGCTTTCCGCGGGAGGCAGTCCAAGCCACAGCGCTCCCAGCAAGATCAACCTCCGCATCGCCTCATCATAGTGCAAGCGCGGTAGGAGGTCTCCCCGGGCATCAGGGGCCTTAGGCCTGGAGTGATGCCATGCCGTCCAGCAGATGTCGCTGGTGCGCGATAGCCGATACACTGCTGCCCGGTTCGGATCGGGAGAAAACACGCTGATGTTGACGCACATCATGGCCTTTGGAATGGGTATCTGGACAGCCGCCGTCCCGCCGACTTTGGACAGCGTGGCCGCTGGCATCGAAAAACGCATCGAGCGCGAGGAAATCCGCGGCGCGGTGCTCGGCGTGCAGCAGGGGGCGGATAATCGGATCACCGGTTTTGGTCGCACGGGCCCCCAAAACCCGGGCTCGCCGGGTCCGGCGACGCTGTTTGAGATCGGCTCGATCAGCAAAGTGTTTACGGCACTGCTGGCGCAGCGGCAGGTCGAGGCCGGCCGTGCCTCCTGGGATGAACCGATCAGCCAGCGAATCGGCGGCGCGTTTGCTGACCCGCGGGTCGGCGCCATCACCTGGCGTGAGCTGGCAAGCCATAGCTCCGGACTGCCCCGGCTGCCCGACAATATGCCGATGGAAAACGCGCTCGATCCCTATGCCGGCTTTGACCGTGCGCTGCTGGACGCTTATCTGCTGAGCTACCGCCCGGCGTCGCTGGAGAAGCAATACGCCTACTCCAACCTGGGTATGGGGCTCCTGGGGGAGCTCGCGGCCAACGCCGCAGGACTGCCGTACGCTGAGGCGCTCCAGCGCGACGTGTTCGAGCCACTCGGCATGAACGATACGGCCGTGGCGCCGGCACCTAAGAAGCTACAGCGTATGGCGACCGGCTTTAGTCAGGGGGCGGACATGCCGCGCTGGGGCGGGTTTGACGCGCTGGCAGGCGCTGGCGCGATCGTCTCAACCGCCTCGGATCTCCTCCGGTTTGCGTACCTGAATGCCAATCCCGCGGAAGCCGGGGCGATGGCGGCATCACTAGCGGCAATTCGTGAGGTTCAGGGTGCGGGTGAAACCGCGCTGGGGTGGCACCTTGAGAAAAGCGCTGGTGACAGCCCAGTGTTCTGGCACAACGGAGGCACCGGGGGCTTTGCGAGTGCGCTGGCCATGGACACTTCGAAGGGGCTTTCGGTGGTGCTGCTCGCGGCGTCTACCGACTACAACGGCATCACCGAACTGGCGCTGGCACAGCTTGCCGGCGAGGTTGAGGCGCCGGCAGACGGTCCGGACCTGTCGCCTTACGTGGGGACCTTCCAGGTGTCGCCGGCGATGGTACTGACGTTTTTCCTCGACGACGGCCAGCTCTTTGGCCAGGCCACCGGTCAGGGCGCTTTTCCGCTCGCGGTAGAGGGAGAGCACGCGTTCTCCTTTAAGCCCGCAGGCATCACGCTGAGCTTTGAAGATTTTGCGGACAGCCGAGCACAGACCATGGTGATGCTGCAGGCGGGCCGGACGACGCGAGCGCCTCGCGTAGCCGACGACAAAGGTATCCAGCGCATGACCGAGATCGAGATCGATGCGGCGTCGCTGGCGCCGCTGGCCGGTGTCTACGCGCTGACCCCCGCGGTGAAAATTACGGTTGAAGCGCGAGATGGCCAGCTCTTTGCCCAGCTGACGGGCCAGCCGGCGTTTCCGGTGTTCCCGTTCGAGCCTAATAAATTCTTTTACAAGGTGGTCGACGCGCAGCTCCACTTTGAGCGCGATGATTCAGGTGCCGTGAGTGGCTTGACGCTCGTCCAGGGAGGGCGACAATACGCGCCAAAACAGCCATAGCCGGGGGCATGATCATGGAAACCATCGACGTAACGCCAGGCGCGGTTTCACACCGATGGTAGGGCGTGTAGCGTGAGTATGCTGGCCGGCTCCTGGCTGCTTGGGGCGCTCCTGGCGGGTCCGGCAGTGGACGGCGATTTTGCCGATTGGCGTGACGGACCCGTGCTGGATGAGCGGTTTGGCGATGCGGCGGACCCCGTGGACCTGGGCCCGCTGCAGTGGCGGCTGGATGATCACGGCTTATGGCTGCGCATCCGCGCGGCGGTGCCGGCGAACATCGCTCAGTCGGAGCGTACGCTCACGCTCGCCATCGACAATGAGGGTGGCGGCACCACGTATCGCGGCAGCTCGGAGGTTGACCGCGTCATCGAATACTCGCCGCCGCAGGGCGACGACCGTCTGGGTTTTAGAACACTTTTGCCCAGCGGCGACGCCTGGCGGTCGAGTGAGACCAGCGACGACTACCTGCGCAGCGCGCCGACAGTCGCCTCCGACAGCTATGAAATCCTCCTGCGGTCCTCCGACGTTGCGGCCGGCACACGCGTTCAGGTCATGCTCTGGAACGACCAGGCCCAGGACGTCACCGATTGGATAACGCTCGCCGCTCAGCCGACGGTCCCCGTTGTGCGCCCGGCGCTTGAGCGCCATCCGGAGGCCGATCTGAGGGTGATGGTCTGGAATACCGGCGGGGAACGCACCGCCCGTCAGCTCAAACGTTTTGCCCGGCTGATCGAGGCGATTGATCCGGACGTTGCGCTCCTCGACGAGGTGGCGCCAAACCAACGCTCCGACCATCTGAAACAGCTGAAACACCAGAGCCTCGGAGGCAGCGGCGGTCGCCAGCGAGGGCTGATCCTGTCTCGCTGGTCGCTGACGCCCGTCGAGTCGTTCCGGTTTCTTGACTATCCCCCGACGGTTGCGGAGCTCGTCCGCGCTGAGGGATCAGATTTTATGCGTCGGGATCTCAAAAACGCAGCGTCGGACGGCGTCCCGGCCAACGGGGCGCTGGTCACACACGCGGGCCGGCGAATCCTGCTGGTGGCGCTCGATCTCCAGTGCTGCGGCGACGGCGACGACAGCGTACAGGATCGGCTCAGGGTCATTCAGGCAACGCGGATTGCCGCGGCGATTGACCAGGCGCGCGAGGACCCTGGTTTTGACGAGCTGATCGTCGGGGGCGATTTCAACCTCGTTGGCTCCGCTCAACCGCTGACGATTCTGCGTGGATCGGGCACCACCGACCTGACCATCGCGAACGCGCTCCAGCCTGACGGTTTGTCCAACGTGACCTGGATTCGTCGGGGCGATCTGTTTCCGCCGGGGCGGCTAGACTACGCGCTGCACAGCCCAACGCTGCGGCAACTCGCCGGCGTGGTTTTCAATCCGGGAGTGATGAATGAACGGCAGCTCTCGGCAACCGGCCTTGCGCCGGATACCACCGACCGCATGTCCGGGCATCAGCCGCTGGTGATCGATCTGGCCTACTGATTAACGGCGCGCTTCAGAGGATCCGGAATGCCGCCGCTGGCCCAGGGGAGCAGGTCCAGGTCCACATTCCCGCCGCTGAGCACGACGCCGACGCGTTTGTCGGCAAACTTGTCAGGATTGCCTAGCACCGCGGCCAGCCCGATCCCGCAGGATGGCTCAACCACCTGCTTGAGCGTCTGCATCACCAGGCGCATCGCGTCGATCGAGCTTTGGTCTTCCACCCGTAAGATTCCCTTAACGTGGCGCCGGACCAGGGCAAACGGCAGCACGCCAACCTTCGCCCGCAGCCCGTCGCAGATAGTGTTTGGGTGGTGATCATCAACGATGCGGCCTTCGGCCAGCGAGCGGTACGTATCGTCAGCGCCCAGAGGCTCCGCGCCATAGATCTCGATGCCGGGCTTTTTGTGTGTCGCCCAAAGCGCGCAGCCGGAAAGCATGCCCCCGCCGCCCACCGGAATCACGATGGCGTCGAGTTCGGGCACCTGCTCGAGCAGCTCAAGCGCGATCGTGCCCTGGCCGGCGATGACTCGGGGGTCGTCGTAGGGCGGTACCGGCGTTGCGCCGGTTTGGCTGACCACTTCGGCCAGCGCTGCTTCCCGCGCCGTCTGGTTGGGTTCGCATTCCACCAGCTGGCCGCCATAGCGCCGGATATTCTCCAGCTTGCTGCTCACGGCGCCGGCGGGCGCCACCACATGGCAGTTGATGCCCCGCGAAGCGGCGGCACAGGAGAGTGCTGCACCGTGATTGCCTGAGGAGTGGGTTGCCACACCGAGCGGCGCTTTGCTGACGGGTAGCGTGGCCACCGCGTTGGCGGCGCCGCGAATCTTAAAGGCGCCGGTCTGCTGCAGGTGTTCACACTTGAAGTAGAGCTTTACGCCGGAGAGCTTGTTCAGCACCGTGCTGGTCATCACTGGCGTCCGACGCGCAAGTCGAGTGATTCGGCCCGCGGCCCTGGCGACTGCCATTGCGTCCAGCCCAAATTCGGTTCCGCTCTGATCAGTCATAGCAGGACCATAACCCGCTTTGGCTGGGGACTCAAAACCGCCGTCAGAGAAATGATTGCCTAGCACTGCCGGCGACCAAATGAGGGTAGAATAGCGGCCGTAAAAGACGTCACCTGCCGACCGGAATTCCTTGTTATGCCGCAGCAAAACGCTATCTATCGCGTGGACTACACGCCGCCCGCCTATCTGATTGAGTCGGTTGACCTGACGGTCAGCATCGACGCTGAACGCACCCGGGTGCGGACCACGTTGACGTTACGCCGCAACGGTGCCGGAACCACGCTGGAGCTGTTCGGCGTGGATCTAGAGACCCAGGGTATTTGGTTGAACCAGCGTGAGCTGCCCCCGTCCGCCTATCACATCGAAGGCGAACGCCTGGTCCTGGAGCAGGTGCCCGAACGCTGTGAGCTGATCACCGAGGTACTCATTGCACCGGCGGCGAATACGGCGCTGGAAGGGTTCTATCAGTCGGGGGAGTTTCTGCTGACCCAGTGTGAGGCGGAAGGGTTTCGCAAAATCACCTGGTTTCTCGATCGCCCTGACGTCATGGCCCGCTTCCGGGTTCGCATGGAGGCTGACGCCGGCCGTTATCCCGTCCTGCTCAGCAACGGTAATCTGACCGCCGCGGGCAAGCTCCCGGACGGCCGTCACTTTGCGGTCTGGGACGATCCATTTCCCAAGCCCAGCTATCTTTTTGCGATGGTGGCTGGAGATCTTGCGTGTCGTGAGGCGAGCTATCAAACGGCCAGCGGTCGCCACGTGGCCCTCAAGCTTTACACCGAAGCCCCGTTTCTGGATCAGGTGGACTACGCGCTTGAGTCGCTGAAGCGGGCCATGGCCTGGGACGAGAAGCGTTTTGGCCTGGAGTACGACCTGGACGTCTATCACGTTGTCGCCACCAGTGACTTCAACATGGGCGCGATGGAGAACAAGTCGCTCAATATCTTCAACACCAAGTTTGTGCTGGCGGCCCCGGAGACCGCCACCGACCACGACTTCCAGGACGTGGAGAGCGTGATCGGCCATGAGTACTTTCACAACTGGAGCGGTAACCGGGTCACCTGCCGGGACTGGTTTCAGCTGAGCCTGAAGGAGGGCCTCACGGTTTTTCGTGATCAGGAATTCAGCGCTGATCTCAACTCCCGAGCGTTGAAGCGGATCGAGGATGTTCGCCTGCTGCGCTCCATGCAGTTCGCCGAGGATGCCGGCCCCATGTCTCATCCGGTGCGTCCCGACAGCTACATCGAGATCAACAACTTCTACACCATGACCGTCTACCAAAAAGGGGCGGAGGTGGTGCGCATGTACCACACGCTGCTCGGTGAGGGAGGCTTTCAGCGGGGCATGAAAACCTATTTCGAGCGCCACGATGGACAGGCCGTGACCTGCGATGATTTCCGCAGCGCCATGGCGGACGCCAACGAGCGCAGCCTGGCGCAATTTGAGCGGTGGTACTCGCAGGCCGGCACGCCGATCGTGACGGCCAGCGGCCATTTTGACGGGTCGCACTACACCCTGACGCTGGCCCAGCACACGCCGCCGACCGCGGGTCAGCCCGACAAGCAGCCTTTCCATATGCCGATCCGGTTCGGGCTGCTGGGCCGCGATGGTTCAGAACTCCAGCCGCGGCTGATCAGCGGCGAGTGCACCGGGGCGGTCCTGGAACTGCGGGAGCCACAGCAGACCTGGGTTTTCGGTGGCCTGGACCAGGCGCCCCAGCCATCGCTGCTGCGGGATTTTTCCGCGCCGGTGACGCTCCGGTGGGAGAGCGGACGACCGGATCCGGCGTTTCTGATGGCGCACGACAGCGACCCGTTCAATCGCTGGGACGCATCCCAGACGCTGGCCAGCGAGGTGATATTCGCGGCCATCGAAGGTGACTCTGGCCCGCTCGAAGGCTACCTCGCCGCCGCGGGCCGCCTCCTGGCAGACGACACGCTGGATCCGGCGCTCACCGCGGAGGCGCTCCGTCTGCCGGATCTATCCTACCTGGCAGAAAGCCTCAAACCGCTGCCCGTGGAGGCGCTGCAGCAAACCTGGAATTCGCTGAAGCAAACCGTCGGCGCCCGCTACGCGCAGGAGCTGAGGCATCGCTATGACGACGAGGTACCCCGGCTGACCTATCAGCCCAGCGCTGAGATGGCGGCCCGGCGGGCGCTCAACGGACGGTGTCTGGATCTGATGGTCGCCAGCGGCGACTGCGAGCTGGCGCTGGCCCAGTACCAGGCTGCCGGCAACATGACGGACCGCCTGTCAGCGCTGACCCCCCTGGTGCTGCAGAGCACCGAACAGGCTGACGCGCTGCTGGAAGACTTCTTTGCTCGCTTCAGCCACCATCCGCTGGTCATGGACAAATGGCTGGCCCTGCAGGCGTCGGTGCCGGATGGCGCCACCCTGGAGCGCGTGAAGGGGCTGCTAAGCAATCCGGTCTTTTCCCTGCGCAACCCCAACAAGGTTCGAGCCCTGCTCGGATCCTTTTCGCGCAATCTCTCGGCGTTCAATCAGGCTGGCGGCGCCGGCTATGAGTTCGTCGCCGACCAGGTGCTGAAGCTCGACCGGATCAATCCCCAGGTGACCGCCCGGCTGGTCAGTGCGTTCAACGGCTGGCGCCGGCTGGATGCGGAACGCGCGGCGCAGGCGCAGGCGCAGCTGGAGCGGATTGTGGGGGCATCAGAGCTGAGCCCCGACGTCTATGAGATCGTCTCCAAAGCGCTGGCAGCTCCCGTGGAGGAAGCGGCATGAAGGTGAAGGTTCGGGAAGCGGTTCCGGAAGATACCGGCACCATCGCGGAATACAATCTGGCTATGGCTCGGGAAACCGAGGACAAGGAGCTGGATAGCGATACGCTGTTTGAGGGGGTTGCCGCCGGGATCGCCGATCCGGCTCGGGGTACTTACTACGTGGCGGAAGTCGACGGCAAGCTTGCCGCCTGTCTCCTGGTCACCCACGAATGGAGCGACTGGCGCAACGGCTGGTTCTGGTGGATTCAGAGCGTCTACGTGGCGCCCGATTACCGCCGCCGGGGCCTTTACTCTCGGATGTACAAAGCGGTCAAAAGCTACGCCAAGGAAGCTGATCGAGTGGTCGGATTCCGGCTGTACGTCGAGCGCGAGAACCGTCGCGCTCAGCAGACCTACGAAAGCCTGGGCATGAGTGAATCCGGTTACCTGATGTTCGAAGAGCTGACTTCGGGCTAGGGTACCTCGACAACCGCGAGCCAGTGGACCAGCTCAGCGGCGGCCGATTCAAGCCGGTAGTCAAAGCCGCTGGCGCTGGCGTTGAGCACACGCGCCCAGGTTGGCCCGCTGTTGTCCACGTCGTTGATCTGCAGCAGCACCGTGGGCGTGCCGGAAAGATCTGAACCAAACGTCACGCTGCACGGATTGGTGCAGCCGCCGGGAACGTGGGTGCCGGCGCGCCAGGTATAGCGACCGTGGTTGTAGTCTCCCGCCTCCATCGCCACCCAGTTAACGCCGTCTGCCGCCGCGTCGAGCCAGATTTGGAAGCCGCCGGCACCCACGTTGCCGATCACGCGGCTGCGAAACGCGCCAGAATCATCGACCGATTCGTCGACCGTCAGAAATACGACCGGTGGCGCGTCGAACAGCTGAGGGAAAAAGATCGTCTGGTTGTTCGCCGCCGGCGACGCTTTGCCGGCCTGCACCAGCTTCTCATCGACGGTGAACACGCCTTCATCCATGGCAAACCAATGCAAGCCGTCCACCGTGGCCTCCGCCCGAACGCCGGCCCGCCGCCGTGCCTCGCGGCGAAGGCGAACCCAGGTGGCGCCGTTATCGTTGAGGCTTTCATCGATCGTTAGCAGCGTAATCGGCCGGCTGGAGAACCCGGCTAAAAACGGCACCCAGCCGTAGTTGCCGCCGCTATCAGCGGCCAGGCGAACGTTGGCGAAGCCGCTCTGTACCAGCGGATCTCGCCGCAGCGAGGTGTCCGCCGCGGCGCAGACCACGGTCCCATCCTCGTTGACGGCGGTGATGAAACTGCCGGCGCTGCACGTGCCGGTCACCCGCGTCTGCGCAACGGTTGGGTCCACGGCAAACTGATCGTCGCTGAGCGTGAGGCCCGTGCCCGCCGTGTATTGGGTATCGGTGTCCGTATCCGTGTCAGCCTGGCACACCACGCTGCCGTCATCCGCTATCGTGCGGATGGACGAGCCTTCCGGACACACGCCCGTGACCCGCAGCTGCGTCTCCAGCGGGTTGATCGCAAACTCGCCAGCGCTCAGCTGAAGCCCCGAGCCGGCGGTGTATTGGGTGTCGGTATCCGTGTCGCTATCCGGCTGGCAGAACACGCTGCCGTCGCCGCCGATCTGGCGTAGGTAGGATCCCGGTGGGCAGCTGGCGGTGACCCGCAGCTGAATCTGGCTGGCGTCGACGTCGGCGGCCGCAACGCCAGCGTCAGCCAGCTCGCGGGTGCCGACAGCGCCCGCCGCCAGCTGAGCGGAATCCACGACGCCCGCCTCAACGCCGGCCGCCTGCTGCGCCAGCGGCACGGTGGCAACCAGCGGCCGCGGCAGCAGCGTCTGCAGGTTGTTGCCCGTGCTGGCCACCCGGATCTCCAGCCACTGGTCAAAACCCCCGAACGCTCCTGGCCCGAAGTCGAGCTCAACCGAGAAGATGCCATTGCGCACCGGCACCTGAAGGATCGAGAGCGGTCCGGCTGTCAGCACGCCGGTACTCGGATCCGGCGAGTCAAACAGAGCAAACTCAAAATCAAAGCTGCCGTTGGCCAGCTCGCCTTCGAGCTCGAGCTGTCCCTGATACGAGAAGGTCGAGGTCACCTGGCCATAGGCCGCCGC
>JBCDKA010000113.1:0-13397 GCA_038747195.1 Pseudomonadota bacterium
AAGTGGCAGTTGACGATCGTTTACGGGGCTGCGATCCGGCGGGAATCCTGCGGTCATTTCTCGAAGGCGCTCGCAGGTGTCTGAGCGGCTGACAAAAAGCGGGAAAACGCTGGCAAAACGGGCCCTCAACGCCGCCTTGTCGGGACATACACTTGCCATTGACAAGTATTATTGCCTCGCCGCATACTGTGTTCATGGAATTAAACAGTCGTTTGAAAAAATTTGAACGCGCTGTTACCTCGCAAGACGGTACGCGTCTTCACGTGACAGGCTTCGGCGAGACTGTACATCCCCCTGTGCTGTTGCTTCACGGCGGTGGCCAAACCGGCTGGTCCTGGCGCAAAACCGCGCATTCTCTGGTGCAGCACGAGTGGCAGTGCCTGGTCCCCGACTTGCGAGGTCACGGCAAGAGCGCGTTTTCCGACGGCTACCAGCTCGATCACTTCGCCGCTGACGTTGGGTACGTCACAGATCAGCTGTGTCAGACCCCGCCCGTCGCCGTCGGCGCGTCGCTCGGGGGCGTCAGCGCGCTGATGGCCCAGGCCGAGCGTTCCATGCTTCGCGCTTTGGTGCTGGTCGACATTGTTCCCGACTGGGAAAGCAACGGGATCGAGCAGATCATTGCGTTCCTTAAGTCTTATCCGGAAGGTTTTGCCAGCGTCGACGAGGCGCAGCAGGCTATCGCAGAGTACCTGCCCCACCGCAGCCGCCCGGCAGACGCGACCGGCCTTAAACACAATCTCCGGCAACGAAACGGGCGCTGGCACTGGCACTGGGACCCGAAGCTGCTGGCGGCGGTCACCCAACACGTCGCGCAGTGGCCCGAGCGAATCACCCGGGCCTGCCGCTCCATTTCCATTCCCACGCTGCTAATCAGCGGTGAACGGTCCGAGGTGGTTAGCGAACGAGGCGCCAAGCGCCTGCTCGAACTGATACCGCATGCCCAGCACGTTGTGATCAAAGACGCCCACCACATGGTGGCGGGCGACAGCAATCAACCCTTTACCGCCGCCGTCCTGAACTTTCTCCGGACGCTTAGCGGCACCGACTATCGAAACGAGGACTCATTATGTCTGGCTTAACGCTCTATCTGACCCTGGCGGGCATTGCCCTGGCCTGTGGTTTTGTTCGATCCTCCATTCGTCAATGGACGATCGCCAGCGTGTTGGCGCTGCTCGCATTCAGCCTGCTGTCGTCCGCCTCAACGCTGGCGCTGGTCAGCGCCTGGCTGCTGGTGGGCGTGATTGCGGTGCCGCTGAATCACGCCCCGTGGCGCCGCCAGTACCTCACCGCACCGGTCCTGAACACCTATCGCAAGCTGGCGCCTAAGCTGTCGGAAACCGAAGAGATTGCGCTGGAGGCGGGCACGGTCGGCTGGGAAGGTGAACTCTTTGGCGGCAAGCCGCGTTTCGGTCAGCTCCTGGCTCAACCCAAAGCTGAACTGTCAGCCGAGGAACGGGCCTTCCTGGACGGTCCGGTAGAAACGCTTTGCGCAATGATCGACGAATGGGACGTCAACCACGTCCGGGCCGACCTGCCGCCGGAAGCCTGGCAATACATCAAAGATCAGCGCTTCTTCGGCATGATTATCCCGAAGGCGTACGGGGGCCTTGAGTTTTCCGCTTACGCCCACTCGGCCGTGGTCCAGAAGCTGTCAACCAAAAACGCGGTCCTCGCCTCGACCGTCTCGGTGCCCAACTCCTTAGGCCCCGCGGAGCTGCTGCTGCACTATGGCACCGAAGAGCAGAAAAACTACTACCTGCCCCGCCTGGCCAAAGGCGAAGAGGTCCCGTGTTTTGGTCTGACAGGCCCAACCGCCGGTTCAGACGCCACGTCGATCCCCGACGAAGGCGTGATTTGCCGCGGGGAGTTCAAGGGCGAAGAGGTGCTGGGCATGCGCCTCAATTTCGACAAGCGCTATATCACCCTGGCACCGGTCGCCTCGCTGATCGGTCTGGCTTTCCGCCTAAAAGATCCCGACGGCCTGCTGGGTGATGAAAAGGACCTAGGCATCAGCCTGGCCCTCCTGCCCCGCGATACCAAAGGCATGGAAATCGGGCGTCGCCACATGCCGCTCAACGTCCCCTTTCAAAACGGACCCATCCGCGGAGAAGACGTTTTTGTGCCGCTGGAATACCTGATCGGCGGCCCGGCCATGGCGGGCCAGGGCTGGCGCATGCTGGTGGAATGCCTCAGCGTCGGCCGGGCGATTTCGCTGCCCTCCAGCGCTGCCGGCGGCAGCCGCGCGGCGGCCCTGGCAACCGGCGCCTACGCGCGCATTCGGCGCCAGTTTGGCCTGCCGATCGGTCGCTTCGAAGGTGTCGAGGAAGCGCTCGCACGCATCGGCGGCAAAGCCTATCTTGCCACCGCGGTATCCGAAGCCACAGCCCTGGCTGTTGATCGGGGCGAGAAGCCGGCGGTGTCGTCGGCAATCGCGAAGTACCACGCCACCGAACTTGCCCGTCAGGTGGCCGGCGACACCATGGATGTGCATGGTGGCAAGGCCGTCATCCTCGGGCCCAAGAACTATGCCGGCCGCGGCTGGCAGGGCGCGCCAATCGCCATTACGGTGGAGGGCGCCAACATCATGACCCGGAGCCTGATGATCTTTGGGCAGGGCGCCATCCGCTGTCATCCGTTTGTTCTCAAGGAGCTCGCCGCCCTGGGCATCGAGGATCGGCGGGAACAGCTGCGCACCTTCGATAAGGCGCTGTTCGGACACATTGGCCTGGCCTTTTCCAACGCCAGCCGCGCGCTGCTCCTTGGCCTCACCGGTGGGCGGCTGGCCCGCACGCCGGGCAGTCGCTACACCCGGCGCTACTACCAGGCGGTCGCACGCTACAGCGCCGGTTTGGGCCTCGCCGCCGATCTCGCGATGCTGGTGCTCGGCGGCAAGCTGAAGTTCAAGGAGCGGCTTTCCGCGCGGCTCGGTGACGTGCTGAGCCACCTTTATATGCTGTCCGCGGTGCTCAAGCGCTACGAAGACCACGGCCGGCCAGCCGTCGACGCGCCGATGCTCAACTGGGCCTGTCAGTACTCGATTTACCAGACGCAGCAGGCCTTTGCTGAGGTCATCCGCAACTTCCCGTCTCGGCCCGTGGCCTGGCTGATGAAGGCGCTGATCTTCCCGCTGGGCGCCTGGGCACGTCTGCCCTCCGACCGGCTTGACCACAAAGTTGCGGCCCTGCTGCAGAGTCCAAACGAGGCCCGCGCGCGGCTGACCTCGCTGGTCTACGCGGTGGCTGAGCCGAATAACCCGGTCGGTGAGATGGAAGCGGCGCTGCCGCTGATCATTCAGGCTGAGCCGCTGGAGCGCAAGATTCGCAAGGCGGTGGCCAGTGGCGACATCGAGGGTGAAACTCCGCTACAGCAGCTTGCTGACGCGCTCGACGAGGGCCTGATCAATCAGGCGGATTACGACCTGCTGGTGCAGACTCGCGAACTGGTGGCTGAGATCATTGCGGTGGACGATTTTGATCCCGCCGCACTGATGGCGGGCCGCCAGCCCGAGACGCCGGTCGAACAGGCTGCCTGATTGACTGACCGACTGAACGACCATCAACGCTTCAGGTCCTGCGTCCGCAGGGCCTGAAGCGGCTTTTGGGGTCAGAGCCCGAGCGGCATGACTAGCCCCACCGTGAAGACCGGCGAAGCGTCTTCGAGAACCCCTTCCAGCGACGACCGGAGCGGACTGTACCGATAGCGCAACTCGGCCCGGAGCAGCACGCCACTTTCCGTCAGATCCCACTGACCGCCGACACCGACATGAGCCATGTACTCCGTATCGGAGTCTCCCGGGAGTTCGAAGCGCAGACCGCCGATACCCAGCAGCACGTAGGGATTCCAGAGCGGCACCCGGTTATAGCGAACCAGGTTCACCGCAAAACCGGTGTGTTCCAGATCAAAGCCGGCGTCGAAACTCATTTCGTCTCGAAACAGCTCAGCCTCAATCGAGGTGGTGGTGGTGAAATTAAAGCCGCCGCGCAAGCCGACCAGAAACCCGGTCTCAGCTTCCTGGTCACCGCTTTCCAGCACACCGCCGAGGTCGACCTGCAAGTAAGCCGGAGGCACCGGGGCGCGCGCGTACTGGGCCTGCGCCAGCGATGGCATGAGGGCGAGGCTCACCGTCAGCGCCACCACAGAGGTGATCCATCGGGGAATGGAGCGGCCGGAGCCGCTAGCCGCTGTGTTCCGGATCATGTTCCGGCTCCTTGAAGTTCAGTCCTAGTCGGTAAGCCAGCCAGGCCCACAAGCCGCCCAGCGGCGCCGCGAGCCAGGCGATGGCGGCGATTCCCAGTCCCAGCCCCTGACTCAGGCCAAGGTAGAGCCAGCCGCTCGTCAGGTCGCCACCGCGGTAGATAAAGGTATCAATAAAGTTTTTGGCCTTGTACCGCACCTCGGGCTCAACCTGCGTGTAGAGCAGCTCCCGCGCTGGCTTCATCAGCCCATATTCACCGCCGCGGCGCAGGGCCTGAAATACCCCCAGCACCGCCACCTGAGGCCAGATGGCCAGCAGCACCAGCCCCACCGACGTCAGCAGCGGCATGATGATGATCGTTTTCGCCACGCCGAGCCACCTTAGAAGCCGGGACGTGAGTAGCAGCTCGAGCGTAAAGGCCGTGACGTTGGCCCCCAGGTCGATCAGCGCAAAAAACCGCGTGGGATCCTGACCCGCGTAGACCTGCTCGACCAGCGCAATCTGCTGGTTGTAAAGCACCGTGTTGAGCACCGGCAGCATCACCAGCACCCCAACCATCAGCCGCAGCATCGGCGTTTTCCACACCAGCTGAGCACCTGCCCAAACCGAACCACCAATCGCCGGCGCGCGACCACCGATCTCAGCTTCCTGTCGCCGCAGCAACAAGATCTGGCAAAGGAGCGCCAGGCTCAGAAAACCGATCGCCACAAGAAACAGATTGGCAATACCGAGCGCCGGCGCAAGGGCAGCGGTCAGGGCCGGGCCTGCCACGGCGCCCGCGCTGCCACCGGCCGCAATCAGGCCAAACAGGCGTCTGGCCTGATCCGGCTTGAACAGGTCCGTCATGAAGCTCCAGAACACCGACACCACAAACATGTTGAACACGCTGATCCAGATGAAGAACGCGCGCCCCAGCCAGAGCGTGTCGCTAAAGCTGCGAAAGGCCCAGTAAAAGACCAGAAGATTCAGGATGAAAAACCCATAGCTGGCGGGGAGAAACACCCGCTTCGGAAAGCGGGAAAACAGGTAGCCAAAGACCGGCACCATCAGCGCCATAACAACAAACGTACCGGTAAACAGCACCGGCACGGTCACCGAGCCACTGGCAACCGCCATCGACTCCCGGATGGGTCGCAGCGTGAAGTAGGCGCAGAGCAGGCAGAAGAAGTAGGCGGTGGAAAGCCCGACAGCCAGCCACTCGCCGCGCCGGATGGCCAGGAGATTGACTTCCCTCAAGGGTCAGTCCGTGCCGTGTGTGTTCGATGCGGCGGGATGGGCAAACGCATCGCTGTCGTCTTCCCCAGCGCGCTCTACGAGGCAGGCAAAGTCCTTTTCTACGAGCAGATTAAGGTGATCGCCATTCGCCAAGAGCTGACTGCCCTGCAGGCTCACCGATTCCGGCGCCAGCCAGGCGGCGACCTCTCCGGAAGGAACGCTCACCGTGACAACCTGGTCAACGAACGATGCCGACAACGTCTCAGCACAGGTATCGCTCAGAACCCGATAGGTCAGGCGATCACCGTTGGCAAAGTTAAGGACCTCCGAGACACTGCCTCCCTCACCAAAGGCATCGACCTCCGACCGCGTCAGGCGAAGACGAATGCTGTTACCTTTGATTCGCAGCTTCATCGCAATTGGTCCCGTTTTTAAGGCGCGCTACACCGTCGCCTGATTTAGCCCAGCGCCTTGAGCACCGCGTCCAGCGAATCCTTGGCGTCGCCGAACAGCATGCGCGTGTTGTCTTTGAAGAACAGCGGGTTCTGCACGCCGGCATAACCCGTCGCCATACTTCGCTTCAGCACCACCGTGGTCTCCCCTTTCCACACCTCAAGCACCGGCATGCCGGCGATAGGGCTGTCGGGCTCATCCTGGGCGGACGGGTTGACGATATCGTTCGCGCCGATGATGACCGATACGTCCACGTCCGGGAAATCTTCGTTGATCTCATCCATCTCGAAAACGATGTCGTAAGGCACGCGGGCTTCAGCCAGCAAAACGTTCATGTGGCCCGGCATGCGGCCCGCTACCGGGTGAATGCCGAAACGGACGTTCACGCCCTTGTCTTTGAGCTTCCGGGTGATTTCATTGACCGTGTGCTGCGCCTGGGCCACCGCCATCCCGTAGCCGGGGATGATCATGACCTCTTTGGCGCCGGCCAGCATGTCCGCCACCTCGGCCGCTTCCATCGGCACCACTTCGCCCTGATCTTCCGCGGCACCGCCACCGCCCCCGGTGGACGTACCGGTGCCGAAGCCGCCGGCGATGACCGAGAGGAACTTGCGGTTCATGGCCCGGCACATAATGTAGCTGAGGATCGCGCCGCTGCTGCCAACCAGCGCACCGGTCACAATCAGCAGGTCGTTGCCTAGCATAAAACCGGTGGCAGAGGCCGCCCAGCCGGAGTAGCTGTTCAGCATGGAGACCACCACCGGCATGTCGGCGCCGCCGATGGCCATCACCATGTGGATGCCAAACACCAACGCAATCACGGTCATTATGATCAGGGGCTGGACGCCGCCACCCTCATGAGCTGCCTGCACAAAGTCGCGTCCAAACCAGAGCGCGAGCAGCAGCAGGATGAGGTTCAGCCAGTGCCGGGCCGGCAGCAGCAGCGGGCTGCCGCCGATTTTCCCGCTCAGCTTGCCAAAGGCGATGACCGAGCCGGAGAATGTCACGGCGCCGATCAGGATTCCGATGTACACCTCAACGTTGTGAATCGTCTCCTCGACGCCGGTGAACTGGACGTCTGGGTCGAGAAAGCTGGCGTAACCCACCATCACCGCAGCGGCACCGACCAGCGAGTGGAGGATCGCCACCAGCTCCGGCATCTGGGTCATCTGCACGCGCTGCGCCAGCACGATACCGACGACACCGCCGAGCACCAGCGCCGCCACCAGCTCAACGTAGTTGCCGCTGACGATGCCCGCCATGGTCGCGATCAGCGCAATGCCCATCCCCAGCATGCCGTAGACGTTGCCGCGGCGGGCAGTCTCCTGGTTGCTGAGCCCGCCCAGCGCCAGAATGAACAGGATCGTGGACGCGATATAAGAAACCGTTATCAAACCTTGTGTCATGATCCTGGCGCCTTACTTGCGGAACATTTCGAGCATGCGTCTCGTGACGGCAAAGCCGCCGACGATATTGATGCTGGTGATGAGGACGGTGATCACAGCGATCCACTTAATGACCGAATCAGCGGACGAGATCTGCAGCAAGGCACCGATAATGATGATCGAGCTGATGGCGTTGGTGACGCTCATCAGAGGCGTGTGCAGCGCCGGCGATACATTCCAGATCACCATGTAGCCGACAAAACAGGCCAGCACAAACACCGTGAAGTGCGCCATGAATGACGGCGGCGCAACGGCGCCAAGACCGAACAGCGCCAGGCCGCCGATACCGAGCGTCAGGATCGGACCCCAGACGCTGGGCGGCGCCTCGGGCTCGGGTTCCGCGGGCGGCGGCGGCGGCGGCGGCTTGGCGGCCGGGGCCGCCGACAGCCTCGGCGGGGGCGGCGGCCAGGTGATCTCGCCGTCTTTGGTGACCGTGGCGCCACGCACGACCTCGTCGTCCATGTCGATGACGAGCTGGCCATCTTTCTCCGGACTCATGTCGGTGATCAGGTGGCGCAGGTTGGTGCCGTAGAGCTGGCTGGACTGCGCCGCCAGACGGCTCGGCAGGTCGGTGTAGCCGATCAGGTGGACCCCTTCTTTTTCGACCACCTTGCCGGGCTCGGTGAGCTCACAGTTGCCGCCCTGTTCAGCCGCCAGATCCACGACAACACTGCCGTCGCGCATCGACTGCACCATCTCGGCCGTGATCAGCTTGGGCGCCGGCTTACCCGGGATCAGCGCGGTGGTGATGATGATATCGACCTCTTCAGCCTGCTCCGCAAACAGCGCCATCTCCGCGGCGATAAACGCGTCGCTCATCACCTTGGCATAGCCGCCCTCGCCGGCGCCGTCTTCGTCGTCCTCAAACTCGAGCATGAGGAATTCGGCATCCATACTTTCCACCTGCTCCTTAACCTCGGGGCGGGTGTCGAAAGCGCGAACGATGGCGCCCATGCTCTTGGCCGCGCCGATGGCCGCGAGACCGGCGACGCCGGCGCCGATCACCAGCACCTTGGCCGGCGGGACCTTACCCGCCGCGGTGATCTGACCGGTGAAAAACCGACCGAAGTGCTGGGCCGCTTCCACCACCGCCCGGTAGCCGGCGATGTTGGCCATCGAGCTCAGCGCGTCCATTTTCTGCGCCCGGGAAATCCTCGGCACGCTGTCCATGGCGAGCGTGTTGATCCCTTTGTCTGCCAGGGTCTTCAGCAGCGCTTCGTTCTGGGCCGGATATAGGAAGCAGATCAGCGTTTGACCCTCGCGCAGGAGCTCGACCTCACCGTCATTTGGCCCGCGAACCTTTAGAACGATGTCGGCTTCGCCAAACAGCGACTCCGCGTTGGCGGCGACGCTGGCGCCGGCATCGGTGTAGGCGTCATCACTAAAGCTGGCCGCCTCGCCGGCACCCGCTTCGATCATGACCTCAAAGCCCAGCTTGAGGAGCTGCGCAACCACTTCCGGGGTTACCGCCGCCCGCAGCTCGCCGGCATAAGTCTCTTTCGGTACGCCTATCTTCATCGGTTGTCCTGTTGTGTTCGTGTCGGACGCAGCGTGGTGTTGCCGCGCCGCCTTAGTCAGCCGCCGGATGTTTAGTACACGTCGGCGTCAGCGATTGCAAATACCTGGGGTGAATATCGGTATGTCAGCCCGTCCCAAAGCCCCGCAGCGTGCACCACTCGTCGCGGGGCGCGCGCTCGGTGCGCCAGCGGTTGATCGGTGCCTGCTCGTCGGCATAACCCAGCGCCATGCCGCAGTAGAGCATCAGCTCTTCGGGCAAACCCAGGTGGCGGCTGACGGTTTCGTGCCAGGCGGACCACGCTTCCTGCGCACAGGTGTGGAGCCCTTCCTCACGGGCGAGCAGCATCACGGTCTGCATAAACATGCCGAGATGCGCCCACTGGTTGCGCCCCATCGTCCGATCGATCGCAAAAAACAGACAGACCGGCGCACCGAAACACGTCAGGTTTTTTGCAAACTGGCGCAGGCGCCCCAGCTTGTCCTCCCGCGGGATCTCGATCGATGCGTAGAGGTCCTCGCCACAGCGATAGCGCCGGGTTCGATAGGGCTCCTTGAGAGAGGCTGGATAGACGTCATACTCGGCCGGCTCGCCGCGCGGATTGCTCGGCAGTTGCGTCGCGACCTCCCGGAGTAGGTCCCGCAGCGCGTCGCCACCGAGCGCGTACACGTGCCAGGGCTGCAGGTTGCCGCCCGAGGGTGCCTGCGCGGCGCGGTCCAACATGCGCCGCACCGTCGCCTCGGGCACTTCCCTCGGGAGAAATGCGCGCGCCGAGTAACGGCTGCTCACCGCTTCGGTTAATTCCAAAGTCTTATTCCTTTCACCCGATTTAAGCGGGCGATCATGGCCACCGGCCGAATGCTACACAAGTTGACGACATCTTAAGCCGCTACAATGCCGCGATGACAAACCTGACCACAATTACTGTTGCGAAGGATTACCTTAACTTCGCGGCTGCCCATTTCACCATTTTTTCCGCGACGAGCCGCGAGCGGCTGCACGGCCACGGCTATCGGGTCGCCGCGGAGCTAACCGCCCCGATCGGCGACGACGGCTTGAGCTTCAACTACAAAATCGTGAAAGACCTGCTCCTGGACGAGTGCAACAAGCTGGACGAGTACATGCTGCTGCCAGAGCGCTCGCCGCACCTGACCATCGAGGACGACGGCGATTATTATCGGGTCCAGCATGATGAGGATGTGATGCTGTTCCTGAAGAAGGACACGCAGGTGCTCCCGCTGCGCAACATCACCATCGAGGAAATGGCGGTCATGCTGCTCGCCCGGGTACGCGCGCATCCGAAGCTTGAGGGGGCACCGCTCACGTCGCTGGAGGTCCGGGTTTCTTCGGGCACGCAGCAATGGGCCGCCAGCCGCTGGGAGGCGGCAGCGTGAGCGGTCTGCTCGTGATCACCGGGGCCAGCGCGGGCATCGGCCACGCGACCGCAGCCCACTTTGCCGGCAACGGCTGGCAGGTCGTCAATCTCTCTCGCTCCGGCTGCGAAGTACCGGGCGCTACCCATATAAGCGCCGACCTGTCCGACCCCGCCTGGCCCGACGCCGCTAAACCGGCGCTTGAGCCGCTGCTCAGCCAGGCCGGCGGATCCATCTGTCTGGTGCACTGTGCCGGGCTGCTGCTGAAGGACAACGTGCGCGAGGTCACGGCTGACGCGCTGGCTAGCTCCCTGCAGGTCAACGTGATCGCCGCGAGCCAGCTGAACCAGCTGGTGTTCCCTCACATGGAGGCGGGGGCCTCGGTGATCTACGTCGGCTCAACCCTTGGTGAAAAGGCGGTCGCCGGCGCGGCTTCCTACGTCACCGCCAAACACGCGCAAATCGGCCTGATGCGCAGCACCTGCCAGGACCTGGCGGGCAGCGGCATCCACACCACCTGTGTTTGCCCCGGCTTCACCGATACGGCGATGCTGCGGTCGCATGTTGGCAACGACAACGACATCCTCGCCTCGCTGGCCGGCAACGTGACGATGGGCCGATTGATCGAACCCGAGGAGATCGCTCAGACGATCTGGTTTGCTGCACATTCGCCGGTCATCAACGGGGCCGTACTTCACGCCAATCTCGGACAGCTTGAGCGTTGAGCCAGGCCGTCCTGACCAAAGCGGTGCTGAGGGAGCGCCGGGAGCGAGTATTTCTGGTGCTCGCCGGCATTTTTCTGTGTGCGATGACGCTGCTCAACGTGGTGGGCATTTCGCGTTTTATTCAGCTTGGCCCCATGGCGCTGGCGGTTGGCGTGTTGCCCTACCCCATCACCTTTCTGTGCACCGACCTGATCTGCGAACTTTACGGCCGGCGCCGGGCCAATTTTCTCGTCACGGTCGGACTGGGCCTGAACGTATTCATCCTGGGCTGCCTTTATCTGGGACAGCTGCTGCCCTCGGTCGACCCTTCAACCCAGCCGCCCTGGCAGGTGCTGAAGCTGGCGGAAGACGTCAGCCTGCCCAACGGCGACGTGATCAGCGGCAGCATCGAGCTCTTTCAGCTGATCTACTCCCTCACCGCGGGCGCGGTATTTGCCTCGATGATGGCTTATCTGGCGGCGCAGTACGTGGACGTGCAGCTGTTCCACTTCTGGAAACGACTGACGCGAGGCAAGCACCTGTGGCTGCGTAACAACCTGAGCACGCTGGTGAGCCAGATGGTCGACGCCACCATGGTGGTAACCGTGACCTTCGGCGCGGCCTACCTGGCCGGCACCGTCACGCTGCAGCAGATGGCCGTCCTGATCGGCAGCAACTACCTTTTCAAGATGGTGGTGGCCCTACTCGACACCGGGCCTTTTTATCTCGGCGTTCACTGGCTGCGGCGTTATCTGCAGGTTGAACACCCGGGAACCGTGGACCAGACTGAAGCGATGCCGGCCCAGGCCTGACTGGCCCCTGCCGGACGGGTGCCCGGTTAGGTCTCGAGCACCCCGCGGGCGATTTGGTCGCGCTCAATCGATTCGAACAGGGCTTTGAAGTTGCCCTCGCCAAACCCTTCGTCTCGCTTGCGCTGGATAAACTCAAAAAAGATCGGGCCGATCTGATTTTCCGAGAAAATCTGCAGCAGCAGACGAGGATCGCCCTCTTCGGTTGAACCGTCGAGCAGAATGCCCCGCTGCTGCAGCTCGCCGGTCGGCTCCCCGTGGCCCGGCAGCCGCTCCTCCAGCATCTCGTAATAAGCGGCCGGCGGCGCGGTCATAAACGGCAGGCCACGTTCCTTGAGCCGATCCCAGGTGGCCAGCAGGTCGTCACAGTGGAAGGCGATGTGCTGGATACCCTCACCGTTGTAGCGGATCAGATACTCATCGATCTGGCCATTGCCGCCCGCCGCCTCTTCGTTGAGCGGTATCCGGATCAGCCCGTCGGGGGCCGACATCGCGCGCGACGCCAGTCCCGTGTACTCACCTTTGATGTCGAAGAAACGGATTTCGCGGAAGTTAAAGAGTCGCTCGTAGTAGTTGGCCCAATAGTCCATGCGCCCGCGATAGACGTTGTGGGTCAGGTGATCGATCACCTTGAGTCCGACCCCCGCGGGGTTTTTTTCGAGCCCCTCGCGGTACTGAAAATCGATGTCGTAAATCGTCTGGCCCGGCGCATAGCGGTCCACCAGGTACAGCGCTGCGCCACCGATGCCCCGGATGGCGGGTAGCCGAAGCTCCATGGGGCCCGTGGGGATGTCCAGCGGCTGCGCGCCTTGGGCCAGGACGTGTTCATAGGCGGCATGTGCGTCCTGAACCCGAAAGGCAAGTCCGCAGGCGCAGGGTCCGTGCTCCTCGGCGAAGTAGGCGGCGGGGCTGCCCGGCTGATAGTTGGCAATGAAGTTGACGTCACCCTGGCGCCAAAGCTGGACGTCTTTCGAGCGATGGTCAGCGACATGGCTGAAGCCGAGTAGCTCAAAGACCGGCTCGAGCACACCCTTCTCCGGGGCGGAAAACTCCACAAACTCAAAACCGTCAAGACCGGTGGGATTGTCGAAAAGATCAGCCATGGAACCGCTCCGGAGCACTCAAGGGCGTTGAGTATACTGCTCAGACTAATTAGTTACAATTGAAACTAATTACGTTTACCCGAACCCGTCGGCGGAAGCAGTCTCGCGTTAGCATGATCGATCACGTCCCCACCGAGGCGACGAAGTTACCCTACGGAAACCAGCGAGATTCAACTAGAATGTCGGCAGCAGTTTGGATCGGCGCCCCCAGCTGTCGAAAGAATAAAAGCGCTACTGCTGGGCCCAAGAATCGTAGCGCCTGATCGAAGTTTCCAACCCATCGGATCACACCTTGCACTTAACCCGCCGCACGTTCACCCCATGAGCAAACCCTGGATCCTCGGATACAGTTCGTCGCACAATGGTGCAGTCTGCCTGCTTCATGGCGACGAGATTGTTTGTGCCATTCAGGAAGAGCGTCTGACCGGTGAAAAACGAGCAAGGATCGACCGCCTGGAGGACAGCCTCGCACTGGCTTACTGCCTGAAGACCGCCGGAATCGGCGTGCCCGACCTGAGCTTGGTTGTGGGCTGTCATTTTAGTGGTGCGCGGATTGCTGGCTGTGGTATCCATCATCAGGG
>JBCDKA010000114.1:0-13384 GCA_038747195.1 Pseudomonadota bacterium
CCGGAGGTTGGCGCCGTGTGGCGCCGGGTCCTGGGCAAGGTATTCCCCTGCATGGCTTGCGTGCAGGTGGTTGCCCTCGTGGAAGACGAGGCAAAAATTGAGATTGAGGTCACCGCGGTGATCCCGGAAGAGGAAACAGCACCATGAAAATCACGGTAATTGGTGGCGGTCCCGGCGGTATGTACTTTGCGCTGCTGACCAAAAAGCGTTGTCCGCACTTCGAAATCGAGGTTGTGGAACAAAATCGTTTCGACGACACGTTTGGTTTTGGCGTCGTGTTTTCCGACGAAACGCTGGACGAGTTTTTGAGTGCCGATCCGGAATCTTATGACCTGATTCGCGACAGCTTTGCCTACTGGACTGACATGGTGGTCGAACGTAACGGCAAACGTATTGTGATCGGCGGAAACGGTTTTGCCGGCTGCAGCCGGATGACGCTGCTTTTGCTACTGCAGCAGCGCTGCCGAGACGTTGGCGTCAAGCTGACCTTTGAAACGCGAATCGATGCGGACCAGCTGGAAAACCAGTTTCCCGACTCCGATATCATCGTGGATGCCGGCGGGGTCAACAGCCCAATCCGCCAGCGCTTTGCCGACGCTTTCGGCGCCAACATTGGGGAAACCCGCAACAAGTTCACCTGGCTCGGCGCGGAAACGCCGCTGGACGCGTTCACCTTTTTCTTCCGGGAAACGCCGCAGGGCCTGATCTGTGCTCACACCTACCAGTACGAGAAAGGCCGCTCCACGTGGGTGGTTGAAACCACCCCCGAATGCTGGGAGGCCAGCGGCTTCGGAGAGCTCGACGACGTGCAGAGCGCTGACCGCCTCAGCGACATCTTCGCCGAAGAGCTCAAAGGGCATCGCTTCATCACCAACCGTTCGGTTTGGCGAAACTTTCCCACCATCACCTGTGAAAGCTGGTCTCACAAGAACATTGTGCTGCTCGGCGACTGCAAGGCGACCGCTCATTGGTCGATCGGGTCGGGTACCAAGCTTGCGATGGAGTGCGCGATTGCGCTATCCGATGCCGTGATTAACCACGAAGGTGATGCAGCCGCGGCGTTTGCTGAGTACGAAAAGGTTCGCCGCACGCCCGTTGAGATCATCCAGCACAACGCGCAGGTTTCTCTGCGCTGGTTCGAAAACATGCCGCTGCACTGGCACAAAAGCGACACCGCTTTTGCGTTTTCCTGCATGTCGCGGTCCAAGTCCGTGGACTGGGACAACCTGCTGCTGCGTGATCCAGCGTTTCTTGCGCAGGCGGAAACCGATTTCTACGAACGCTACGAGAAAACCACCGGCCGCTCGCTGGGAGGTGAGCGCCCAACTCCGATGTTTACGCCGTTTTCGCTGCGAGACATGACCGTCAACAATCGGGTGGTGGTCGCCCCGATGGCCCAATACAGCGCGGTGGACGGCATGCCGGGTCAGTGGCACTTCAGCCACTACACCACCAGAGCGTTGGGCGGAGCCGGCCTCGTGTTTACCGAGATGACGTGTACTGCGCCCGAGGGTCGGATCACCGACGCGTGTACCGGCATCTGGAGCGAGGCTCAGGCTGAACAGTGGCGGCGGATCGTGGCGTTTGTCCATGACCGAAGCGAATCACGCATCTGCATGCAGCTCGGTCACGCCGGCCGGAAGGGGTCAACCCTGACCCCGGAAGACGGGATGGATATGCCAAGACCCGACAACAATTGGCCCCTGATCTCCGCCTCGGCGATCCCGTATATCGACGGCACTTCCCAGGTTCCAAAAGCGATGACCCGTGAGGACATGGATCGCGTCCGCGATGAGTTTGTGGCGGCAGCATCGCTGGCCGAATCCGCCGGCTTTGACATGCTCGAGCTGCACTGTGCCCATGGCTATCTGCTGGCCAGCTTCCTGTCGCCGCTGACCAATCAACGCAGCGATGACTACGGTGGCTCAGCCGAAAACGCCGTGCGCTTTCCGCTGGAAGTCTTCCGCGCCGTCCGGGACGTCTGGCCGGATCATAAACCGATGTCGGTACGCCTTTCTGCCAGCGACTGGGCCCCTGATGGCGTGACGCTCGACGACATTGTGGCGTACGGCAAGGCGTTTAAGGCGGCGGGTGCCGACATTCTGCACATCTCCTCCGGGGAGACGGTGCGCTGGCAGAAGCCGATCTGGGGACGCATGTGGCAGACGCCGTTCGCCGAGCACGTCAAACATCACGTCGAGATTCCGACGATTGCGGTCGGCGATATCACCACCGGTGCGCAGATCAACACCATCATCGCCGACGAACGGGCAGACCTCTGTGCCCTTGCCCGACCTCACCTGAACAATCCTTACTTCACTCGGATGGCCGCGGGGCACTACGGGGTCAGGGGACTTTCGTGGCCGCTCCAGTACGATTCAGGCTGTTACCAGCTCTTTTCGTCAGCCGCCAAAGAAAACGCCAAGGCGCTGGACCTGGCGAGCAAAGCCCGGCCCAATCGGCGTCACTACCAGCAGGCGGCAACCTGACATGTGGAAACCCGCGGAGCGGATCAAGTACAAGGCTGAGGGGGGACGCTGGCCCAGCCAGGCAGAGGCGGCTGACTCGCGGCTGTTCAGTCCGTTTCAGCGTGACCGGCTAAAGCTCGCGCAGCGAACCTGGATTCCTGCGATGGTGCCTTGGCGCGCTACCGAGGAGGGTGAGGTGACCGAGCACGTGCTCGATTGGTACCGCCGCTTCGCTGAAGGGCGGCCAGGCGCCATCGTGGTTGAGGCGACAGGGATACGGGATGTCCCCTCGGGCCCGCTGCTGCGCATCGGACACGACCGGTTCCTGCCGGGGCTGAAGCAGCTGGTGGAGGTTGTACGCGAAGCCAGTGGCGGCGAGACCCGACTGTTTATTCAGCTGATCGACTTCCTGGCGATTCGACGCCGGCCCAAGAAGGAACGATTTCTTCGCGATTTTCTACGAATCGATGATGCGCTCAGGTCATCGCTGGCCAATGTGGCCAGCACGGACGACGCGCTTCGCGATTATCTGTGTGAGCAAGACGATGAGCGGCTCGAGGCGCTGCTCAGTCCACGCGACTTTGAAAGCCTGACGCGCGGCTTTCGCGAGCGGGTGACCGATACGGAGCAGCCTCACATCGCTGAACTGCCAAACTCCCTTCCGCGGCTCTTCGCTGACGCCGCGCGCCGAGCGGAGGAAGCGGGCTTCGACGGTGTCGAGCTGCACTATGCCCACGCTTACACGATGGCGTCGTTCCTGTCGGCGCTCAATACCCGGGACGATGGTTATGGCGGGTCGCGAGAAGACCGGGTCCGGCTGCCGCTGGAGGTATTTGCCGCCGTGCGAGATGCGCTGAAGCCGGAGACCGTCTGCGGCTGCCGCATGCTAACCGAAGACTGCATCGAGGGTGGCTCCACGATCGATGACAGCACCTATTATGCCCAGCGGTTCGCCGAGGCTGGGATGGACTTTATTTCGCTGTCGCGCGGCGGAAAGTTTGAGGACGCCAAAAAGCCCGGGATCGGTCAAGCGATCTATCCGTATACCGGGCCGTCTGGCTACGAATGTATGCCGGGCTATCTGTCGGACGCGCAGGGACCCTTTGGTCGCAACGTCACGCCCGGGCGAACGATCACCCAAAACCTGCGCGCCCAGGGGCTCGAAACGCCCGTTGCGGTGGCCGGCGGCATTCACAGCTTTGAGCAGGCTGAGCAGATTCTTGAGGAAGGCAGTGCCGACATTATCGGCTTTGCGCGCCAAGCGCTGGCAGATCCCGACTGGTTTATGAAGGTTAAATCCGGCTGCGGGGATCAGGTCAATCTGTGTGAGTACACCAACTACTGCGAGGGACTGGACTCAAAACACAAGATGGTGACGTGCCAGCTTTGGGACCGGGTCGATCGTGGAGCGCCCGGCAGCCGACTCACGCCAGACGGCAAGCGTCGCACCACCGCCCCCGCCTGGAAACGAGACTGACAACGTCTCCCGTGGCCAGATAACGCCTCAGGCCGCCTGAGGCACTGGCGTCAGCGCGTCGATGGCACGCTTGAGCGACACCCCTTCTTCGTCCTCCAGCGCGGCCAGCTTCAGCGTTCGTAGCGCAAGCGCCGGATCGGGCTGAGCCTTAACCTGATCAAGGAGATCGAGCAGCCGGTGATAGTTACCTAGCCCCCGGGCGTGGGTGTCACCATAACCCTTGATCAGTCGCTGGAGCCCGGCAATCTCAGCGGCCAGCGCCTCGTCACCCTGCGCCGTCTCGGCAATCCGCGTGAGCCATTGTTCGATCCGCTGGTTTTCCTGCTGGTACTTGAAGGTAAAGCGCCGCCAGAACTTCAGCGATGACAGCACGTAAAGCGGAAGGTAGCCACGCAGTGTGGTCGTGGGAATCCGTCGCCCCTTGCCGAGCACCAGTCCCAGCGCCCGGCGGCCCCAGGTCGAACGAAGCACCGCCCGAGCGACAACCGGCGGCAGCAGGTCGCAGAATTCCTCCACCCGGGGATGCATGTATTCGTACACCTGGACAATCTGCTCAGGCTCGGCGACCACATCTTTGCGAAAGCGGGCGAAACGAGATGCGCGCGTCTTCAGATCCGCAACCCGAATGGTGTCCTCGAACGCCATCGCCAGCGCGAGATAGCGCGCAACCGCGTTCACCAGGACGTACCCATCGTTGCCGTCCAGGCTGACAAAGCGAATGAGCCGATCAAGATATTGACGTCCGTAGCGGGGGTCGGAGTGATCCACCACCTTTTTCAGCCCGGCATAGGCCATCTCCTGGGCTGGGCCCGGGATCTCCGTCAGCAGCCGCTCTATGAGCGGGCGAACCGCCGGCGCCGCCTGAGCTGCGCTGAACGAGGGCGCCGCCGCCTCGTCTGTCGACGGCAGGTCTTCGACCGACGACGACGCCTCGGGACCATTACTGACCGCGTCGAATCCTGCCGAGAAGCCGGCCAGGTTGCTCTCAACGGCGCGACCCAGGTTGCGGATGACCTGCTCAAACTGCGCCCGCTCAAACGGCAGCGCGCCCGACCCCGCGAGCGCGCCAAACAGCACGGAGCT
Organism: Pseudomonadota bacterium; assembly: GCA_038747195.1. GTDB lineage: Bacteria > Pseudomonadota > Gammaproteobacteria > Xanthomonadales > SZUA-38 > JANQOZ01. The sequence goes on from JBCDKA010000114.1 coordinate 5,029, forward strand.
GATGATGCTGCCCGACGCCGTGGCGCAGGCGTCCATGTCGGCCAGCAGCACCTGTTTGGCTGCGGCGCGGGCTGCGTCCAGAACCTCGGTTGGATCCTGACGACCGTCACCCATCTGGATCTTTTCACCGATGGCGTAAACGCGGTGGGTGGACGCGATCAGCGTCGTGCGGTCGGTCACAATGCCGCGCTCCAGCGCGCGTCCCGCCTCCATGACCTCGGACGCCAGGACAATGTCAACGTCTCCCGGTACCGGCATGAGCGCAAGCACCGGCGCTTTGCCGGCCGCGTCAGCCCGCTTTTGCGGAAACAGCTCGATGTAGTAGACGGTTGCCCCGGTACGCTGCGCCACACCCGGTACGGAGGTGGACTGTGCAAGGTAGCCACAGAGTTGACCCAGCTCCACAATCCAGCCGGCCAGTACGCCCCCGCCCTGCCCGCCCAGGGCCGAGATCGCTACCTTGAAGTGTTGATCGGTGGCCATGAGCTTCAGTCGAACGCGCAGCGCGCCCGTTGACGGTCGCGGCGCTGTTGCAGATAGCCGATCACCCGGGCTCGCAATCGCTGCCACCAAAGGTCCCAGCGATTGGGGTTGTAGACAAGATCCGCGCGGTAGAAAGACGGGCACAGCACCGCCGCGTGCGCGTTGCCGCCACACACCCCACAGCCGACACAGTCGTTGTTCACGTGAGCCACCGGGTCTTCGCGCAGTGGATCAGGATTGTCTTTGAGCGTGAGCGACGGGCAGCCCGAGAGGCGGATGCAGGCGTGATCGCCGGTGCAGGTATCTTCATCGACACCAAAGCGACTTCTCACCACGCGCTGCCCCGCCTGGATCGCCTTTCGGCGCAGCGGCTTTTCCCGTCGCTGCCGATTGAGCATGCACTCCGACTGAGCGACGATCACCTTGGGCCCTTTCACCTGGGTGGTCATCGCGTCGGTCAGCACCCGTTTCATTCGGCTGATGTCGTAGGTGTTGACCTCCTTAAGCCACTTCACGCCAAGACCTCTTACCGCCCGGGCGATTGGGTTGTTGGTATTTCGGCGGGCGTTGGTGGCGGTGGACGACAAAAGGTCCTGACCACCGGTAGCCGCCGAGTATCCGTTGTCGACGATCACCAGCACGTTGTCGTTGCGGTTGAACACCGCGTTGCCGACGCCGCTGGTAAGCCCGTTGTGCCAGAAGCCGCCGTCACCCATGACGCTGACCGTCCGCTGACGGCTGTCTGCCTGCAGCGCGCTGGAGCCGGCCCAGCCCAGGCCATAACCCATGGTGGTATTGCCGATATCAAAGGGCGGCAAAATGGAGAAAAGGTGGCACCCGATGTCACAGCTGACGTGAAACTTACCGATGTCTTTCTGTACCAGCTTCATGGCGGAGAAGACGGGCCTCTCCGGACAACCGGTGCAGAATCCTGAAGGTCTCGCGGGGATGGTGGGTGATACCGTTTTCACCGGGATCGACAGCGCTTTCTTCCCCTTGGCTTTGGTCGCCTTAGGTGCCAGCCGCTGGGGGTCGTGCTTCTCGAGAAAAGCGCTCACGCCCTGCTGAAGCACCTGTCCAGTGTATTCACCGGCTTTCGGGAAGACGGTTTTGCCAACCACCCGGCAAGCGACGTCCGCGTTCTTCAAGATGGTGTTGACCGCCTGCTCGATGTACTCCGGCTGGCCCTCTTCGATCATCAGCACCGCGTCTTTGTCCTGACAGAATTCGATCACTTCGTCGTCGATCATCGGATACGTGACGTTGAGGCAATAGATCGGCAGCCGGGTGTCTCCGAAGCTGTTGGAAAGGCCCAGTAGCTCAAGAGCTCTGATCAACGTGTTGTAGAGACCACCCTGCACGATGAATCCGACCCTGCCACCAGTCCCACCCAGCATTTCATTCAGCTGAGCCTGTTTCAGGTACGCGATGGCCGCCGGCCACCGCTGCTCGATCTTCTCGACTTCATGCACGAAGTTTGAAGGAGGCAGCACGACCCGGCTGTAATCACGCTCAGGGTTTTCCATCGCGTCACGCAGCTTGAACGTCGGCTGGATGTTGTCTTTGGCTACAAACGAGCCGTGCACGTGGCAAGCGCGGATTCGCAGCTCGAGCATAACCGGCGTGTTGGACGCTTCCGACAGCTCGAAGCCCCGCTCCACCATCTCGGTGATGGATGTGAGGTTGGGCCGAGGATCGAGCAGCCACATCTGGGACTTCATCGCGAACGGATGGGTCCGCTCCTGCATGATGGACGACCCTTCACCGTAGTCCTCGCCGACGATGACCAGGCACCCGCCTTTGACGCCGCTCGAGGCCACGCTTGCCAGCGCGTCGGAGGCCACGTTGGTACCCACCGTGGACTTCCAGGTGACCGCGCCCCGCAGCGGATAGTTGACCGATGCCGCGAGCATGGCGGCGGCAGAGGCTTCGCTGGCGCTGGCTTCGAAATGAATGCCCAGCTCCTCCAGGATGTCCTGAGCGTCAGCCAGGACATCCATCAGGTGCGAGATGGGGGCCCCCTGATAGCCTCCGACATAGCTGACGCCGGACTGGAGCAACGCTTTGGTCACCGCGAGGATCCCCTCACCGTGGAAGGTCTCACCGCCGCCCGCACGCAGCTTTTTTACTTCGTTGCTGAAGGAGCGCTCTGCCATTGTCCACTCAAAACCGAAGAGCCCAAGGAGCCTCAAAAGCTACGTGATTTTTGTTTACATTTCAATTAATTTTGTGAAGTATTTGGCTCAGGTAGCGACCATCACCGCACCGTAGCAAGCAGATCCTCAGCGGCCGCCTGACCCGACCGCCACGCCCCTTCAATCCGCGAATCAACGCACCAGTCGCCCGCGATCCACAGCCCACTGGCCCGCTCCGCAAGCATGCCTAAACCCAGCGGCACTGCCGCCATGGCGTAGCGCCAGCGATGCACCACCGTCTCCACCGGCGTCACTCGCTGATCCGTCAGCCGACAGAACTCGTCAAACAGTTCGGCGCCCACGGCGTCATCAGGTGCTTCGAGATTCTGCTCGCTATACGGAACGCTCCCGTGGACCATCCAGGTGTAGCGACCTTCGCGCCCCGCCTTCCCACGACTACCGGCCATCCAGGCAATCGACCGGTCAGCGACCATCGCACCGTCAAACCCGTCAACGGGATTTTTGTCAAATCCCAGCATGAGCGCCCAGCAGGGCTGCATAACCACCCGACTCACCTCTCCCGCGAGGCTTGGCTGGACTGTCGCAAGCAGCTCAGCGGTTTGGGGTGGTGGTGGTGTCATCACCAGCAGTTCGGCCTCGTAGACGTCGTCGCCGTCCGTTCTTATGCGCCAAATGCCCTGGGTTCGCTGGAGCGAGACCACGCGGTTACCCAGGCGACAGTCCAGCCCTTCCGCCATCGCCTTGGGAATGCCGTTCATGCCCGGAACACCGACGAATCGCTCCCGCTCATCGTTCAGCGGCGTCCGCGCGCCAGCCGCATCGATGGTGACCAGTCGGCCTTCCCAGCGCGCGGCAACGCCTTGCTTCAACCACTCGTCCAGCTGGCGGCGAAACTCGGGCGACCGCGGCGTAAAATACTGCGCACCATGGTCGAAGCGAAATCCTTGGTGCCGCCGGGTACTGCAGCGCCCGCCCGGACCCCGAGCCTTGTCGAGGAGGGTGACCTCAAGCCCCGCTTCTTTGACCACCGTCGCACATCGCAACCCTGCGATGCCGGCACCGATAATGATGACACGTTGTCCCATCACGCTCTCCTGTTCTTAGGGGTGAGAATCACGCCGTCAATTTTCCAAAAACATCAGAGAACGCGGTGTGAACCACCGCCGGCAGGGATTTGAACCAGACCGCCACTGCGCGTATAACGCCGGATTCCCTTCGGTAATCCCAACAGGACCGTTTCTGAGGCCATGAATTATTCCCGCGATCTAGTGGTGAACTGGGGCGAATCTGACCCGTTCGGATTGGTGTATTTTCCTCGCATGCTTGCCTGGTTTAACGATACCGAGCATGAGATGTTCGCCCAGGTCGGTTACCCGGTGAACAAGATGGTCGATCAGGACCGGACGGCCTTTGTCATGGGCGAAATCAACTTCCGTTTTATCGGACCCGCGGCCTATGGTGACCGGGTGCGCTCAACGATCGAGCTCACCGAAATGCGGCGAGCGACCATCCAGTGGCAGTGTCGAGCCGTCAACATCGACTCGGGACAGCTAATTACCGAGGGTGTCGCAACCCGGATCTACGCGAGAATTCAGGAAGACGGCAATCTGAAGTCGGCCACCATTCCGGATGAAATCCGCGCAATGCTGGCTGCCACCGGGGACAGTGCGGCCACCGGCGGCGCGTAGTTTTAATTCGTAGAATCAGATCAGCGCATTTAAAAGTACATGGCGCTGCTGGTCAGCGTTCCGTTGCAGTTCACCAACGTTGCTTTTTTCTGCTGGATCAGGAACCCGCCGTCGTTTGTCACCAGCTCGTAGCGATAGGCGCCGGCATAGCTGTTGGGCTGGCCGCGCCGGAATTCGTGCATGATGAAGCGCGCGCTGACCACCAACGGCGATGTGTCCGTTGCCTCCTGGTCGATCATGACGTTGGAGACCAGGTGTGATGTCCGGGGAAAGGGCTGCAGCGAAAACGCGTTGGGGTGTTTGAAGCGCTGTTGACGAACCTTGCGCAGTAGCGCGTTTTCATAGATGAGCGACACATGCTCCTCGGGATTAGGCTGGTCGTGGGCCGCCGGCGCCCAGTAGGTCCCTTCTTCGGCGAACAGCGCCTCCCAGGCTTCCCAGCGCCGCTCGTCCAGGAGACGTACCTCAGCGTAGACGAACTGTTCAACCTGATGCTGAAACAGCAGCGTATCGGGTAGCGCCATGTCAGTCCTCCGCCAGCATGTATTGCTTCCACGCCTTGAGCTGGTTGCGGAAGGCCAGATCACTCGAGCCTTTGGCGTAGTAGTGACCCGGCTCTAGCTCCTCATCACTGTTGATATCGCGACTCAGCGGAATCCAGTCGTTGCCTTGCGTCTTAAGGCCCTCCTGCTGGCGGAGATACGCCTCCTGGTCGTCCGGGCCGACGAGGTTGGCCGACGAGTTAATCAGGTTGCAGTAAAGAATCGAGCGCTTGAGCAGCTCATCGGGCGCGCCTTTCAGCCGCAGCGTGAACGACTCGATAATGGTCTTGTCGACCGCTACCGGCTTGACCACCCGGATCGTTTGAATGGCGCCCTTGATGGTCAGGCTCGGATAGAACACCGTGTTGTGACGATTGACGGCAAAAATCTGCTTCACTCGCTCCTCACCGTAGGCTTCGTTCATCGCCTCGTTGTAGGCCTCAACGTCGGAATAGGCCGCGTGGATGCTGTTTTTTCCGCCGGAATAGCCGTGCCCGTTGTCGAAGGCATGGAGCCCCATATCGTCAAAGAACGCGTAGCTCTGCGTAAAGGGCGAAATGATCTCGAGTGCCGGCGGCAGCGGCGCGTCTTTCCCGAGTTCGCGCTTGGCGACCACCCGCGCCGTCAGGCTCGACGACTGGTGAACAATCATCGGATGCATCATGTCGTTGAGGTTCTCGACAAAAAATTTCCAGTTGCTGTCGTGCTCGTAGCGCATCACGCCGGGCACCACCTCGAGCTCTCCCTCGGGCGCACGATCCACCATGTTATCGATCGAAGACGCAACCCCGCCGAGCCAGGTTTCCAGATCCGGACCCTCCTCGCTGAGGCTCGCGAACACAAACCCTTTGTAACTTCCGACCCGCGGCACCTTCCGCACGCTGGCCGCCGGATCGTCTTTGGTGAAGCCCGCGTCGGCGTAGCCTTCCTCCAGCGGTATCGAGACGCAGCGGCCGTCCATTGCAAAGCGCCACGCGTGATAGCAGCAGCGAAACTCTTTGAGGTTGCCGCACTCATCCCCGACAAGCTGGGCGCCCTTGTGAGCACATCGGTTGAACAACACGTGCAGCTGTCCGTCGTGATCGCGTGACATGATCACCGGCTGGCTGGCGACGGTGGTTGTGTAGTAGTCGCCGGGGTTGGCGACCTGGCTCTCGTGCCCGACGTAGATCCACGTCTTTCCCCAGATCCGGGCCATTTCCAGGTCGAAGATCTCGGGGTCGGTGTAAATGCTGCGATGAACTCGATCATGCTCAACCAGTTCTGACAGTTCGGATTGCCGGTAGGCAGGCTGAAGTTCACTCATAGCGTTCCCCTCACACAAATTCGTTATTGCATAGCATCGTTCAGATCACCACGGTACCGATGCTGGCACCGCCGCAAACGTAGAGCACCTGGCCGGTCACAAAGCCAGCAGCCGGACTCAGAAAAAAGCGGGTGGCGTGAGCGATGTCATCCGCGGCACCCAGACGCCGCACGGGAATGCTGCCCGCTAGAGCGTTCACCCGCTGCTCGTCATCACCCATAATTTCATCAAACATATCGGTCACCACCGGCCCCGGGGCTACACAGTTGGACGTGATACCCGACGGCCCCAGTTCAAGCGCCCAGGTTCGGAGCATGCCGAACATGCCAGCCTTGGTCGCCGCGTAGTTGGTGCGAGTCTGAAGCCCCAACGCGCCCCGCGAAGAGATGCCGACAATCCGACCGTAGCCGGCGTCTTTCATCGCCGGCAGCGACGCCTGAACCAGCGTGACCATCGTTGCCAGGTGAAGCTCGGTGAGATAGTCCAGGTCGGTCAAGGCCACGTCTTCGATCAGCGCTGGTCGGATCACGCCGGCGTTGTGAACGATGTTGAGCACCTGGTGGTTGGCGTTGATCTCCCCCACCGCCTGTTTCGTTTCTTCCCGATCACCGAGATCGACGACGACGCTGTGCAGACGCTCATGCTGAAGCTCCGGCGCTTGCCGCGACACGCACACCACCTCACCGCCTTCTTCCAGAATCGTCTGAGTGATCGCCAGGCCGATGCCACGATTGCCTCCGGTCACCAGAGTGACACCCTGCGTTGCTTGACTCATGGTGTTTCCTCCACCAGCGCCAGAACCCGCAGCGGACTGCCCGAGCCTTGCTTGATTTTAAGCGGCGCACAGATCAGCATCGCGCCCACCGGGGGCAGCTGATCCAGATTACGCAGACACTGCAGGCCGTAGCGATTATTGCCGTGCAGCAGCAGATGAGCGGGATGGGGCGGATCGAAATGCTCCCCCTGGCCCGCATCGGTTCCAATGGTTTCCACCCCAAAACCGACAATACCCGCTTCGTGGATCAGGTACTCGAGCGCACCCGCATCCGGACCCGGAGAATGGGCTCCGTCTCCGCGCAGATTGAGGTAAGCGGCGGGTTCTCGCTTAGACCAGTCGGTGCGGAACAGAAACCAGCTGCCCGCCGCAATTTTCCCGTGGCTTTCCTCCCAGGCCTGAACGTGAGCCGCGGTGAGAACAAAGTCTTCGTCGGCGGCGCATTCGGCGGAAAAATCCGCGACAACCGCCGGCGCAACAAACCGCTCGACCGGGATGGTGTCAACCGAATTGTTGGGAAGATCGCGGCCGCTGATCCAATGAATCGGCGCGTCGAAGTGAGTCCCGGTATGTTCGTTGCACGTAAAGTTCTGCCAGTACCAGCCCGGGCCCCGCGCGTCATAGCGCGACACCTCTTCGACCCGGAACGGCTCACACTGACCCAGCTCCTGGGGCAGCACCAGCACCGGAAAGTCCGGGTCCAGCGTAAAGGTCAGGTCCACCGTTCGAACTGACCCGCCGGCCATCGCCTGGGCCAGCGTTGCGAGCGCACCCATCAGTCCACCTCCCGCTCGTGCTGCAGCTCGAATTCGAGCACCCCCGGATCCTCGCGCCAGCGGTTGACGACATCCGTCGCGATATCCCCGGCCACGGCCTCCTCCAGCCCCTCGCACAGACCCTTGACCGTCACGCTGGCGAGCTTGGCGGGCGTGACCAGCGGGGGTGACACCGGCTCATACCAAGAGTCTTCGAGAGGCCCGTGAAACACGTTCATCACCTTCACGCCGCTGCCGACAAACTCTGCGCGGGCAGCCTGGGCCAGCGACAGTGCAGCAGCCTGGCTTGCAGAAGTAGTCGCGTAGGCCGGCCAGTTGGACCGTGCGTAGACCGACAGCAGATTGGTCCAGCAGGCGGCACTGTTAGTGCCGTCTGCCCCCCGGCTACGCATGACCGGCGCAAAATACTGCAGCAGCCGCAGCAGGCCAAAGTAGTTGGTTTCCATCTCGCGTCTGGCTTCGACGAGCGGCTGGTCGAGCGCACCGCCGGGGCGTACGTGGCTGGCCGTGTTGATGAGAATGTCCACCTTGTGCCCGATCGACGCCGCGCATTCCCGCACGGACCCGGTGTCGGTCACGTTGAGATCCGCAAGCTGCACACACTCATCGGCCGCCACCTCCGTGACGGCA
>JBCDKA010000115.1:0-13323 GCA_038747195.1 Pseudomonadota bacterium
ACTGTGCCTGCCGAGGTGTGAAGCGCTTTCGGCTCCCTGGGCCTATTGTGCTGGCAGTGGCCCTTGCTTGCCAAGCCGAGCAACGCCGTCGCCGAGCGTTGGCGGCCTGGCGCACCGACCGAAGGTAAAGTCCAAACTCTGTGCCAAGCGGCCGAGACTCAGCGTCGCCTAGAGCGTCTCCAGCAGCTCCGGCAGCTCTGTGAGGGATCGTATGACCGGAACCTGCTGCAGCCCCCCGGACCGCTGCTCCCGATTGAGCCAGACCGCCCGCATGCCTACCCGCAAAGCGCCGGCAACGTCCGCTTCGAGATGGTCCCCGACGTGGAGCACCTCGTGGGGCGCCAGCTCCAGGGCCGCCAGGGCATGCTCAAAAATTGCGGGCGCCGGCTTGGCCACGCCGACCTGCGCGGCCTTCACGTGGTGCTCAAACACCTCGCCAAGCCCGATCCGATGCATGTCCGCGTTGCCGTTGGTGATGGTCACCAGGCGGTAGGCCGGGTGCAGCGCCCGCAGAGTCGGCCGGACATCGGGAAAAAGCTGGACCTCGTTCCGGGCGGACCAGAACACCTGAAACGCTGACTCCACGTCTTTCTCGTCACAGCCTGCCGGGCGCATGGCCAAGCTCAGCGTCATCCGGCGCATCGCCGACAGGTCGTGGGCCAGGTGGGGATGGTCGGTGGCCACCGACTCGCGGAGTTCGCGCAGCACCTTCGGGTCCAGCCTCGGCGCCAGATCGGGGTGTCGTCGCACGATCCACTGCTGCATCCGTCGCTCCGCACGCTCGATGACGGGAGCAATCGGCCAGAACGTGTCGTCCAGGTCAAAGGAAAGGGCCTTGATGGGCATGGTGGTGTTGGACGCGTTACTGGCTGGACTTCAGCCCGTTGAGCAGACGCGTACGTTCGAGCTGCCGCGAGGCCAGCCCCAGCCCGTCGTTGTACGGCACCACCCCGTTGCGGCGCAGGATCCGGCGGGTGGCGGTGCCGGTCGCCATCCGAATGAACTGTCGAATGTCTCGCCGGTTTACCGCATCGCTCCGGATCGCCAGATACATCGGGAAATACAGCAGGTAATCGCCGCTTTGGATATTGCTGATCGCCGGGGCAACACCCTCAACCAGCAGCAGCTTGAGCCGGCGCTTGCGCGCAGCAGAGTAGTTGACCACGCCAAGCGCCCGCGGCTCGCTTTCGACCGCCGCGATAATCTCTTCGCTGGTCTTGAACCGACGGGTCGCTGCCAGCGTTGCCCCGGGTTGACGCAGAATCAGGTCACCCAGGTTAAAAGCCACACCGTCGAGCGAGTTTTCGTGCGCGAGCAGATCGATGGCGACGCGCTCTCCCCCCAGCTGATCCCAGCGAGTGAGCGAGCCCTGGTAGATGTCCGCCAGCTGCTGCAGCCGCATGTTCAGAATCGGGTTTTCCGGGTGCACGATGACCACGAGCGCGTCCCAGGCAACGGGAAACACCTCGACCTGGCGCTCCTGACGATCGTCGCGTCGCGCCGCTCGCGAGGTGCCGGCGACGTCCACCTCCCCCGTGGCGGCCTTGCGCAGCCCAAGCTCGGTGGGCACCACCTCAAGCTCATAGCTGGCGCCGCTGCGCCCGGCACTGTATTCGATCAAGCTGGACAAGAAAGCCTGTTCGCTGGCTGGGTCCGCAGCAATCTGCAGGCCCTGAGCCAGGCAGCAACCGCTGCTGAACAGCGCAACAAAAGCCAGACGGGCAGCGAAACGAGCTGCTGATGTCATGTACGCTCCAGCCGGGCTTCTGCAGACCCGGCTCTGTTCTCGTGAAACGGTCAAGTGGTTTGCCGCGCGAACCCCCACGCGCAACGCCTCTAATGTACCACGCCGTTTCGCCCCAGGCTCACAATTGTCGTCGACAGTCCTTGCGCCCGAGTAAGCAGCCTACTCGATCACCACCAGATAGCTGCGGCCGCCCCGCAGCACGCTGAGCACCAGCGAGTCAGAATCCGGGTCCATTTCCTCTTGTGCATTGGCGATGGTCGCCACCGGCTTGCGGTTGACTCGATGTACGAGGTCACCTGGCTTCAGGCCAGCTCGCGCCGCTCGGCTGCGCCGCGACAGCTCGGTAAACACGATGCCTTCAACGCCGACCCGCTGAGCCAGCTCACCGTCCAGCTGCCGAAGTCGGGTTCCGCTCAGCAGCGGATGCAGCACGCTGCCGTCCACTTCAGTCAGCGCGGTCTCCTCCAGCACCACCGTCAGCTCTTCGGTTTCGCCTTCGCGAACTACCGTCAGCGGCACTTCCTGGCCCACCGGCACCAGCCCCTCAGCGTTGCGGAACCCGTCGGGGTCGGTGACGGCTTCACCCCCGAGGGCGACGATCACGTCACCTTCCTCCAGGCCGAGACGCTCCGCCGGAGAGTCCTTACGCACTTTGGTAATCACCGCGCCCGAAGCGCTCTTGCCCATGCCCAGGGCCTCCGCCAGTTCGGGGTTCAATGCCTGCAGGGTGACGCCCAGCTGGCCTCGGCGGACGGCTCCGAACGCAACCAGGTCACTCATGACGTTGGCGGCAATGTCGGCGGGGATCGCAAAGCCGATGCCGACGTTACCGCCGCTGGGGGAGAAAATCGCCGTATTGACCCCCACCAGCTCACCGCGAAGGTTCAGCAGCGCGCCGCCGGAGTTGCCCGGATTGATCGACGCGTCGGTTTGAATGAAGTTTTGGAAGTTCAGGCCCCGCAGCCCGCGCCGACCCAGGGCGCTGACGATGCCTGAGGTGACCGTTTGACCGAGGCCGAACGGATTACCCACGGCGAGCACAAAGTCGCCCACCCTCAGATTGAAGTCGGTGGCCAGCGGCAGCGCCAGGAGGTCTTCGGGCGGAATCCGGATCAACCCCACGTCGGTGGCCGCGTCGGTCCCCACCAGCTCAGCCTCAAAGGTGCGTCCGTCGTGTAGCGTGACCTGAATCTCGGTGGCGCCATCGATCACGTGGTTATTGGTGAGCACCAGGCCTGCCTCAGCGTCGACAATCACACCGCTGCCCAGGCTCTGGCTGACGCGCTCTCGCGGCATGCCAAAAAAGCGTCGAAAAAACGGATCGTCACCGAATGGCTGGCGCACCTTCACCCGAGTGCGGGAATGGATGTTGACCACCGCCGGGGTGACGCGCTCCAGTACCGGCGCCAGCGACGGGAGCGGCTGACCGTCAACCGCCGCCGGCAGAACGGCCTGGGCCTGGCCGGCGGAGGACAGAATCAGCAAAATAACGATGGCAGAAATGCTGCGAAACATGGGCGTCTTACCTGGAAAATGACCCTTACTGGGACCACAAAATCGTGAGATTGATCCGGGCATAATGCCCGGATCGGCTTCCGACGAGGCGTATTTCCGCTAAGTGATTGATTCTCCGTAGGCGTCCCCTGATTCTTTCAATAAGATTCTGCAAAGAAATTCTATCTATCTGTTTTTATTGGATAAATATAATTTGACAATTAGCCCCCTCAGGACTACTGTGGGGCCAAGACACAACATCTTGTGTCTATAACTCAAATAAATAACTAGAGATAGTGTTGCCCCGGTCTGTGGGGCTTCAGGGAGAATTGTCCGGAAAATGAGCAGCGTCCGTCTCGAGGCCGTGCCTAATGGCGTGTCCGATATCGCTTTTCAGCCCGCGTCGGTTGATATCTGGGATAAGAAATATCGTTTGAAGAGCAAAACCGGCGAGGAGATCGACGCGTCGATCGATGAAACCTATAAACGGGTCGCCAAGGCGCTGTCAGACGTCGAGTCAGGGGAAGAAAAGCGCGCCTACTGGAACGAGCGGTTTCTGTGGGCCCTGCGACGAGGCGCCATTCCGGCCGGCCGGATCACCTCCAACGCGGGCGCGCTAGAGCACAAGCCCGCAACGTCGACCATCAACTGCACGGTATCGGGGACGGTTACCGATTCGATGGACGGCATCCTGGACAAGGTCCATGAAGCCGGCCTGACGCTGAAAGCGGGCTGCGGCATCGGCTATGAGTTCTCCACCCTGCGTCCCCGCGGCGCTTACGTCTCGGGCGCTGGCGCCTACACGTCCGGCCCGCTGTCGTTCATGGATATCTACGACAAGATGTGTTTCACCGTCTCCTCCGCCGGCGGCCGCCGCGGCGCGCAGATGGCGACGTTCGACGTGTCTCATCCAGACGTCCGCGAGTTCATCCGGGCCAAGCGGGAAGACGGCCGGCTGCGCCAGTTCAACCTGTCGCTGCTGATCACGGACGACTTTATCGAGGCGGTGAAAACGGACGCGCAGTGGCCGCTGGTATTTCCGATTCTGGAAAAAGAAGCGGATGACGTCGATCTCACCGATCCGGAAGCGGTGGTCTGGCGCGATTGGCCGCTGGAGAAGGGATACGTCCGAAACGACCTGGGCCTGGTGGCCTGTAAGGTGTACTCGACGGTACCGGCGCAGCGGGTTTGGGACATGATCATGTCCTCAACCTATGATTTTGCCGAGCCTGGCTTCATCTTGATCGACCGCGTCAACGAGATGAACAACAACTGGTTCTGCGAAAACATCCGGGCGACCAACCCGTGTGGCGAGCAGCCGCTGCCGCCCTACGGCTCCTGCCTGCTGGGTTCGGTCAACTTGACCCGGTTCGTGGAAAACCCGTTCACCGACAAAGCCGAGTTCAACTGGGACGAATATCGGGAGACGGTCCGAGTCTTTACGCGGATGCTGGACAACGTGGTGGAGATCAATGGCCTCCCGTTAAGCCAGCAGGAAGAAGAGATTCGCCACAAGCGCCGCCACGGCATGGGCTTCCTGGGGCTGGGCTCAACGCTCACGCTGCTGGGCATGAAATACGGATCACCCGAATCGGTCGAATTCACCGAGACCGTCTCCAAGGAGATGGCGTTGGCGGGCTGGGAAACGGGCGTTGAGCTCGCCCGGGAGAAAGGGCCGGCGCCGATTATGGACACGCTTTTTGCGGTGGACGCAGAGATGCTGCGCAAGCGCCCGGAAATGATGCGCGACGGCTACAAGCTCGGCGACAAGATTCCCGGCAAGGTGCTTCACGCTCGCTACAGCCGCTACATGCAGCGTGTCGCCGAGGTGGCGCCGGAGCTGGTCGACTCGATTGCCGAGGAAGGCTGCCGCTTCACCCACCACACGTCGATTGCGCCGACCGGGACAATCTCTCTGTCGCTGGCCAACAACGCGTCAAACGGCATCGAGCCGAGTTTTGCCCACCACTATTCCCGGAACGTGATTCGGGAAGGGCGCAAGACCAAAGAAAAGGTGGAGGTGTATTCGTTCGAGCTGCTGGCCTACCGGTCGCTGATCAACGATGACGCGATGCCGTTCAGCGATGATCCCGAGAACAGCCTGCCGGAGTATTTCATCACCGCTGATGACATTACTCCTAAGCAGCACGTCGACATCCAGGCGGCAGCCCAGCTGTGGGTGGACTCATCCATCTCCAAAACCGCCAATGTGCCCACCGATTATCCTTATGAAGACTTTAAGGAGATCTACACCTACGCACACGAGAAAGGGCTGAAGGGATGCACCACGTTCCGCTTCAATCCCGAGGCGTTCCAGGGTGTGCTGGTCAAAGAAGACGACCTGGAGAACACGACCTACCGCTTCACGCTGGATGACGGCAGCACGGTCGAGGTTAAGGGCAACGAAGAGATTGAGTACGACGGTGAAACCCATTCCGCGGCCAATCTGTTTGATGCGCTGAAAGAAGGCTATTACGGTAAGTTTTAGTCGGCGCCGCTTAACCTCACGCAATCAACCAGCTGCGGCCGGCCATTCCGGCCGCAGCATGAAACACCGGAAGTAAAACCATGACTGTAAAAATCGCCAGCAAAATTGTCGGCTACGAAGTTCTGACCCCGGAATCCGAGTCTCAGCCCGATACCACTGCCAAAGAGAAAACCAACAGCGGCGCCGAAGTGATCCGCATGACCGAAAAGGTCGAGCGCCCGGACGGGTTCGATTGCCTGGAGGGCGCCACCTATAAGATTCGCACGCCCTTGGATGAGCACGCCCTGTACGTCACCATCAATGACATCATCCTCAACAAGGGAACCGAGCACGAGTCCCGACGGCCCTTCGAGATTTTTATCAACTCGAAGAACATGGATCACTTTCAGTGGATCGTTGCCCTGACGCGCGTGATGTCAGCCGTGTTCAGAAAAGGCGGGGACGTCACGTTCCTGACCTCCGAGCTTCAGGCGGTATTCGACCCTCGCGGCGGCTATTTCAAGACCGGCGGCAAGTTCATGCCTTCGCTGGTGGCAGAGATCGGCGCAGTGGTGGAGCACCACATGCGCGTGATCGGCCTGATCAAGGATGAGCCAGAGGACCCCGCCCAGGCAGCGATGCTGGCGGAGAAGCGAGCAGAAATCGAAGCCAAGGACGCCGCTGCCGCCGCGCAAGCCGCACCGTCTGACGACGGCGAAAACTATCCCGAGTCAGCCACGCTCTGCAGCAAATGCAACACCAAAGCGATGGTCGTAATGGACAACTGCGAGACCTGCCTGGCCTGCGGCTACTCCAAGTGCGGCTGATGGTCTGATTCTTTGGGGCAGAGTGCCCCAGAACCTGCGCCGAAAGCTGCTTAGCCTTTCGGAGCTTGCCTGATCCTCATGCAGACGGATTGGGGCTGGTAACCTCGGGTAGTGAAGCACGCGAAGCCCGAGAGGCGTTGATCCAGACACTGTTCGGATCGCCTTCGCGAGACCGCCGATGTACGCCTCGCGCCATGCGCCAGAAGGCCACCGCGCCGGCAAGGGCCAGGCAATCCACGGTGAACAGCGGCCAGTGGCCGCCGGCGAGGCTGCTCCAGATCGGCATGCCGATCAACACGGCGTCGAAAACCGGGATAGCGGCTGAACACACGGCCGCCAGGTAAAGCAGGTCCCGGGCCCCGTTGGCTACCGATCGAAAGAACGCCCAGGCGATTGCGGCGAGAAATACGACGTAATACGCCAGCTCCGTCAGTTCGGCCCGATTCGGCAGTTCGGCCACTCCGCGGCTCGCCAGGAAAGCTGCTGAGACGGCAGCCATGCAGCCGATACACACGCCGCTGTTTAGCCGCGCAAGGAAATACCCCGTGCCGGGCTGCTCGGTTTTTCTGCGGCGCCGGCGCGTTTCAACCCAGAGCAGGTTGCCCGAATAGAAAAGGTAAGCACCCGCGAGACCGAGAAAGAAATAGACCCATTTCGCTGTAATGCCCCCAAAGTCGACAAAGTGCAGGGAAAGCAGTCCGCTATACATCGTGCCGCCAACGCCGGCGTCAGCCGGATGATTCATGCTGAGCAGCTCGCCGGTTGACGCGTTCAGCATGACTCCAGCATTGGCCGAGAGGGTTCCTTCGTTCACCCGTCCAAAAACATTGACTGTGGCGTTACCATCGCCGGCGTTGGTATAGCGGACCTGACGCGGCACCATGCCGGGCAGATGTCCTTCAGCGGCCGCCATGACTTCAGCAAAAGAAATCATCGGCGCAGCCTCACCGCTGGCCTCCAGCGGCGCAACGACGCCCAGCTCGCTGCCAATCAGCTCCAGCAGGTCCTCCTCGAAGACGGCAAGCTGGAACGGAGCCAGGATAAATATGCCAATCCCCAGCAGCGCGCTGCTCCAGGCGAACATAAAGTGCCAGGGCAGTGAGATCACGCCGACCACGTTGTGGGTATCGAGCCAGAACCGCTTCTTGTTCTTGCCCTTACGAATGACCAGCAGATCTTTCAGAAAGTTTGGAATGAAGATGACGAGGCCCGAAACGATGGCGATGCCGTAAATCAAACAGATGATGCCGAGCACGTAGAGCCCAAAGCTGGACGGGAGCCCAGCGGTGTAGTGCAGCCGATAGATAAAGCCGGCCAGGTGGGCGTTGTCTTTTTCCGTGTTGAGCTCTCCGCCCGCCGTGAGCCGGTATTCATAGCGCTCAAACTCACCATTGTCCTGGCGCTCAAACCAGTGCAGCTCGTGGCCGGGATGTTCAGGTGACGATGGATAGACGCGAAAGTTCTCCGCCGCGCCCGGATCGACCTCGAGCACTCGATCGATCAGCGTCTGCGCGACGGCGTAGTCCTGCTCGTCGACAACAACGCTGGAGTAGCTGTCCCACTCCTCCAGCTCGTGGAAAAAAACGGTCATCGCACCGGTATAGAAGGCGATGAACAGCGCCAGCCCCGCCCCTAGACCCGTCCACGTGTGCACACTGGTAAACGTCTTGAGCGTGAGTGATTTCATGCGCCACCAACCGTTGTCATCTTCAAGACTTCAATCAACCCAAAACCCACCACAGAAATCCCAATGAGAACCGCTGCGGCCTTTTTGGCCGTTGGAATTAGGTAACTCAGGCAAGCAATGGCAATCCAGAGCGGGAAAACCATCAGGAGGGAAGGCAGCCTAAGCGCGGCGACGGGCGGGGTCGCAACCAGAAAGAGCCCAACCAGCGCCACCGTCGCCGGCGCCGACAGCAACACCGCGACAAACGACCTAGCGACCACGACGTTCCCTCAGCAGCATGTCGGCCCAGGGGGAAATGGTGGTAGCGAGCATGAAGACCGCGAGCAGCGTGTAAAACCCGGACCAGAATCCACCAAGCGCCCGACCAAAGTAGAACGCCACGCCAAGACTCAACAGCCCGAGCAGCGCGAGCCCCCGGCGCCTCCTGTCAGTCGCGTAGCGCACGCTTGCGTGGATGGCGACAGCCGAGAGAACGGTCAAAAAAATGCTGACAATAACGGACATGGCTTCAGTCATTCATACAAGCCGCGGCGTAGCCTGGCCGTTTCGGGAACATCTTCTTGTGGATATCAGTCATGGCAGTCCGCTTACTCATGCTCGGCGACTTCCCTTGCTGATTCGCGAGGAGGCCGCAGCTGGAGCTCTCTCCAAGCTATATTGCAAATGCTTCTCAATTGAATTACAACCGTTACCGTCCTCCGCTTCAAGGCCAGTCTCGTTGTCGTCTGACGCTGATACGACCAATAACGGTCTTTTTGACATGCTCCGCGAACTGTCGATCGGTCGCTATGCGAAGCGTCTCGCCAACAATCAGGCGGACGCTGACGATCTGCTGCAGACCGTGGCCGAAAAGCTGTTAAGACGGCCACCGACGGTTCAGGAGCCGAGACACTTTCTCCAGCGAGTCGTTCGGAATGCCGCCATCGACCAGCACCGCGCAAGAAACGTTCGAGCGGATTACGAGTCGCAGGCGGAGCTGCAGACAGCGGGCCTTGAACAGTCACCGGAGCTGGCGCTAACGCTCGCGCAGATCCAGGGTGCGCTCAGCACTTTGCCAGCGCTTACGGCGGAGATGTTTCGCCTTCACTACCTCGACGGGTTAACCCAGCGCGCCATCGCCGAGCGGTTTAACGTTCACGTGTCGAGCGTGGAAAAGCGCCTGACTAAAGCCCGGCGCCGGTGTTTAGCGGCGGTCGAGGTTGAAACCCTCGGTAACTAACATCCGCCTTACGGCTGCCCTTGCTGACAGTCGTTTATCGGTATAGTTAAAGCTGCTTTCGGTGCACAGTGGATGTCCATAGTGCCAACCTCCCATTCTGACGACGGCCTACGTGCTGAGGCGCTTGCGCTTCTCGAAGCAGCGAAAGCGACTCCGTCTGAGGACAACCGCCGGGCGCTGGCCAGCTGGCGAGCACAGTCACCTGACCACGAGCGGGCGGCAGTCGCCGCCGAGCGATTCGCTGCAGTTGTGCCCGAGCTGACGCGCCCGGCGCTGACGCGCCGGCAGCGATGGTCAATGCGGCTGGGCGTTGCATGGGCGCGATCCGAACGGAGCGTGGCCCCGCTGGCGGGTATTGCCGTTGCTGCGGTTGTGCTCGCCACCGTTCTGGTTGCTCCGGAAGACCCCGTCGCGACGGCCCCGATAGCGGCGGCGCCGCAGCCACAAACCAGTCGCTTCGAAACGGGCCCTCGGCAACGCCAACAGCTCACGCTGGATGACGACAGCACCGTGTGGCTCGACTGGCGCACCGAGGTGACCGTTAGCTTCACCGATGATGCAAGAACCATTGAGCTAAAGCGTGGTCAGGCCGCTTTTGACGTGACAAAAGACCCAGACCGACCGCTGTTCGTTAAGACCGGCAGCGTTACAACCCGCGTCACGGGAACGGAGTTTGTGGTTCGGCAGAGCACAAGCGGCGTCACCGTCAGCGTCATGGAAGGATCCGTTGAGGTGCTCACGGCGCTCCGCAACCAGCCCATCGCGCTTCGAGCGGCACAGGGCGCCAATGTCGCCCCGGACCAGTCCGTCGAGATCATCGACCTCAACCCAGAGGAATTGGGTACGTGGCGCGATGGCGTGATTGTCCTGCGAGACCGACCGCTGCTGGAGGCGCTCGAGATTCTTGAACCGTACACCTCCTACCGACTGGATACGGCTCGCCTGTGGGATACCGGAGCCACGGTCAGCGGCACCTTCTTTATCGATCGAGCCGACGCCGCGCTGCTGTCGGTGATCCAGGCTGAGGGCCTGGCGGCCCGCACCGAAAGGCCAAACATACTGGTTATCTCACGCCCGAGACCCACCCGCCCCTGACCAACGCTCAACGCCTTTACGGGTACCCCCATCGACGCCCGTCTACCGTGTTATGGCGCCGCGCTTCGAGAACCCTTCTCAGACGCGCCAAAGCACCCAAAGGAGAGGCAACTTGCTCAAACTACCTGCACCGCAAATCCTGCACGCTGCGGCGCTGCTGCTGACATTTCTAGGCGCCTTGGTTCCGCCTGCGGTCTTGGCCCAACCGTCGCAAGAGGAGATTTTCGAGCTGAATATTCCTGCCCAGCCGATGGCCGACGCCCTGAACGCCTTTGCGCGGGCGACGCAGCGGCAGGTCGCCGCCAGCGGCTCAGCCATTCGAGACATGCAAAGCCGAGCGGTCGCGGGGTCGTTCACCGCGCCGGCAGCGCTTGAGCGCATGCTGGAGGGTTCGGGGCTGATCATGTCATCGATCAACGACGTGGATTTTTCCGTCAGCCCGGGCGCCGGCGTGTCAAAACCTGACACCGTGCCCGAACGATACAAGCTGGCTGAGTTGACGGTGTACGGCGAGCGGATCAACCGTTCGCTGCAGGACACACAGTCCAGTATTTCCCTATACACCGGTGAGGAGCTAGATCGGGACGTGGGCCGCGATCTCTTCGACCTTATCGACCGAACGCCGGGCGTTACCGTGACCGGAACTCGGCTGGGATTCACGATCAGGGGCGTCTCTGGCCGTGGAATCGGTGGCGCCGGATCCGGCTCGACAATCAACATCATGGTGGACGGCGCAAGTCTGCCTCCGGAACGATCGCTGCTGAGCGGCCCAATCAGCACCTGGGATCTGGCGCAGGTCGAAGTGTTCCGAGGTGCCCAGTCCACACAAACCGGCCAAAACGCGCTGGCCGGCGCCATTCACATCCGGTCCGCTGATCCAATTTTTGGTCAGGAATTCAAGCTGCGGGTAGACCAGGGAACGCTGGACGAGCGGCGTTACGCGGCGGCCGTCAACGTCCCGCTCGGGGATCGGGCGGCGATCCGGCTCAGCGCAGAGAGTTATGAAACGGAGGGCGACATCCGCAACGCGTTTACCGGCGAGGAGCAGGGCGATCGGTCGCTCGACACCTATCGCCTGAAGTTTCGGGTCCAACCCACCGACCAGCTCGATATTATCGCCGCCTACGTCCGCGCAGATAACAGCTTTCCCGGATTCCGGGTGGACGAAGCACCCTTTCCACAGGAAAGAATTGCGTCCACGGGAACCCTGGAGGGCCAGGGTGAAAATGAGCAGTACTCACTGCGCGCTAGGTATGAAGTCAATGACCGCTGGAATATCGACCTGGAGGCAGCCTACGTCGAAAACGACTTCTTTCAGCTCATCTCGGCGGCGCCCGTCGACCCGCTCCCGCTGACCGGCGGTTTGAGCTTTGTCGCGGACACCACCTCCTTTGAGGCCGGCGCCAGCTACGGTGGGGAGCGCGTTCGGGCCAACGTCGGCGTTTTCTACTCGAAGCGAACGAATGATGAGCTTTTTGGCGCCAGTTTTCCGGGCTTTGTTTTTCTGCCGGTCCCGCCTGGCGTGACGGTCACCTCCAACAGCACTGAGGACTCGGAGATCACCAACCTCGCAGTCTTCGGCGAGGCCGAGATCGACCTCAACGACCGCTGGATGCTCACGGTCGGCGCCCGTTTCGACCGAGAGGAACAGGAGAGCCTGCTCGATGGCACGCTGACCTTGGACCCGCCGCTGTTTGAGCTGCCGCCGTTACCGGCTGAGCTGCTGGAGGCTGACTACGATGCGTTTTTGCCAAAGGTCGGCATTCTGTACCGCTGGCACGAAGACTTGAGCGGCAGCTTCACTGTTCAGCGCGGCTACCGAGCGGGCGGCGCGGAAACCCTGCTCACCGGGGGGCTCAATGAATTCGACCCAGAGTTCACCACAACCTACGAGTTTGCCCTGCGTTCCCAGTTTCTCGACCGCGCGCTGACTGCCAACGCGAATGTCTACTATACCGACTGGGAAGATCAGCAGGTTGTTGTGCCCGGGCCCTCCGGGACTTTCCTGGATCAGCTGACGGATAACGCGGGCAGCTCGAAGCTTTATGGCGTTGAGCTCGAGACGACCTACGCCCCGACCGCCAATACAGAGTTCTACCTTACGGCTGCGTACGCGGTCACCGAATTATCGGACTTTATCGCGGCCAATCAGCTCACGGGCGAACCGGAAAACCTTCGAGGAAACGAGTTCGCGCAAGCCCCGCGGTGGACGGGCTCGGTGGGTGTTGCCCACCGCTTCACCAACCGATTTGATCTCGACCTTGATGGCGGCTTTACCGATCAGTCTTTCCTGGGCATCTTCAACGATCCAGCTCAGATCTCTGACTCGTTCTTCATCGTCAATGCCTGCATCGGTTACCGCATGAAACACTGGTCTGCGCACCTGTATGCAAGGAACCTGTTTGATCGCCAATACCTGACACGAAGGCGACTGGATGATTCCAACACCGCAGGCGACTCCCGAGTGGTCGGCGTGACTTTGACCGCAGACTTTTAGCAGCCGCCCAGTTCACATTGATCGCATTCTGCGCAATCACCTTCGCTCTATCGCGCAGGGCTAATATCAGCGAAGCGGCGCGGCAGCCGCCGCGCAAGCCGCACCGTCTGACGACGGCGAAAACTATCCCGAGTCAGCCACGCTCTGCAGCAAATGCAACACCAAAGCGATGGTCGTAATGGACAACTGCGAGACCTGCCTGGCCTGCGGCTACTCTAAGTGCGGGTGAGCTAATCAAAAGCTTTGCGGTTGTTCGCACAAGCTGCGAATTGGACTCCATTGGCTGCAAC
>JBCDKA010000116.1:0-13228 GCA_038747195.1 Pseudomonadota bacterium
CGCCAGCGGAAACTGCCAGCTCACTTCGGTGACGCGGCGTGTCTGATCGGTCCAGGGGCCCGACTGGGCGTCACTGCACTCGTTGCGAAACTCAAACTCCAGCGCCACGTCTCGGCGGTTGCGGAAAAAGCTCATCGCCACGCTGTAGCCCAGACTTTCATAGGGGGTTGTATTGCCGGGCTGGCAAAGGCTGTTACCGCCCGGGTCGACAAAGTGACCGCGGGCCACCACCGTGACCTTAACCGGGCCCGCTTCGAGAATCTCAAAGCTGCCGGGGTCAACCACCGCGGCGGCCAGGCTGGCTTCGCCGCCGATGCCCGTCACGGGGTCCTCAAACCCATCGGCAAACACTCCGCCCGGCAGTGGCACGGCGCTGAACGGCTGTGCCCCGAGCGCCACCGACTGGTTTTGGTCATCGAGGAATACCAGCCGTGGCCCCGCCTGCACGCCGCCGCGCACCAGCAGCTCAGCGCTGCCGCCGGCCACCGTCCAGAGCTCCTGGAGCAGGGCTGGGTCTTCCGGATCGACGCGGAAGCGCGCGACGCCGGTATCGACCAGCCAGCGGGCGTTGTCGTCCGTCAGGGTAACCGCCAGCGGGTCAGCGGTTTGCGGGGGCTGGTCGTAGATTCGCAGCTGGTAGTCGGCCTGGGTCTGCGCGGCCAGCTCGACCGGCAGCGATATCTGCAGCCAGCGAATCGGCCGAGTGTCGTCAGCCAGCGGTCCACCCCAGCGTGAAAGAACGGAAAACTGGGCAGCCACCTGTCGACCGCCGGCCGTCACCGCCAGTCGGCTTGTGTCCGTCAGCCCGGAGGCAGCCGGGAGCGCCAGACTCGAAAACGCGATCTCATCGCGGCTGTGCGGCCGATCGTTGACAACCGAAAAGCACATTTCAACAAAGTTGCCGGCCGGCGCGGGCCCCAGATCGCCGGCCTCCAGCGAGGGCGGAGCGAGGCCCGGGCTGCACGGGGCTGCGGGAGTGCCGGCGAATGCTGGACCGCTCAACAGAACGCCGGCGCTGAAGATAATTGACCTTACGCGATGTCCAACCGCCATCCGTGGGGTTGCTGATCTCATGACGCCGATTCCTTAGCCTGCGTCTCCCTAAAGACGTAAGCGGTGGCGCAAGTGTCTCAGCGGAGCCGGGCGCTGTGTCCGGCGCTGCGCAGCACGGCGTTCATAAACAGCACGTTGAGGCCGTCCAGATAACCCCGGACGTTCGGGTCAGCGGTGAACCCGATTACGTGGCCACGCCCGACGCGGCGAGCCACGACAAAAGGCTTGAATGCGAGCTGCTCGCGGTTCTCCTGCCACAGATAGCCGCTGACCAGCAGCGAGTCTGGATCGCCAAAGCGGGCCACCGTTGTGCCCTGGTCACGCCGCAGCGGCGCGTAGATCCGATTCCCCCGCAGCAGCACGTTCAGCGACGGCTTAACGCCCGCTGCCAGCCAGTGTTCACTCTCCACGTCAGCGTTGAGCAAGACGCCCGGCACGTACTCCGGTGACTGTTCCGGTGCGACGATGGCGGCCTCATACTGCGCGAGGTCGGTCAGCATCGTGCCGGGAACCGGTCTGACGTTCTCTTCATCGCCGTTGCCGCCGGCGGGCTGTGGGCTGCGGTGGTCATATTCTCGCTTGAGCGACAGCAGGGGCTCTTTGCCCTGCGTCACCGCATCCAGCGCATTACCCAGGGCGATGACCGTGCCGCCCTCACGTACCCACTCATCGAGGCTTGCGGTCAGCGCCGAGGCATAGGGCGAGTAAGTCTCTGGCAGGATCAGCACGTCGTAGCCCGACAGATCAGCCCGCGCAAGACGGTCACTGCGGATCGGCGTCACCGGATAGCCGAACTGGCGTTCGATCACGAACCGCGCAGCGCCGGCGGAGTAGATCCGCGTCGGATTGTCCCAGGCCAGGGCGACGCGCGGTGCCGGCAGATCGGTCACGTTAAAGCTTCCGAAGTTGGGGCCTTCCTCGACCCAGCTGTCGGATACGCCGATTACGGTGGCGCCGCTGCGTCGCGCCATCGTTGCCAGTCGGGCGCCGAGGTCCACCGGGTTGCCGGCAACCGGCATGATGAGCGTGCCCGCCGGGTAGCGGGTACCGTTCTGCGTAAAAGGTTGATCGCTGCCTCGGACTCGGAGGCCATCGCGCAACGCGGCGGCGAGCAGCCGGGCCGCTGCGCGGGTGCCCCAGGGCGCAAGATACGCCACGGTGGCCCCAGAATTCTCGAGCGACCCGGGCCGAACCCATTCCGATCCGGCCGGCTCGAAAGCGCCTTTGGCCGGGCGCTGGCAGGGCCGGGTTGTCACGTTGTACATCAGCGGGAGCGACCAGCTGGTGACGTCATAGATCTGATCGCCCAAGTCTTTGCTGCGTCGGCGCTCCTGCTCCTCAAGGAACTCGGCATCCATGTCGACCTGCGGATCGAGGAGCGTCCGAATCAGCCGTTTGGCCGGCTGTGCCAGCGAGACGGCGTAGCTGCCAGCCGGGTATTCCTCGCCGCAGGCACTGAACGGTTCGATGGCCCGTCGTACGGAAACGCCCTGCTGCGTCAGCACGCCGGCCAGCTTGTCCGCGGCTGACGCGTCGCCGGCACTGCTGATCAGGTACTCCCGAACGCCGCGCTCTCCCTCAGCGACCGCGCTGAGCTGGTAGGCGCGAAAGTCCCGGAGCAGCTTTTCGCGATGAATGGCGGTCGCCTGGGCGGTCGACACCGAGGTGACAAAGTGATTGCGGACGCTGTCGCCGTAGGTGAGGGTGCTGCCGTTGCGACGCCGGATGGCCAGTCCCCCGACGGAAGCCTGCTCGTAGGTCATCGCCACGGCGCCGTAGTACGCCGGCCAGGAAGCGCCATAACCCGGATAAAAGGCGTCGAAAATCTCGCGGGTGAAGTAGTCGATGCCGAACCGATCGAACCAGCGGGCGTTATTGCGGCCGAAGAGGGCCAGATTGGCACGCTGGTCGCTCGCCAGATGCGGATTGTAGGGAACGGCCTCGGGCGCAAAGTAATACGTGGCGTCGGGCCCCATCTCGTGCAGGTCGACAAACACCAGCGGCAGCCAGCGCCGCAGCGCTGCGACGTGACCGCGCGTTTCCGGCTGGGTCAGAGCCAGCCAGTCGCGGTTGAGGTCGAACAGATAATGGTTGACCCGACCGCCGGGCCAGGGCTGGTCATGCTGCGCCGACTGTCGATCGGCATCCGGCGTCAGTCCCAGGGTCTGATCGAAGTTGAACAGAAACCGTTCCCGCCCGTCGGGGTTTTGGACCGGCGTCAGCCAGACGATGGTCTCCGCCAGAATCTGATCGACCACCGGGTCTTCGTCAGCGGCCAGCAGATGGTATGCCGTCATCATCGCCGCGTCGGTCGGGGATATCTCGTTGCCGTGCACGCTGTAGGCGAGCCAGACGCTCGCGGGAAGCCGGGAGAGCAGGTTCTCCGCCGTCTCGCTATCCGTCGTCGGATCAGCCAGCTGCTGCATGTCGACCTCAAACTGCTCCAGGCCCTGAATGTTTTCAGCGCTGCCGATCGCCAGGTAATAGAGCGGTCGGCCCTGCCAGGATTCGCCGTAGCTGAAGAACTGCAGCTGCTTAGGGCGAGCGGCCGCCAGCGCTTCAAAGTAACGCCTGGCCGCGGCTGTGGAGGTGATGCGCTCGCCGGCCCGGTAACCCAGCACTTTCTCGAAGGTCGGCACCTGGGGGTTGTAGCGCGTTTCTGGCCAAAGCGGTTCGCCGAGATTGCTCACGAGACCTGTGCCCGCGCCGCTGATCTGGGCGATGGCCGGACTGGCCGTCAGACCGGCCGCCAGCACCGCCGCGGTGAGGCATAGAGTCCGACGGACCGCGGGCCGGAAACGGCGCGCGACGTTAAAGAAAGCGGCTAGTGCCGCAGGGTGCTGAAAGCGCATAAGGCGTCCTTTTGCTGAAGGCACAGAATGATTCGCCCGGCCCATCCGGCGCCGGCTGGGTCACAGTAGCAAAGTTGGTGTCCGGACGTGGCCGCTTGAGGCTGGCCGCGAGATTGGGCGTCTAGATCTCGTCACCGGTGGCGGGAGTGGACAGCCGCTGGAGCGCGCGGCGCAGAACGCCCTCCAGGAGGGACCAGTCGGCGAGCTTCAGGTCGGCACGCTGCAGGACAGCAGCCAGGCGCGGATCTTCGAGGCCCGCCGGGGCGAAGTCGAGTGCTTCCAGGAGCTTGTCGACCTCCCCCAGGAGATGGTCCAGCTGTTCCTGAGTTGGGCGTTCAACGCGATCGGTCGGCTGGTGGTCGAAATGACCCGCGAGTTCCCAGGCGTAGATTTGCACGGCGTGAGACAGATTGAGGCTCGGGCAGCGCGGATTCGACGCGATGATGGTCTGCAGGCGGCACTGATAAAGCTCCTCGTTGCTCAGACCGCTGGACTCCGGGCCAAACACCAGCGCCAACTCGCCCTCAACGCTGCTGACCCGCTCTCTTAGCTCGCCCGGGCTCAGGATAGGCCAGTCCGCATGCCGGCGCCGGGCGGAAACCGCCACGCTCAGCTGACAGCCAGCCAGGGCCTCGGCCAGCGTGTCGACAACGGTCGCCTGCGCCAGCACGTCGGCTGCCTCCACGGCGCGCCGCGTCGCCTCCCGATGCGGAAACTCGGTGTCGGGGGACACGAGCCACAGGTGATGATGCCCCATCGTCTTCATCGCGCGGGCGGTGGCGCCGATGTTTCCGGGCACCGACGGTCGGACCAGGACAAACCGGATCCGGTCGGCGTCCTGCCTTTCAGCAGTCAAAACGGATTTCTTCGACCGCCGCTGAGCGCGTCCCGGGAACCGGCCGGGTTCCAGCGCCATGATAGGAATAAACGAGCGAGAGCTTGACCGAGTTGGTGCGGTTGCGCGTTGCCGCGTGAAACAGGCCGGCGTGAAAGAACAGTGCGTCACCCGGCTCAAGATCCAGCTGAATCGACTCCTCGATGGCCGCCGCATTATCCGCTTGCTGCGGGTCGAGAAAGTACCCTTGATCGAGCCGGGCGGGATCCAGGTCCCAGCGGTGCGAGCCTGGGATCACCCGCAGGCCGCCGTTTTCCGTACGCTCCTCGCCCAGCGCCAGCCAGCAGTTCACGAGCTGCGGTGGCTCAAACGCCCAGAACCGGACGTCCTGGTGCCAGAGGGTATCGCTGGAATAGCTCGGATACTTGGTCATGACGCAGTTGTGGTGTGCCTGGCTCAGCCACACCGTGGGGGAGCCCAGCAGCTGACTCACGATCGGTGCCGGGACGGCGGCCCAAGCCTGGATAGCCCCGCTTCGGGCGAAGGCGGCAAGGAGCCGGCGGGGTGTTGAGGCCCCGCGGTCTTCCTCGCTACGCGGCGCACCCGGATAACCCACGTCGATTTCCAGCTCCATCGGCTGGCTGGCAAGCTCGACGCGGACCTGCTCGAGGATCGATGCCAGTCTGGCCGGATCGGCCAGGCCTGGAACCCGCAGAAAGCCGTCACGGTCGAAGCGCTCGCGGTCAAAAGTTGAAAACTCACTCATATGGTTGCATTCTACAACCAATTGGGTGGGTGAGACATACATATGGGTCCAGTGATCGAGGGTTTACGGCAAGCGGCCCGTACTTTAGTGCGCGAATTCCGCGTTGTCGATGGTTCCGGGTGTATTCCCGGAAATACCGTACCGGAATGCCATCTGCTGATGGAGCTGGAGTCGCGGGGCACCGCCACCGCCTCAGAGCTGGCGGAAATCATGCTGCTGGAGAAGTCGAGCATGAGCCGTCTGATCAACCGACTGGTGACCGCCGGGCTGGTGGCGGCGGGGCGTCCTGGCGGTGACCGGCGTCGTCGCCCCCTCTCGCTGACCGAGCTCGGACGCGAGAAAGTCCACGAAATCCACGACCGCGCGGACGACCAGGTGCGTCGGGCGTTGGCGTTTGTTCCCGACGAGGCGCGCGAGGGTGTCCTCGAAGGACTGCAGCAGTACGCCTCAGCCCTGCGCTATGCGAGGCTGAGCGAAGCGTTCCACATTCGACCGATCCGATCAGACGACAAAGCCGCCATGGCGCGAGTGATTCGCGACGTGATGACCGAGCACGGCGCCGTCGGCTGTGGGTATTCCATCGGTGATCCGGAAGTGAATGACATGTACACCGCCTACCAGGGCTCCGGCAGCGCTTATTTTGTGGTCGTCGACGACCACGATGAGGTGCTGGGCGGTGGCGGCGTCGGACCGCTGGTCGGGGGTGACGAGGAAATCTGCGAGCTCAAGAAGATGTACTTTATGCCGCAGCTTCGCGGCAAAGGGATGGGGCTGCAGCTACTGAGGCACTGTATCCACACCGCCCGCCTGCTGGGCTACCGTCGGTGTTACCTCGAAACGCTGGATGTGATGCACCAGGCTCGCCACCTCTACCGTAAGCAGGGCTTTGACGACCTGGATGGCCCGATGGGTTCCACCGGCCACGACGCCTGCAACCGTTGGATGATGCGCGAGCTTTGAGTCGTGATTTTCCGTTGGCTCACATTTTCGAGGGCTTGCAGCCATCGAAAATGTCGGCACGTCCCTGTGCCGATCGTGGCTTGCACAAAGCCAGTTAATCATGAGCTCCTAGCCGTAGATGCGTTCGGGTAGCCAGGTGACCAGGGACGGCGCCGCGGCGATCAGACCGAGCACCAGGATCTGGATGGCGATAAACGGCAGCACCCCGCGGTAGATATCGCCGGTGGTGACGGTGCTGGCGGCGACACCCCGCAGATAGAACAGGGCAAAGCCGAAGGGCGGTGTGAGAAACGAAGTTTGCAGGTTGACGGCAATCAGGATGCCCAGCCAGATCGGATCGATGCCCATGGTCAGAAGCACAGGCCCGACAATCGGCACCACCACAAAAATGATCTCGATGAAGTCGAGGACAAAGCCGAGCACAAACATCAGCGCCATGACCACCAGCAGCGCCCCGACCGTTCCACCCGGCAGGCCGGTCAGCAGCCGGTGAACCGCCTCGTCGCCGCCGAATCCTCGAAAGACCAGCGAAAAAACCGCTGCGCCAATCAGAATCGCAAACACCATGGCGCTCACGCGCACCGTTCCGCGCATGGTGCCGTTCAACGCGTCCAGGCCGAACTGACCTCGCAGTAGCGCCAACGCCAGCGCGCCGGCGGCACCGACGGCCGCAGCCTCGGTGGGCGTGGCGATGCCGCCCAGAATCGAGCCCAGCACGGCCACAATCAGCAGGAGCGGCGGCGCGAGTGCTTTCAGCAGTTCTCCTAGCGCGGGCGTTGGTTCGTCCCCGTCAGCAGCCCGCGGCGCCCGCTCGGGTGAGGTCAGCGCCACCAGGAGCACATAAGCCATATAGGCACCGACCAGCAGCAGGCCCGGTAGTAGCGCGCCGGCAAACAGCTCGCCAACCGACACGGTCTCAGGCGAAAAGATGCCCTGGTCGCGCTGCGCCTGCTGGTAGGCATTGGAAATTACGTCGCCGAGCAGCACCAGCACAATCGATGGCGGAATGATCTGTCCCAGCGTGCCCGCCGCGCAGATGCTGCCGCTGGCAAGGCGCGGGTCGTAGCCCGCCTTCAGCATGCTGGGAAGCGACATCAGGCCCATGGTGACCACGGTCGCGCCGACAATACCCGTGCTCGCCGCCATCAGCATGCCGACCAGCAGCACCGCAACCCCCAGCCCGCCCCTCAGCCGGTGGAACAGACCCGCCATCGCCCCCAGTAGATCCTCCGCCAGCTTGGACCGCTCCAGCACGATGCCCATAAACACAAACAGCGGCACGGCCAGCAGGGTCTCATTGCCCATGATCCCGAAGATACGGTTGGGGACGGCGCTTAAGAATGCCGGATCAAACACGCCGGCGGCGGCGCCGACAGCGGCAAACAGGAGCGATACGCCGGCCAGGGTGAACGCCACGGGAAACCCGGCCATCAGCACCAGGCAGACGGCGGCAAACAGCACCAGCGCGAGCAACCCGTCCATCAGCGATCGCCGTCAGCCGGCGGGGGCTCAATCGACGGGTTGTCCACGTCGCGTTTCAAACTCCGGATGCTGCGGGCGGCCAGCGCCAGTCCCTGCAACATCAGCAGTCCCATCGCGATGGGGATCAGCGTTTTGAGCAGGTAAACGTAGGGCAGCCCGCCGGCCTCCCGCGAGCCTTCGCCAGCACCCTGGTTGGCGGCCCACGAGGCGGCAACATAATCGAGGGAACTCCACAGGATGAAGCCGCAGCTGGGCCAGAGCAGCAGCAGCACGCCCAGCAGGTTGACCCAGTGTTTCCGCCGCGCGGGGGCCGGGCGATAGAAAATGTCTACCCGAACATGTTCGTCGTGCTGTAGCGTGTAGCCGGCGCCGAGCATAAACACGGCGGCGTGCAGGTAAAGCACCAGCTCCTGGACCGCAACCGAACCGGCGTCAAAGCCATACCGGGCGAGGACCACACCACACGTCAGCAGCACCATCGCCAGCGTGAACCAGGCAATGATGCGGCCGCACCACCTCGCCAGGCCGTCAAGCAGCTCGATCAAATCCCCTCCCAGGCTGCGCTATTGGCCCTGCGGGTCAACCGCACGGCCCACTTGAGCTAGTGGCTCATTCCCACTCGAGCAGCTTCCAGTGGACCGGCTTCACGCCCGAATCCGACTCGAACTGCCGGGTCTCCATAATGCCGTCGCCGTCATAGTCGAAGAAGTAGTAGGGCGGCCCCTTCTTGGGCGTGACCTTCACCATATAGATCTCGCCGTTGCTCGAGTACTCCTCGATGATCTGGCCGTCGTCACCGGTGGTGATACGCACCGCCGGCACAATCTCCTGGCTGTTTTTGACCTTGGGCGGAATGGGCACATCGCCGATCGGTGCCTCGTTGGGGTCAGGCTTTGGCGCGCTCTTCAGCGCCGGCAGCGGCGGCGGCGGCGCGTCTTCCGTCACCGGACCGCCCGGCTGACCGTCGTTCTGCGCCTCGCTGGCGGGCTGTGCCTGGCCCAGTAGAGGCACCAGCAGCAGTAAGGCCAAGCTCTGCAGTATTCGCATATTCATCGGTTACACCATTCGCGTGACGTTCGCACCTCTATCATAATGTGACGCCTACGCCTGACCATTTCAACTTAACTGCCCCGAAAGGCCCAAAGCATGCCCGCCAACCCCACCCTGTACCTGATCGACGGTTCTTCCTATCTCTTTCGCGCCTTTCACGCGCTGCCGCCGCTCACCAACAGTCAAGGGGAGCCTACCGGCGCGCTCTACGGGGTGGCCAATATGCTCAAAGCCTGGGTCAATGAACATCACCCGGATCTCCTGGGGGTAGTGTTCGACGCGCCGGGTCCAACCTTTCGCAACGAACTCTATGACCAGTACAAGGCCAACCGCCCGCCGATGCCGGACGACTTGCGGGTGCAGATCGAGCCGCTGAAGAGGATGATCAAAGCCATGGGCTGGCCGTTGATCGAGGTGGCCGGAGTGGAAGCGGACGACGTGATCGGCACGCTGGCGCGCAAGGCCGCCAGTCAGGGCCAGGACGTGCTGATCTCCACCGGTGACAAAGATCTGGCGCAGCTCGTCGACGAGCGCGTGACGCTGGTCAACACCATGTCCAACACGGTGCTGGACCCCGACGGCGTAAAGGCCAAATTCGGCGTTGGTCCGGAGAAGATCATCGATTATCTGGCGCTGGTGGGCGACAAGGTGGACAACGTTCCCGGTGTCCACAAGTGCGGGCCCAAGACCGCCACCAAGTGGCTCGACGCCTACAGCGACCTCGATGGCGTGATAGCGGCCGCGGACGACATCGGCGGTAAGATCGGAGAATACCTGCGCGAGGCGCTGCCGACCCTGCCGCTGTCCAAGGAACTGGTCACGATCAAAACTGATGTGGCGCTCGAGGTGGACGGCGCCAGCCTGAGCCTGGGCGAGCCCGACAGCGACACGCTGCGCGAAATTTTCACCCGTTTCGATTTCGGCCGCTGGCTGGCGGACCTCGACGAGGAAGATCCCGCCAGCGAGGCGGCAACCACGGAAACGGAGATTGTCCGCGATCTTGCGACACTCGATCGGTGGGTGGCTGACGCCAGAGCTGCGGGGCTCTATGCGCTGGACTGCGAGACCACCAGCCTCGATCCGATGGTGGCAGAGCTGGTCGGGGTTTCCCTGGCATGTGAGCCCGGAAAGGCTGCCTATATACCGATTGCCCATACCGGCGCCGGGGCCGGAGAACAGCTGGCTCTGGAGGCGGTTATCGAGCGTTTGAAGCCGCTGGTGGCCGATCCAGAATGCGCGCTGATCGGTCAACATTTCAAGTACGACGCCCTGGTGCTGGCCCGTCATGGTCTGGTGGTTGAACACTGGCGCTTCGACACGATGCTGGAGTCGTATGTCGTCAATGCCGCGGGCTTCCGCCACGACATGGACACGCTTGCGGAGCACTACCTGGCGCGGAAAACGGTTCACTACGAAGATATTGCGGGCAAAGGCGCCAAGCAGATTACCTTTGACCAGGTGCCCATGGACAAGGCCGCTGAATATGCCGGCGAGGATGCTGACGTCACACTGCAGCTGCATCATGCGCTGTGGCCCAAGCTGGAAGAGGAGCCGCCCCTCAAGCGGGTGTTCGAAGAGATCGAAATGCCGCTGGCGCCCGTGCTGGCGCGGATCGAGAAGAAGGGGGTGCTGGTGGACCGAGACATGCTGGGTCAGCTCAGTCAGGAGTTCGCCGAGCGCATGCACGAACTGGAGCAGACCGCCTATGAAGAGGTCGGCCGCAAGTTCAACCTCTCCTCACCCAAACAGCTTCAGCAGATCCTGTTCGAAGAGCTGGAGCTGCCGGTGCTGCGCAAAACCCCGAAGGGTCAGCCGTCAACCAACGAGGAAGTCCTGGAGCAGCTGGCGCGCGACTACGTGCTGCCACGACTCGTGATGGAGCATCGGCAGCTCAACAAGCTGAAGTCCACCTATACCGACAGCCTGCCGCTCCAGATCAACGGCGAAACCGGGCGTATCCACACCTCATACCATCAGGCGGTTGCCGCAACGGGCCGCCTGTCGTCCAACGATCCGAATCTCCAGAATATCCCGATCCGCAGCCCGGAGGGGCGGCGTATCCGAGAGGCGTTTATCGCCCCCGACGGCATGGTCCTGGTGGCGGCCGACTACTCCCAGATCGAGCTCCGCATCATGGCTCACCTGTCAGGTGATGACGGCCTGCTGACCGCCTTCAAAGAAGGCCGGGACGTGCATGCGGCCACCGCTGCGGAGGTGTTTGGCGGCGATCCGGACGACATCGATCCGGATAAGCGCCGAGCCGCCAAGGCGATCAACTTCGGGCTGATCTACGGGATGTCAGCCTTCGGCCTGAGCCGTCAGCTGGGTATCGGCCGCAAGGAAGCGCAGGAATACATCGACGTTTACTTTGCGCGGTATCCCGGCGTCAAAGGCTACATGGAGGAGACCCGCGCAAAAGCCCATGAGGCTGGCTATGTCGAGACCCTGTTCGGCCGCCGCCTCAACCTCCCGGAGATCAATTCACGCAACTACCAGCGACGCCAGGCGGCGGAACGGGCGGCGATCAACGCCCCGATGCAGGGAACGGCGGCAGATATCATCAAGCGCGCCATGCTCGGGGTCGATCGGTGGCTGACAGAGTCTTTTGCCGGCGAGGCCTCGGTGCTGATGCAGGTGCACGACGAGCTGGTGCTCGAAGTGGCGGAACCGGTGCTCGAGGACGTTAAGCGTGGGGTGATGGACCGCATGGCCGGCGCCGCTGAGCTCACCGTGCCGCTGCTGGTGGAGGCTGGGGTCGGGCCCAACTGGAACGAAGCCCATTAGTAGGATGTTGAAATAGCCATCCATGGGCCATGGTCATTGTGCTGGCAACATCGCCGAGTGAAAAATGCGATTTTCACTTGGCTCACGTTTTCAATGGCTCTTAGCCATCGAAAATGCCGGCACCGATCAGACGATGACAGGCCCTGAGACAGCGTTCGCGCCCTGGCAGTACGGCCTCCTGAGCGCCGTGGGGGTTGTCGCCGGCTGGATGAACGTCATGGCCGGTGGCGGGTCGCTCCTGACGATTCCGGCGATGCTCTTCATGGGAGTGTCCGGGCCGGTGGCCAATGGCACCAACCGGATTGCCATTGCAGCCCAGAATATTGTCGCCAGCATCACCTTTTTCCGCTCCGGAATCAGCGACCTAAAGCTCAGCCTGACCCTGGCGGCGGCGGCGTCAATCGGCGCGGCCGGCGGCGCCGCTGTTGGCACCCAGCTGGACGGCGTTTGGTTCAACCGGTTGCTGGCGCTGGTGATGGTCGGCGTCATGGTGCTGATGGCCACCGGCTCAAGCGGTGCCGGTCCCGCGACCGACAAGGCCCGGGCGGCGATCTCTCGTCAGCGCCTTTGGGCAGGCCATCTGTGCATGGTGGGGGCAGGCGCCTGGGGAGGTTTTATTCAGATCGGCGTCGGCTTCATCCTCATGCCGATCCTGCATCGCGTGCTGGGGCTGGATCTGGTTCGGACCAACGCGCACAAGGTGCTGATCGTGCTGATTTATACCGTCATAGCGCTGGCGGTTTTTTCCAGCCAGGTAGAGCTGCTTTGGGCCGCCGGCCTGGCGCTTGCAGTCGGCAACGCCGTTGGTGGCTGGCTGGGGGCGCGCACCAGCATCGACCGAGGCGAAGGGTGGATTAAGGGGGCGCTCTACGTCGGTTTATCCGCTCTGGTCATCAAGCTGCTGTTTTTTCCATGAGTCAAACGATCATGTTTCTCACCTGAACCGCCGCGATGCGCCGAGAGGGCGCTGGTTATAAAGGCGAGAATGAGCTGTCAGGCGGCGCTGTGGCCGGAGTCCCCCCAGCGCTCCTGATTGGCCGGCGTTTGCTCGGCCGTGATCGCACGGCCGTCAACCAGCACACCTTCGGTGTAGGGCTGGCGGGCACTGTCGAAGGCTTTGCGCAGGAGGAGCTGCGCGGTGACCGGTCGGCGCCCGCGATCCGGTAGCGACACCGGGCCCCACGCGCCGAGCATCTCCGCGTCACCGCGGCGCTGCAGTTCGTCGGTCAACACCGACGCGTGGCCTAGCTCGTTGAGCTGCTCCAGGCTGCTGCAGCCCATCAGCTGCAGCAGTACCGTGTTGGCGCGTAGATAGCGTCCGTCTTCCGAACAGTGGAACAGCGGCACGGGAAGATCGGAGAAGGTTCGATAGAGTTCAGCCCGAGCATGCTTCAGCGATTCTTCGGCGAGCACCCAGTCGGTCTCGTCAAAGATGACGCAGTCAGC
>JBCDKA010000117.1:0-13205 GCA_038747195.1 Pseudomonadota bacterium
AATGCGCCGACGCCAGCCAGCCCGAGCAAAGCGGTGAGCTGGTTGTTGGGCATCGGCACTGGTCCTCCTGGGTGAGCCTTGGTCTGGCGACAAGCAACGGGGCGCGAGACATTTCTGGTTACGCGAGGCTATTTTCCCGGACTAGGGCCGTCAAGGGACACTGGTCCTGGTTTTGATCTCACGCTGGACTAAGACGTGAGGAAACCCAGCGGCACGTGTGTGGGGAAGGCCGCCGCTTACGCGTACAATGGCGCGCCTGGCGAGCGCAGCGTTGTGGTCGACAACCGGTTCCGACACCGAACTGATGACCGTTCCGGCGACGCTGCCTCGTACGAATCAAAGTGACAGAAACTCCATGCCGACCGTCGATCTGTTGAATCCCGTTGACTGCTTATGTCGCCAGGCCGGCGCTCAGATCCTGGAGGTGTTCCGCGACGACATTGAGGTGCAGAAGAAGTCTGACGAGTCGCCTGTTACCGAGGCTGACCTGCGAGCCCATCGCGTCCTGACTGACGGCCTGCCCAGGTTGCTGGACGTGCCGATCCTGTCGGAGGAGGGTGAGCTCCCGAGTTTGGCTGAACGGTCCGCGTGGGGTCGGTACTGGCTGGTTGATCCGCTGGACGGAACGCGGCAGTTCATTCGCGGCAGCAAAGACTTCTCGGTGAACGTGGCGCTGATCGAAGGCGGCCGACCGACGCTGGGGGTGGTGTATCTTCCGGCCCGAGGGCTTGGTTATCGGGCGGCTCAGGGTCATGGGGCGCAATCCCAGGTGGATGTAGGTACGCCTAAGGCGATGGCCGTTTCAGCAGCTCGCGACCCGCTGCGCGTCGTGGTTTCTTCGGCGAGAAGCGGGCAGAAACAGAAAAAGCTTCTGGCGCTGCTAGCGCCCACCGACGTGCAGCTGCACGGCAGTTCCTGGAAGTCCTGCCTGGTCGCGGACGGGACCGCCGATCTTTACCCCCGCTTTGGCCCTACCTGTGAATGGGACACCGCCGCCGCTCAGTGCATCGTTGAGGAAGCGGGCGGGACGATGGTCAGCGAAAGCTTCGAACCACTCACGTATAACCGTCGGGAGTCGTTGATCAACCCGAGTTTTTTTGTTTTTGGGGACCCGACGCTGAGCGAAACGCTGCGGGCAATACTTCCGCAATTACCGTAGCCCAAGCCAGCGGCGGGCTGGTAGACTGGCCCGATGAGCGTAAAGATGCAGTTCGACGCGTCGCTCGACGCGGTGTTTGAGTATCTGGCAGACCCCGATTTTCTGGTCGAGCGAGCCATGGGTGTGGGTGACGTCGAGGCGTCCTATGAGGTCGAGGAGGACGACGAGACGGTGACCGTCATCGCTGAGCGCATCACGCGCACAGAGCTCCCCGGTTTCCTTGCCAAGCTGTTTAAGCCCGAGCAAGAGATCACGATCACCGAAACCTGGACCGGCGACAGCGACCTAATGAAGGGTGACTATGAAATGGTGATCCACGGTCAGCCAGCCAGGGTCAGCGCCAGCATCACCCTGAAAGCCGACGGTGATGAAGCCTGCAGCTACAGCATCACGCACAAAGCCAAGGTTGATATCCCGCTGATCGGCGCCAAAGCCGCTAAGTTTCTGCTCGGCGAGACCGAGCGTGTGGCTGCACTCGAGCTCGAATACCTCGCAGAGCAGCTTTAAGCCTACCCCCGTCTGATTCCGGACGGGTCTCCCTTCCCGGTTGGAGGATTTGTGATGAAAAAGACCCACTGTTTTGCAGCGACAGTTGTTTTAAGTTCGCTGCTGGCCGGCTGCGGCGGCAGCGAAGAGCCCACGACGAGCGCGGAGGTTGCGCCGCCGGATGAGGCGCCCAAAGAGATGAAGATGGTGGATGCGCCGGAGGACTCCAGTCAGATTCTGACGCGAGTGCTGGCCGATCAACCAGACGAAGCCAAGGCGCGATTTGCCTCGCGCCATCCCGAAGAGACCCTGACCTTCTTTGGCATTGAGCCAGGCATGACGGTGGTTGAAGCGTTGCCCGGCGGCGGCTGGTACAGCAAGATTCTGCTGCCTTACCTGGGCGCTGACGGTAAGCTCGTTGGCATAAACTACAGCGCAGAAATGTGGCCGCTGTTTGGCTTTTTTGATGAGGAAGCAGTCGAAGGCTTCAAGGTGTGGACCGAGACTTGGCCGAAACAGGCTGAAGAGTGGCGCACGGAAGACAGCGCGTCTCTCGCGGCTTACGAATTCGGAAAGTTACCGGCCGACGCTGCGGGCACCGCCGACGCGGTGCTGCTGGTTCGCGCGATGCACAACATGCGTCGCTTTGAGGATCAGGGTGGCTACTTCACGGGCGCCATCGCTGACGCGTTTAACGTCCTGAAACCGGGCGGCGTTGTTGGCATTGTTCAGCACCAGGCCCCGGACGACTGGAGCGACGAATGGGCCGGCGGCGGTCGCGGCTATCTGAAGAAAGCTGACGTAATCAGCGCCATGGAGGCCGCGGGCTTCGAATTTGTGGCCGAGTCGGCGATCAATGAAAACCCGAAGGATGTCCCGGGTGAAAGCGATGTTGTGTGGCGTTTGCCGCCGACCTTTAACGGCACCGGTGATGATCCGGAAATGCGAGCCAAGGTTGCGGCGATCGGTGAGTCGAACCGCATGACGCTCAAGTTTCGCAAGCCGGCCTAAGGGCCAGTCGGCACAATCCATAGTCAGCCAGCCCGCTCGGGCTGGCTGGCAGCTCGCTAGTCCGACTGGAGCGCCTGGACCGGATCCAGACGGGCGGCGGACATGGCCGGATAGACACCAAAGCCGACCGCAATGGCCATGCAAACTATCACTGCGCTGACAATCACCAGCAGCGACCAGGCCACTGCCCAGCCCGCAAACGCGGCAATCGTATAAGCAAGTAGGACCCCAAGCACCACGCCGGCTGCCGCACCCAGCAGCGCAATGACGGTGGCCTCGACGAGAAACTGTCGCACGATGTCGCGTTCGGTGGCTCCGACAGCCCGCAGCAGGCCGATCTCAGACTTACGCTCCATCACGCTTGCCAGCATGATGTTCATGATTCCGATACCGCCGACCAGCAGCGATATACCCGCCACCGCAGACATGACGATGGTAAAGATGCGCTGGGTTTGTCGGTGCTGGGCCAGCAGCCTTGCTGGGACGGTGATCTGGTAGTCGTTCTGCTCGCTGTGGCGGCGGTCCAGCAGATGACGGATCGCCTGAGCGGCTGCCCCGGGTTCGATGCCGTCCCCGATCCGGACCTTCAGCTCATCGAGCTCCTGGCTTAGATCATCCAGCTTGAGGCGGGTCAATCCGGTGCGCAGCGGTACGAGAACCTGATTGGCCTCACCGCCCACCTCGCGCCCCTCAAACTGTTCGTCCGGCAGCTGGCGGTCCTGAAGCACGCCGACAACCTCTAGCCATAGATGGT
Organism: Pseudomonadota bacterium; assembly: GCA_038747195.1. Lineage (GTDB taxonomy): Bacteria > Pseudomonadota > Gammaproteobacteria > Xanthomonadales > SZUA-38 > JANQOZ01. The sequence goes on from JBCDKA010000117.1 coordinate 3,411, forward strand.
TGACCTTAATCCGACCTCCGACGGCGCCGCCGTTGGGGAACAGTTCACGGGCGGCGTTGCTGCCCAAGACCGCCACCTGAGCGAACCGACGGTTGGCATCGTCGTCAAACAACTCGCCACGCTGCGCGCTGAGACTTGAGAGCCGGAAAAAGGATGGACTGACGGCCAGGACTTCGGCCTTGCTCTGGCCCTCCCGGCTGAACAGGCTCCAGGTCCGAAACCCCTTGGCGCCGGACCAGCTTTCCACGAAGGGCAGGGTTCGAGCGATTGACTCCGCGTCACGCACGTTAAGGCCCGCGGAATATTTGCGAACCTCCTTGGCGGTCTCTGAGTCCAGCTCACGGGCTTCAACGATTAGGTTTCTTAGGCCCATACCCTCGATCAGCTCAAGCGCCTGGCGTTGGCCGCCTTCGCTGACTGCCAGCATGGCGATCACTGCACCAACGCCAAAGATCATCCCGAGTAGCGTCAAGGCCGTACGCATACGGTGGTGCGCGAGCTGTCCGGCGGCCTGCCGGACGTCGACCAGCATACTCGCGATGTTGAGTCCGCTACTCATCCGGTTTCCTCAGGTGGTGCGACCAGGCTGATCCGTTCGCCGGCCGAAATGCCGCTCGTGATTTCCACCCGGTCCGGACTGCGCCGACCCAGTTCCACCGAGCGTTTTTCGCTTGTGTTGCTCCCGGTGACCACGTACACCCACGCGTTACTTTGATCGCCGTACACGGCCTGAGCCGGTGCAACCAGCGCATCGCTGACCTCGTGAGTGATGACTTCGGCGCGAAGCCGGCTGCCAACGCGCATAAGATCTGCATCGACTGCGTCGATTTTTGCCTCAACGCTGAAATATTTCTGCGGATCGGTGCGGTTTCGCGGGCTGGCGACTGGCGAGACCGTGGTGACCGTCGCCGTGAAGTCGCGGCTGCTGTCAGCGTCGAGCCGAAAGCGAACTCTCTGGCCGCTGGCCAGGCCGACCGCGTCATTTTCCGGCACAAATAACCTGGCCTTGACCTTTCCTCGAATCGGCAGCTGACCAATAGGTCGACCGGGAAACGCCGCTTTGCCTTTACCTAACTTCTCGCCCCAAGGCGTCCGGGCATAGATAAAGGTGCCGTCGGCGGGGCTACGCAGTTCCATCATGCCGAGGGCCGTTTCCTGTTTCCGGAGCTTCGAAAGCTCTGCGTCACGTTCGGCGAGAATCAGATTTTCTTCGGCGCTGATCCGTTGATCGAAGGTATTTGACTCCCAGGCGAGGAAGGCTGACTCGACATCCAGATAGTCGATGTCAGCGAGCGCGTCGATCAGCTCGTTGCGGCTGAATAGTCGCTCGTCGGCTCCGGCGAAGGTCTCGGTGTACGCGCGCTCTCCGGTGACGCGTTCACTATCGTGAGCAATTCGGGTCTTCTCAATTTCGCCGCCGCGCTGGACGTCGGCCAGCTGAAAATCGCTCTTGGTGACATTGAGCGCAGTAACATCCCGATCCTGACGAATCTGAACGTCGTCGAAACGCGCAATGACGTCGCCGGCTTTTACCTCAGAGAATTCCGGTGCCATCCACGAAATATTGAAGCGCATACGCACCGAGCCCGGCAACGAAATCGGCAGCGATTCTGACGCAACCAGTTCTCCCTCCGCGCTGATGGTGAATTCGGTGCTGGCCGATTCCAGCACAACCCCGGGTGTGCCGCTGCCGCTTTGCCCGCAGCCGCTCAGCAGCAGGGCGATGGCGAGGAGAGGCCACACGCTGGACAAGCTTCGCCCGCGCGGCCGGGTTAGGGTCTGATGGTCAAGGGTCATAGCGCCACCTCTGCTCCGGCTTCGACCCCGGCATCGACAATACGCAAGCCGCCGCTGGCGGGGCCGAGCGTTACCGGGCTCCAGCCCCGGCCTCGGATCTCCACGCCGGGCTGGCCGTCTCGATAACGAAGCGCCAGATCAGGTATCGCCAGCGCGCCGCTTCGAACATCCGTTTTGATGACAATTTTCGCGGACATGCCCGGCCGGAGCCTGGCCATGGAGTCCGCGGGCAGTGACAGGGTTACATCCCGCACCATCGCTTGGGAATAACGGGACTGCCGCCGTACGATACTCGCCACTTCGGTCACCTTGGCTTCTAGCTCGTTGCCACCCGCCGCGTCGATCGTGACGGCGGCCACTTGGCCAACAGCGATACTGGCCGCCGCAAACTCTGGAACCTCTGCCTGGATTAACAGATTCTCACTGTCTGCCAGCTCGGCCACGATCATGCCCGGATTCACAGCATCATTGACGTCTAGCTTCTGACCCTCATTGTTGGTTCCAACAATGACCACCCCGGTCTGCGGCGCCCGGATGGTGAATGACTCCAGCTCGCGCTGCGCGCCCACAAGTTCGCTCTCAAGGCGTCGGACATCGGCCTTCAACTCGGCGATTTGTGCCTCGCGTACGCGCTCGGTGAGCGCGAGCCGTTGCTGCTGACGTTCGTAAAGGTCTTTGGCCGACCGGCGCTCTTCGACCAGCTTGCGATACTCCAGGCTCGCGTAGAGATCAGCGCTGACGTTCGCCTTTCGTTCCGCTTTGTCAGCGGCACTTCGTGCGCTGGCAAGCTGAACCTTTTCCTCTTCGATCTGCTGGGCCTGGATCTCCAGCGTCGACTCAAGCTCCGAACGTTTCGCGTTGAGTTCGCCCGTCAGGTTGCGCACTCGATCGTCGGTGCTGCTGGCGTCGAATTTGGCAATGACATCACCCTCAGTGAGCTTGCTGCCCTCCGCCGCCAGCTGGGTGATGGTGACCCGCCAGTTGCGGCTCGGCGGCGGACCAAAACGCTGTGAATTGGCAGAACTCACAATGCCTGACGCCGAAACGGTGATTGGCCTGTCGGCGGGCTCCAGCGTCATCCATTGGTCAGCCTGAACGGCCGCGCAATACATGACGAGCATAAGGCTCAGCAGCGTTGGCTTGGCACTGTTCATGATTCTGCAGCTCCGGCGCGCTCGGCCATGACGCTCATGCCGGGCATGAGCTGTTCGGGAACCTGGCTAACCGGCTCCGCAATCAGCTCAAAATATCCGCCGGCGCTCCAGTCTTGCCGCTCGACAGCCTGGCTGGAGCTATACGTAATCGTCGCCTTAAAAGTCTCCAGTCCCTGTGCGTCAGCCGTGACCTGCAGCAGCTCGCCTAACTGGAACTGGCGGATATCCGCTTCGTGGACCCAAAACCGGATCTGTAGATCCTGCCGGCTGGCAACTGAAGCGATTGCAAAACCACCATAGAGCGTCTCGCCCGGGAAGATCTTTTTACCCGTCCAGGGGTTTTCGCCGTAGATGACAAAGCCAGCCTTCTCGGCTTTGATGACGGTGGCTTCCAACGCTTTGCTGATTCTTTCGTAGCTTGCCTGAGCCTGCTCAACCTCCAGCTCGACCCGTTCGCTTACGTCTTTCAGTTCTTCCTGAGCATTCAGAAGCTCTGCCTCGCTCCGTATCCGCTCCCGCTGTGCAATTTCGAGCGCGAGCTGGTACCGGTCGTAGTCGAGACGTGGGATCGTGGTCTCAGGAATCACCGCGTCAAGTTCAGCCAGCCTAACGCTGGCATCTGCCTGAGCCACCTGCTGTTCTGCATCCATCACTTTGAGTTTCAGCTCATCGACCTGGCGGGCAGCGGAGAGCTGCTGCTTCTCAAGGTCTGTTCGGGTCTGCTCTTCCTGCGATATGAGGTCGCCGGGATCCAGCGTCACCAGTGGGTCACCAATCGCGACCTCACTACCTTCGGTCGCCATCCACTCTATTCGCCGTTGCCAGGCCCCAGGCAGCGATGGCATTTCGACCGTCTGGGCCTCCACATCTTCTACCACGCCCGTCAAAAGCGACTGTGCGCTCGCGGAGCCGAGTGACAAAAGTCCCGTCAACAGTATTAACCGACGTTTTTTCATGCGGCTTCCTCGCGGCGAGTGTCTGTAGCAATTTTGCCGTCACGCATGGCGATGACGCGGCTGGCGTGGGCGGCGATTTCATCTTCGTGAGTGACCATCACGATGGTCTGCCCTTCTCGATTGAGCTCTTCAAACAGACTCATGATCTCCTCAGAGGTTCGACTGTCGAGGTTGCCGGTCGGTTCATCAGCGAGCAGCAGCGGCGGTTCGTTGATCAGCGACCGAGCGATGGCAACCCGTTGCCGCTGGCCGCCGGATAGCTGATTCGGCCGATGGCCCATGCGGTCATTGAGGCCGAGCCTTGCCAGCAGATCGCGTGCGCGCTGCTCGCCGCCGACGCTGACCTTGCCGTAGCGCAGTGGCAGCAGCACGTTTTCGAGTGCGCTGAGTCGAGGCAGCAGATGGAAGCTCTGAAAGACGAACCCGATCTGTTCATTACGGAACTGCGACAGCTCGTCGTCGGAAAGATCGGCGACCTCGTGGGACAGCAGCTGATAGGAGCCAGCGTCGGGGGTGTCGAGGCAGCCCAGGATGTTCATGAGGGTCGATTTCCCCGAACCTGATGGGCCCATGACCGCCACAAACTCTTGCGCAGCAACAGCCAGGTCCACGTGGTCCAGGGCGTGCACCTCGGTGTCTCCGACCTGGAAAGTGCGGCAAAGTTGTCGCGTTGTAATCATGGGTCCCCCTGCAACGGGCAGAATTTTTTTGCCGTGGATTATGTTTTAGGCGCCGTCCATGCCTTGTGAAACGTGCTGTTACAGGCGGCAATAAGCTTGGCGGGTCAGGCCCGCCATAATTAGACGAACGCAACCTGCTGCGCGTTTACTTTTTTGTGCATTATGACAAACCGAAGGGTGCGGCAAGCGTGTCGGAGGCTGGGATGGCCATGGGCCGACACCAGAGATGACACAACCGCAGCGTTAGCGCGTCTCGTCGGGAACAGGGTCCGGCTAGCGCTGAAGCTGTTCGTTTGGCATCAGCGGCGTTTTGGATGGCGGCGGCTGAAAAAAGTAGCCGACTTCGGTAAGAGCCTGTCTGACTTTCTCCGGATCTGAGCGAGCCAGCTTGCGGCCGGGTTCCAGGCTGAGCTCCAGCACCAGCGACAGCTCACCGAGCTGCTGCAGCAGCGCCTCGGGCACGCGAGAGAAGTCGTTCTCTAGCGGCACAAACAGGTAGCCCTCAGCCAGCTTCCTGCCGGCATAAACAAAACAATTCATGGAATGGTTAGGCTGACTGTTCATTTTCCCGCTTAGCTGGGGTGGCCTCCGCGCGACGCCACGCGATTTCATGGCGCCGCTCCCGGTCCGCTAAGGTTTCGATCCCGGTGAGCAGCATTCGCTTGCCATCCAAGGATGCGTGCCGGACCTGAGTTGTGTCCACCATGTTTGGGTTCAAGGCGGCTTCGACCCGGTGGAGCACCTCTTCGCCCTCGACCCACCAGCGGCCCGCGTAATGGAAATAGCTGATAAACGCGTCCGCCAGCGCTGCCGCCGGCAGCTGACGAGGGCTCGCGCCAGCGTTGAATCGCGTACGATCTCCGGCGCTGACGGTAGCGCTCATGTAGCCGTCGGGCGAGTAGATCAGCAGCCCAACGGGCTGCCTGCCGAAGGGAAATTGCGGCGCACCATGGGTCGCGTCAGCCAACCTTTTTGTGGTGACGTTCCAGCTCGCCAGCAACCAGCTCCCGCAAAGCGCTTTCCTGAGGGCGATTCCGCTTAGCAAACTAGACCCCGATGTTTAAGCGTGAGCCCGCATGACCTATGATCGGTCGGAGAAATTGCAGCGCGCGGCGGGCCCGGCAGCGGTCCGTCCTGGACGGCTGGGTCCACGCGATGGCTTTGGAGAATTTCACTGTGATGACGTCGCCTCAACATCGTATCGATGAGTTTACCCGCTCGGGCTGGTGGTCGGACACTCAGCTTCATCAGATGCTCGCCCGGCAGGCGGCCGCCAATCCCGCGATGCTGGCGGTAGCTGATCCGCCAAACCGGCCGGCGCTGACCGGAGAGGACCCCTCGAGGTTGACCTATGCGGAGCTCGAGCAGCTGACGCTGTACCTGTCGATCCAGCTACAGGAGGCCGGTTTGGTTCGCGGTGACACCGTGCTGCTCCAGCTTCCCAACACGGTCGAGCTGGTCGCCGTATATTTTGCGGCCAGTCGTCTCGGGCTCATCCTTTCGCCGGTGCCGATGCAGTACCGACAGCATGAGCTGAAGGTTGCCCAGAAGACGCTGGGGCCACAGGCAATGATTACTCTTGAACGATTTCACGAAACCGAACATGCCGCGCAGGCACGCAACTGTCTGGACCCCGACGTTCAGGTCCTCGCCTTCGGGGCCAGTTTGCCGGAAGGCTGTCGCATGCTGAGCGCCAACGGCGCCAACCACAGCCCAACACCTGAACAGCTGGCGAATCTCAAGGCCGGCGACGATCTGGGTAGCGCCAATGATCTGCTTACGGTGTGCTGGACCTCCGGCACCACCGGCGAGCCGAAGGGTGTTCCGCGGTCACACAACATGTGGCTTGCTACGGCAAGGAACTCGTCGGCGGCCGGCGAGTACCAACCGGGCGATCGGCTGCTGAATCCGTTTCCGCTGGTCAATATGGCCGGTATTGGCGGTTTCCTGTTCCCGTTTGTTGACGTCGGCTGCAGCCTTTATCTGCATCACCCGTTCGATCCGGGCGTGTTTCTGCAGCAGATGGCGCAGGAAAAGATTACGTTTACGATTGTGCCGCCGGCGGTGTTGAATCAGCTCGCGGGGTCGCCGGAAACCTGGAACGCGTTTGATTTCACCGAGCTGCGCCGAATCGGTTCTGGATCCGCCCCGCTGGCGCCATGGATGGTCGACACGTTCGACAATACTTACGGCAAACAGATCGTGAATTTCTACGGGTCCAACGAGGGGATTGCGCTGTTTTCCACGCCGGAAACTTCGCCCGATCCGAAGGTGCGAGCCACCATGTTTCCGCGCATGGGGGTCGATGGTATGCCCTGGACCGGGATCACCCACGAGATGGTGGGAACCCGGGTGGTGGCGGTGGATACCGAGATCGACATCACCGAGCCGGGCGAGCCGGGTGAACTGTTGTTCTACGGCCCGACCGTGTTCGATGGGTACACCAACAATCTCGGCGACGACGTTTTCACCAGCGACGGCTGGTTTCGCACCGGTGACCTGGTAGAAATCTGTCCCGAGGCGACCGATTACTACCGGATTGTAGGCCGCTGTAAGGACATTATTAATCGAGGCGGCATGAAAATTTCGCCGGCGGAACTGGATATTCTGCTGGAGGCGTTTCCCGGGATTCGCGAAGGGGCGGTTTGCTCGTATCCGGATGAGAACCTCGGGGAACGGGTTTGCGCGTGCATTGTGCCGCAGGAGCTGCAGCACGTTCCGACGCTGGAGAAAATCTGCGCATTTTTGACGCAGCAGGGCTTGGCCCGTTTCAAGCTGCCCGAGCGGCTGCTGCTGCTGGACGCATTGCCCCGCAATCCCATGGGAAAGGTTCAGCGCAATCTTCTTGAGAAGGCTGTCGCCGCTGATGAGTGAGGTATTTATCCTGGGGGGAGCCCAGACCGACTTCGCCCGCAACTGGGCACGGGAAGGGCTGACGGTTTACGACCTGTTCAGCGAGACCCTCACGGCTGCGGTGACGTCAACACGGTTGGAGCCCGACGGCATCCAGTCCGGGCACGTTGGCAACTTTGTCGGTGACCTGTTTGCCGGCCAGGGCCTGATGGGCGGGTTTTTTGGCCATACGTTCCCCGAGCTCGACGACATTCCGACCGCACGGCATGAGGCGGCCTGCGCGTCGGGCTCCATGGCGGTGCTTGCGGCCATGAACGACATTCTTGCCGGGCACGTTGAGTGTTCCGCGGTGGTGGGTCTTGAGCTGATGCGTAACGTTCCCGGCCGCCAGGGCGCGGAACATCTTGGCGCGGCGGCCTGGTCTGGGGTCGAGGCTACCGACTGCGACTTTCCTTGGCCGTTCCTGTTCGATCGGATCACCCAGGCCTATGAGTCTCGCTACGGGATTGACGATGCGCACCTGCGGGAGATCTCGCGAATCAATTACGAAAATGGCCGGCGCAACCCGCTCGCCCAAACGCGTGGCTGGGATATCAGCGAAGCGTTTTTTTCTGATGATCCGGAGACAAACCCGGTGATCGAGGGACGGGTACGAAAGAGTGACTGCGGCCAGATGACCGACGGCGCCGCGAGCGTCATCTTGGCCGGCGCAGCGTTTGCCGAAGCTCACGCCCGGCGGCAGGGGATGTCCCTGGACGACCTGCCTCGGATTCGGGGCTGGGGACATCGCTCGGGGCCGCTGCTGCTGGAAGAAAAGCTGCGTCGAAGCCAGGAACAGCCGCTGTTGTTTCCTCACGCGGCAAAAACCTTTAGCGACGCGCTGGGTCGAGCGGGCTTCAAAGACATTTCGCAGCTCGACGGTCTGGAGACGCACGACTGTTTCACCGTAACCGAATATATGGCCATTGATCACAGTGGCCTGACGCCGCCGGGTGAGAGCTGGCGGGTTATCGAAGACGGCACGATCGGACCGCGGGGCAGCTTTCCCGTCAACGCTAGCGGGGGGCTGATCGGGCTGGGTCATCCCGTCGGAGCCACCGGCGTCAGGATGGTGCTCGACTGCGCTCGTCAGGTCACCGGACAGGCGGGTGACTCCCAGGTGGAAGGTGCGCGAAACATGATTACCTTCAATCTGGGCGGCAGCGCCACCACGTGCGCCAGCTTTGTGGTGGGTGTGGGCAAGAGCTAGGGCAGGGGCGAGTCTGTGCCATTGGTTGATTGTATTTAGATATTTATCTAAATATCATACAGCCATGATCGGGCAGTCGGTTTTCAAAGCGTTGGCGGATCCGACCCGGCGGGAGATCCTGCGGATCCTGCGGGCAGGGTCCATGCCGGCCGGCGATATCGCCGACCATTTCCCGATGACCAAAGCCTCGCTTTCCCACCATTTCAGCCTTTTGAAACAGGCAGATCTGGTTCGAACCGAACGCCGCGGTCAGCAAATTGTTTACTCCCTAAACACTACCGTGATGCAGGACGCTGCCGGTGTGCTGATGGAGCTGCTCAATCCCCCTGCTACGGAGGTCACCGATGACGCAAAGAACCGCTAACCTAATGTCCCTGGTGCTGATCGCTGCCGGGGCGGTGGCCGGTGCCTTGGCCTATCCTCACATGGCGGACACCGTGCCGACCCACTGGAACGCCGCCGGTGAGGTGGACGGCTACTCCAGCAAGCTGACCGGCATTCTGATCGGGCCGCTTGGCGCTCTGGGCATGTGTCTGCTCATGTGGGTTATTCCCAGAATTTCTCCCAAGGGTTTTCGAACTCATGAGTTTGCCGGCGTGATCCATATCTTCCAGGTGGCGCTGGTGCTCTTTATGCTCGCGGTTGGGGGGCTGATCGTGCTGAGCGGCCTTGGACAGCCCGTTTCCACCGAGCGCGTCATTCCGCTGGCGGTAGGCCTGCTGCTTATTGTTATCGGCAATTACGCCGGGAAACTCCGCAAGAATTTTTTTGTCGGGATTCGCACGCCGTGGACGCTGGCCAGCGACGAGGTCTGGGCCCGAACCCACCGGATGGCGGGCTACTGTTTTGTCGCGGCCGGCGCCGGGCTGATGATCGTCGGCGTCGGGGGGCTGGGGATGGTGCCCATGGTCGCGCTGTCGGTGGCTGCCGGTCTGCTACCGGTCGCGTACTCCTTTGTGCTTTACCAGCGGCTCGAGGGCTTTGATCATGCGGACGAGTGATCGAAGCAACAATCTGGCGTGTGGCGACCGATGCACGACAACCGCCGTTCTGGCGATGGTGCTGCTCGCCTGGACCTACGGCGTTGCGGCCGTGGAGACCGAGGT
>JBCDKA010000118.1:0-13201 GCA_038747195.1 Pseudomonadota bacterium
CCGACCAGGTAGACGGTGAGATCGGACACCCCGTCGGTGCCCCATGCCGTGATGGCTTCCTCAACGTCCGCCAGGGTCGAGAGCCCATCAGTGCCGAACGAGGAAACCGGCGACAGGTAGAAGATGTCATCGCAGTCTGTAGCGCGACAGCGACTGCCGTCCGGGCCGTAACCCTGCTGGCGCAGCGCCGCCTGGGCCAGGTTGCCGTTCCGCTCGAACGGTCGACGCCGGCTGCCGTCCGCCCGGGTGCCGACGATCAGCACCGCGCGTCGTCGCGAGGGGTCGTCAACGGTGATCGAGGCGAGACGCGGAACCCCGACATTACCCTCCTCGTCCTCGGCATACACCGCCAGCTCGTAGGTGCCGGGGCTATTGAACAGCGACGGCGTGGCGCCGTAGGTGCCGTTGCTGTCGGTCGGCACAAACTCGACCAGCGGGAGCTCCGCTACGGGGTTGTCCGAAGATCCCGGCTGAAAGCCCGGCGGGCGAACCACCGACCAGACGCGCGCGATCCCGTTGCTGTCGAACACGTTACTCACCGAGATCTCCGCCGTATTCCCGGAGCTCAGGACAGCCGGAGCGGTCACGGTGCCGAGCACCGGACGGTCCACCGCGTTAGACAGGCCGCGGCCAATAATTCGGGTTGTGGCGATCTGCAGGTCTTCGGGCTCGTTGACGTCACCGTCTCCGTCGCTGTCGATCAGCGCGTTCTGGGTCGGGAACGAGTCAAACGTTGAGTCACGGGCGACGGTAAACGCCTCACCGACATCCTCGCCGTTGAAGACCTGGGTCCAAAACTGATTCGAAAAGGACATCGTGCCGCCGGACACAAAGTAGGCGCTTTCGCCGGGACTGGCGCTCGTAATGACCAAGCGGTTGGCGCCGGCCAGCTCGTCCATGAACGATCCGGATTCACAGGCATCGTAGATCACCGTGAGTTCCCCATCGGGATGGGTGGCCTGCCAGGCGCTGAGCCAGCCGTCCAGGGTCGCCGACTGGAGCACCTCGGAACCACTCATGCGAAACGTGTCGACGCCGCCGTGGTCCACCATGTAGATCAGCAGGTTGTCCGCGTCGTCCGCAAAGCTGCCGGTGATTGCCGCTTCGAACGACGCGTTGGTCGCGTCGCTATCGACGTCGTCCGCCACGCCGTTCTGATCGAGGTCCAGATCCGTGTCGGCCGACAGGTACTGGATGGTGTCCTTCTGAAAGCCCTGGCTGACCAGCGTGCGGTACACAAAATTGGCGTTCACCTGGGTGGCATCCCAGAGCGCGTTGCCGGGATAGGGTCCACCGCCGGTGACCACAATGGCCTTGGTGTTGCCCGCAGAAACCCCTGGGCGGAAACGCTGCATCCGATTGTTGGAACGCTCAAGCGCATAGACCCGCTGACCGCTGCCGATGGCAAGACCCCGCACGGTGTTGACCTGGCCTGGAAGCACGCCCCCTTCAGCCATCACGCCGAGCGGCGTGCCGTCCGCCGCCAGCACCTCCAGCCGGGTATCGCCGGCGTAAATCCGCCCGCTGTCGTCGACCGCCAGCGAAAAGGTCCGCTCCGTTAACGCGTACTCTGCCAGCAGCTGACCTTCCGGCGTAAACCGCTGCAGCTGCCTGAGAAAAGCGGCCAACACGGTACCGTCAGGCGCCACCGTGACGGCGTCATAAAAGGTCGGTGGCTGAGCACTCGACGTGTCGCTGATCGCCCCGACAAAAGTGCCGTCGAGCTCGAAGACCTGGATTGTCGGAACCTGCTCGTCACCGACGTAAACCAGATCATCCGGACCGACGGCAATGGAAACCGCGTTCCCGAACACCCCGTCCACGCCCGCCTCTGAGAGGTCCTGGGTTCGTCTGCCCCAGCCGTTCAAATACTCGCCGCTCGCGCTGAAGCGTCGGATAATCTCGTCCTGATTGAACGTGACGATCACCACGCTGCCGTCCGACGCGATGGCCATGCCGCCCAGAAAGCCCGTATCGCTCTCCCCCGGCCTGACGGGGGCGAAAGATCGCAGAAAGATTCCGTCGGCATCAAAGACCTGAATCCGCCTGTTGAACGCGCCGGCGACAAAGACATCGCCGCTGCTGCTGATCGCCATCGAGTCCGGGGACGCAAACTTCCCCAGCTCCTCGCCGGCGTCGCTCCAGCGCGAGAGAAACTCGCCGTTGTCCCGGCCCCACCGCGTGATGCCATAGCGATCGACCACGTAAGCCGTTCCGTTGCTGCCGGCAAGCGCCTGGCGAGGACCCGCGAGTTCCCCGGGTCCGAGGGAGGCATCGTTGTTATCGAAGGTACCAAACTCCAACAGCTGGTTGCCCGCCGCATCGATACGAACGACACGCGAAGCGGCGGTGACCAGCAGGTTACCTTCGCCATCCAGCCCAAGCCCTTCCGGCCTGACGATGGTGTTGAGACCGCTGCCCAGACCGTCGATCGCGCGCACGAAGGTGCCCTCGGTCGAAAAGACGTTGATCAGCTCGGTGTTGAACGACGAAACAAAAATCTCGCCGTTCAGATGGGCAATTCCAATGGGCCCCAGCTCCGTGAATTGGCCCGGACCGGTCCCCTCGGCCCCGAAGTTGGCGACAAACTGCAGATCGCTGTTGAACTTCACGACCCGATAGCCCGGCGGGTCCAGCACGTAGTAGTTGTCGGCGTCATCGACGGCGAGCTGAAACGGCCCCTGGAGAAACGATCCACAGGGGATACAGCGCGGCGTAAACTCACCGTCTGCGCCGCTGAGCCCGCCGACCCGCGCGAGCTGCTCGCCGTCGGGACTGAACTTGATGACGTAGCCGACCGATCGATCGGTCACGATGACGTTACCCTGGCTGACGACGGCCACCCCGTGGGGGCTAAACAGATCGGGAGAATCGATATTGCTAACCAGCACGCCGTCAGAGGAGTACTTCTGGATCTGGCTGGCAATGGGATCCGAAACGTAGACGAACCCCTGATCATCCAGCGCCACCGAGTTTGGCCCCGTCGCAAAGTTGGTCTGAAAAAAGTACGGGCGGGGCTGGCTGGGCCAAAGCAGGTCAAAGGTCGGTAGCGTCGTGCCGGCCCACAGGGCCGGCGCGATAAGGAGCAACAGGAGTCCTGACCTCATCCCGGTCAAGAGCCTGCAAAATCGATCTAACGTCATTCAGTTCTTCCTGGATCTGTATGGCAACGGCGGCGCCCGCCGTTTCCGACTGGCACCGCATAACTCATTACTCAAGTGTGTCAGAAACCAACGCAGTGTGCCGACCCTCTCGTTGCAGCGCTTTGACCTGTGGTTGCACGAACCCGTTTCCCAACGCGTCCCCGCTATCTTGGCGTTGTGCAGATCCAAATCGGGTCATTCGGCGTAGCGTCGCGCCTTTCGAGATCGTTGTTTTGCTGCGGATCGCGTCGCGACAGGCTACGTCGATTGAAAGGTCTTCGTTATCGACCTGGAGGTACCGGGAGAGGCTCCAGGAGGAGCAGCTCTTTGTCGCTGCCTTGAATCGGTGCAATAACCCGCTGGGTCACGGCTAGTCGCTGATTGGGTACATATATGTTGAGGCCCCTTACCCCCAGCAAGTGGCCTTTTCGATCGTGCGTAACATTAAGCAGCTTCAAAGATTCCAACACGGGAGGTACTACGAACCAACCTTTACTGTCCGTTGGTGTGGAGTTCACGACGACCTCCGTGATCGGGTTGACGGATTCAGCCGGCTGCAGCGGCTCGGCGCGCCTGCATACGTTGGTCCGATTCTGTTCGTTTAGATTTCGTTCGAAGCCGCTCGTTAGGTCAAGGAAGGTGAGATCGCGAAAATTGGTTACCTGCTTAATCGCAAGTTCGTGCGTGAGCGTCGTAGCCGCGGTCTCAGTCTCTAGCGCTGCCCAAAGTTGATTCTCTTCCTGCACAAGGCGAAACGCCTCAGTTCCATGCCCTACGAGAACTCGTCGGAAACCGCTCCAGTTCATCTCGACGGTCGAGTCGCTCTCCTCGTCTTCCCACGCGTAAAAGCCCTGCGGAAACTCTTGAAAATACTGGACGTCGTAATGCAGTGTTCCACCCGATTCATCTGAAGCGTATTCATGAATGAGAGTCGCCGTTACACCCGGCATGTAGGTCGCACGCGTTAGCACCATCGCGGGGAGAGAAAGGGGTTCGCTGTGGTACTCGAAGCCGGTAACGCGCTGCCCGCCTAGCACGTGACCCAGAAGGCGATGCATACGCTCAACACGATACGATGGATAGACCATCGGATCGTCACTCTTATTCGCGAAGACCGGAAGACCTGGCGTGGAGTAGCTTTGACTGATGAGACCTTGGGCGGTCTTCAGCTCAACGTAAGTGGACCCGCCGCCTATGGTGATTTGGTCAAAGCACGGTTGGTCTGGGTGCGCCTCGCATCTGGGATTGTGTTTTGCAGGCGCAAGCGTGCGAACGCCAAGCGCCTCAAGCTGAGCGAACACGGTATCCATATTGCACAGTGGCTCGACCCGCGCCGCCCGATACCCGAATAGCGCTTCGACGATCGAATGATTGTCTTCTCCAAGATGGAGCGCAGTCCAGCGTCCGCCCCGTCTGGAGAGCACGTATCCCTTGGGTCCAAAACCCGAGGTCCAGAACCGTAGCTCGACGTCATCTTCTACAAGCTCTACCGATTCAATCGGCTCCAGACCCCACAGCTCAGCCAGTTGATGGTATCGCTCGATCGCGAAGGCATGGCCGGGCCAGACCGTCAGCAGACCGGTCAGCAGGAAGAGGGACATCATGCGCTTCATACGCCATGGACCTGCGGCGGCGACAATTCGTTGCAGCACCCATGACTGATGAGGGGTTCCATAAGCATTCGAATGATTGTCTAGTAGCGGCGTACCGTCTGAGACCCAGGAGAAAACCATCGGCATGACGAGACTGACGTCCACGACAGCCCTGCTGCTGACCCTTGCGATCGCGGGGTGCGGTGGAGACCCACGCGCGGTCAATAGCTATCTAGGCCTGTCGATCCCGACCGAGGTACTGGATGCGCACCTCACCTCCGAGATGGAGCGCCTCGACATTCCCGGTATGTCAATCGCGTTCATCAACCAGGGACAGGTGATACACCATCGGACCTTTGGCTTCGCCAACGTCCAGCATGAGGTTGCGGTCGATGACGAAACCATCTTCGAAGCCGCTTCTCTGTCCAAGCCGCTCTTCGCCTATTTTGTGATGACCTATGTGGAAGCGGGCAAGCTGGATCTCGACACGCCGCTCTATACCTACCTGCCCTACCCGGACATCGCCTACGACGAGCGATACAAGCAGATCACCGCGCGCATGGTGCTGAGTCACCGGACCGGTTTTCCCAATTGGCGGGGAGACTTGCCGGAAAAGAAGCTGCTGATCCAGTTTGATCCCGGCACCGACTACTTCTACTCAGGCGAGGGTTATCAGTACCTGGCGATGGTGCTCAAGGAAATTGACCAAACCGACTGGGAAGGCCTGGAGGCCCGCTTTCAGGAGCTCGTGGCCCAGCCGCTGGGGCTGCAGCACACGGTCTTCATCCAGGACGACTACAGCAAAACCCACAAGGCGGAGCCGTATGATGAGAACGGCGAGTGGATCAGTCCGGAAAGGGACTATGACCGGTCCGTGCGTTTTCGGTTTGTGGCACCCGCCTCGGTTCATTCGGAGGCTCAGGACTTTTCCCGCTGGCTGATCGCCCTCATGGACGATAAAGGGTTACGGCCCAGCAGCTTTCGCGAGCTGTACGCCGTGCATTCGTTTGTCGATGAATACAACGGCATCAAGGTGGACTACACGCTGGGCTTCTTCAAGCCGCGCCTGCCGTTCACCAATATCTACCTGCACGGCGGCAACAACTACGGCTTTACCTCCTACTTTGCGGTGGACCCCAAGAAAGATTGGGGCTTTGTACTCTTTACCAATTCTGAGTACGGCGAGCAGCTCGGCAACGAGCTGACCTTTTACCTGCTGACCGGCCCGGACCTGACGCCGATCTATCTGATCGGCGCCGGAATACTGGTGACGCTGCTGCTGATCGGCGTGCTGCTGGGTCGAGCCTGGATCCGGAGACGCCGGGCTCGAGCTTGAACGAAATAGTCGGGTTGGTGACCGCCGATGAGCGGCGGGCTGCGGTAAACTGACGCGATGGATATGCAGAATAAGACAGCGGTAGTGACCGGCGGCAGCCGGGGGATTGGACGGGCGCTTTGCCGAGCCTTACATCAGGCCGGCGCCCGCCATGTGGCGGTTGCGGATCTCGACGGCGCGGGAGCGCAGGCGCTGGCGGCCGAGATCGGCGGCAGCGGACATGAGGTCAACGTGGCCGACGAAAGTCAGGTTGTTGCGCTGATCGATGAGGTTGAACAGGCCCACGGACCGATCGACCTTTTCGTCAGCAACGCCGGCGTCGGCGAGCTGCCGCCGGATTCAAAAAATATTGCGTCACAGCCCAACGCGGTCTGGGAGCGGTGCTGGTCGGTCAACGTGATGGCCCACGTTTATGCGGCACGTCGCCTGATTCCGGGCATGGTTGAGCGTGGTGATGGCTATTTGATCAACGTGGCGTCCGCCGCCGGCCTGCTGAGTCAGATCGGAGACGCGGCCTACTCCAGCACCAAACATGCGGCCGTCGGGTTGGCCGAGTCGCTGGCGATTTCCCACGGTGACGACGGCATCAAGGTGTCGGTGGTTTGCCCGCAGGCGGTGGCCACCGCGCTGATCGGCTATGACGAAGACGGCGACGAGGCGCCCACTGGCATCGCCGGTAACGACCTCGACGGGATCTTAAGCGTAGACGACGCGGCCGCAGCCATCATGCAGGGGATCGCTGACGAATCGTTTCTGATCCTCACTCATCCGCAGGTGGTCCAGTACATGCAGCATAAAGCGGAGAACTACGGCCGCTGGGTAGGCGGCATGCGAAAGCTCCGCCGGCGTTACGTGTAAGCGTCCTGTCAGAACCCCACGCCGATGAGCGTCAAAGCTGAAACCGGGTTTTCCCTCAAAGACGACCTGTTTAACCGAGAGACTACCCAGCTGCTGGCGGAGTCGGTGGCGGAGTCAGCCGCTGAGCGCCCCGGCGGATCAAATTTCAGCGCACCCAAACTGATCCGAACGGCCGGTCGCCGCTTTCCTAAGCTGGAACTCAAAGAACGGATCTTTTGTTTGGTGGACCTGCTCGAGCAGCAGCTCCCCAGCGAGTTCCCGGAGGCCCTGGAAATCCTGCGTGGTGCTCTACCGCCGCCGCTCGACCCGGAGCTCTCCGATGACGACTTCGGGCGCTTTATCTGGGTGGTGCCGGGCGAGTACGTAGCGCGACATGGCTGCACCGAGCAGCATCTGGACCGCTCGCTGGATTTCCTTCGGGAGGCCACCATGCGCTTTTCGTCAGAGCTGGCGATCCGGCCTTTCCTGGCGAAGTATCCCAAGGAGACGCTGGCCCAGGTTCGACGCTGGACGAAGGATCCGAACTATCACGTGCGCCGTCTCGCCTCGGAAGGCATTCGCCCGCTGCTGCCCTGGGCCATGCGGGTGGTGCTTCCCTCCAAAGACGTTGTCCAGGTGCTCGACCAGCTTTATCGAGACAAGACGCGCTACGTCGTGCGGTCGGTGGCCAACAATCTGAACGATATGAGCAAGCTGGATCCGGACCTCTTGCTGGCGACGCTAAAACGCTGGCAGCGCCGCCCACATCCCGATCCGGCAGAGATGCGCTGGCTGACCGGTCACGCGCTGCGCAGCCTGGTCAAGGGCAACCACGTCGGTGCACTCAAGCTCCTGGGCTATCCCGACAGGCCAAAAGTTGACGTAGCTGGCCTGGAATACACTGATCAGGTGCCCGTTGGGGAAGCGCTGCACTGGCGTGCAACGCTTAAATCCCGCGCCAAGCAGCGTCTCAAAATTTTTCTGCAGGTCGATTTTCTGAAGAACGATGGCTCCCACAAAGCCAAAATGTTTACGCTCAAGGACATCGAGCTACAGGCCGGTGAGTCCATAGAACTCAAGAAGCGCCTGCCGTTTCGTCCGATGACCACCCGCACGCTCTATCCCGGAACACACTTCGTTTCGCTTGTCGTGAACGGCACAATCAGCGAGCGCCAGAGCTTCCAACTGACGCTCACCTGACCGCCGCGAAATCGCTGTTACTGCGGGCTTTTGCACTGCAGTGGCGCCACGCAGCACCCAAAGTTGCGTCAAGTGATACCGTGACGCTCAAATCAAAACGGTCGTTTGAATAGTGGCATAGTGCTTGATGAACGCACCACATCGCGCGTAAGGAATCATTTGATGCAATGGGTATGGATCATCGTAGGGGCTTTTGCCGGCATCGTGTTTGCGGACATGGGGCGGGAGACGCTTGGGCTATGCCTCGGTGGCGCGCTCGGTTATCTGCTGGCGCAAAACCGCCAAAACAAAAAACAGCTTGAGGAACAGGCGGCCACGATTGCGCGGCTGGATCCTCAGGCGGTCGAAACGCCCGCAGCGCCGGCGCAGCCGACCGAGTCCTCGTGGAGCAAAACCACAGATCAGGCATCGCGCGCCGACGCTCGCGCCTCCCTCAGCCGGGCACGCGAGGATGAATCCGCCGGCATCGAGGCGTCAGCTCCTGCCGCCCCCGCGGCGCCAGCCGAACCCAACCTTTTCCAGAAGATTTTGGAGGCCGCAAAAGTCTGGCTGACCACCGGCAACGTGCCGGTCAAGCTGGGCGTTGTGGTGTCCTTTTTTGGCGTATCGTTTCTGCTGAAGTACGCGGTGGACCAGCAGATGCTGGCCGTGCCCATCGAGGTGCGCTACGCGGGTGTTGCCGCCGCCGCGTTCGCCATGCTGGGTATTGGCTGGCATCTGCGTGAGCGCCTTCGCGTTTACGCCTTGAGCCTGCTGGGCGGCGGTATCGGCGTGCTGTTCCTGACCATCTTTGCCGCCTTCAGGTTGCACCCCCTCCTGCCCGCGCCGCTCGCGTTTGCCCTGCTGGTGGGCCTCACCGCGGCCGCCGGCGTGCTGGCCGTTGTCCTCAACGCCCGGGGGCTGGCGATTCTGGGCATTGCCGGCGGGTTTTTGGCGCCGGTCCTGATCTCTACCGGTGCCGGCAACCATGTCGCGCTGTTTTCTTATTACCTGGTGCTGAACGCCGCCGTGCTTGGAGTTGCCTGGTACAAGTCCTGGCGCGTCCTTAATCTCCTGGGCTTCTTCTTTACCTTCGGCGTTGCCGCGGCTTGGGGCGTCCGTTCCTACGAGCCCGCGCTGCTGACCAGCACCCAGCCATTCCTGGTCGCGTTTTTCCTTTTTTACCAGGGCATTGCCGTGCTGTTTGCCCTTCGTCAGCCGCCCAAACTGCGGGGTCTGGTGGACGGCACGCTGGTTTTCGGTACGCCGGTCATCGCATTTGCGATGCAGGCTGAGATGGTCCGGCATACCGAATACGGCCTTGCCATCTCAGCACTCCTGACCGCGCTGTTTTACGTGCTGGCTGCAATCGGCCTGAAACGATCGGGGTACGCCAGCCTGCGGCTCTTGACCGAGTCGTTCAGCGCACTGGCCATCGCATTTGCCACGATCGCCATTCCGCTAGCCCTCGGCGACCGCTGGACCGCCGCCGCCTGGGCCCTCGAGGGTGCAGCCCTCGTGTGGGTGGGCGTGCGGCAGGACGGCCTCCTGGCGCGGATCAGCGGGGCGCTGCTGCTGTTCGCCGGTGGCGCGGTCTTCCTGGACGAAGGCTGGTTGCGGGATGCCGACATGCCGGTGCTTAACGGGAACTACCTGAGCGCTGTGCTGATTGCTGGCGCAGCGCTGTTTGCGGCTCGCTATCTGACCAATGATCCCAACCCCCGGCGCTGGCAGAGCCTGCTGGCGATTCCGCTCCTGCTCTGGGGGCTGGCCTTCTGGGGCGGCGCCGGCATCGCGGAGATCCTGGACCATGGACCCAGAGGACTTCGGCGCCACCTGATCCTGGGATTCCTGGCGCTCAGTGCCTGGGCCCTGGCGCGTTTAGCCACTCGCCTGGACTGGTCCGCGGCCCGCTTTGCGTCTCTGGGCTACCTGCCGCTGCTGGCACCGACTGCGCTGCTTTACCTGCTGGACGGAAGCCACTTTTTCGTGGGTCTTGGCCTGCTGGCCTGGCCGGTGGCGATCGCCGCACATTTTGCGGTCCTGCAGCCCTTTTCAGCGGCAGCGAGCACGGTGGGCCGGATCCTGGCGCGGCTGTGGCACGGCCTCGGGCTGCTGCTCTTCGGGTTGGTTTTGCTGATCGACGTAGTCATGCGCATGGAGCAAGCTGACTTTGGCACGCTCTGGTCTTGGAGTGCCGGGCTGGCGGCGTTGCTCGCCCTGGTGGGTCTTTCGCGGGCGCTCAGCACACCTTCATGGCTGAAGATCGAGCGCTGGTTCTCACCCGGTATCGAGCATTGGCCCTTTAGCCGGTTCGGGGGCAGCTACCTGATCGCCGCCAGCGTACTGAGCCTGGGCGTGCTGCTGGTACTGGGGCTTCTCAGCCTGGAGCTGCCGGGTGATCCCGCACCCCTGCCGTTTGTACCGCTGCTGAACCCGCTGGATCTGCTGACGGCAGCCGGCCTGCTGACCGCCTTCAGGCTGTTGAACACTTTCCGGCAAAACGGCGCGTGGCTCAGCGAGCCGCAGCGGTGGCACGTCGCGGCAACGATCATGGCAATAACCGCATTTCTGTTCAGCACCTTGGCCATCGTGCGAAGTGTTTTCCATCTGTTCGACCTAACCTGGAACGCCGCTGCGCTCCTAAACGCGGTGCAGGTCCAGGCTGCGCTGTCGGTCTATTGGGCTTCGCTCGGTTTTGGGGCCATGTTGTGGGGGGCAAAAATGGGCAAACGCTGGACCTGGCTCATCGGAACCGGCCTGATGGCGCTGGTGGTGCTCAAGCTCTTTGTTGTTGACCTCGGCAACACCGGTACCGTCGCCAGAATCGTCTCTTTCCTCGCCGTCGGAGGACTCCTCCTGGTGGTAGGCTACCTGGCGCCCGCGCCGCCGCGCGAGGCCCTGAAGCCGGCCGAGGAAGCCCCGAGCGCATGAACTGCCTGACAACCAAGAATCGTCGAAGGGTCTGGCCGGCCATCGCTGTCGCCGTGCTGTTTTCCGGCCTCTGTCAGGGACAGCCGACCGAGACGCCGACCTCGGACGCCTACGCATGGGGGTTCCCGCTCGAGTTGGACGGCGATGCGAGCTTTTACACCGTCGAACTGCCGCTGCTGGTCAACCGGTCCGTGGCGGACAGCGAGCTGCGGGATGCCGGTGTGTACAACCGGGCGGGCCTCCCGGTCCCGCGGGTTTTTCAGGTGGCTCAGGACACCACGTCAGCGTCTGAGCAGCGTGCCGCCCTAACAGCTTTGGCCCTTTACGAGCAGACCGATGATTCACCCGACGACCTTCGGCTGCGGCTCGAACGCAACGGCGACGGGACTCTGCTGGAGCTCAACGCAGCCCAAACCGGTGCCGACGAATCCACGGAGCGTCTCGACGCTTATCTCCTGGATGCCCGCGATCTGGATCGCTGGCCGCAGGCCATCGAGCTTGCCTGGCCGGAAGATCTGGCAGGTTTTATCGGCCGCATCACCATCGAGGGCAGCAATAACCTCGAGGACTGGCGCACGTTGAGCGCCGGCGCCGTTGCGGACCTCCGGGAAAGCGGAACCCACGTGCTGCAGAACCGCATCCCGCTCGACGGCGGCAAGCAGGCATTTCTCCGACTGAGCTGGCGGGACCTGCCCGATGGCTGGCGCCTGATCGGCAGCACCGCCATCATTTCAGACGACAGCACCAGCCCGGTCCGACGGTATACCGAGATCGATTCTGCGGGCCGCGACGATGACGACGGCGGCTACCTCTTCGACCTGGGAGGCGCCCCCACCATCGATCGCGTGCGGCTGGATCTGCCGCAGGCCAACACCATCGTCAACGCTCGAATCTACTACTGGCAGGACCGCCGCCAGCGCTGGGTGCAGGTCGCCGCCGGGCCCCACTACCGGCTCGGCCGCGGCGATGCGTCGGTGAACAATCCGCCGGCACGCGTCAGCCGGCTCCGCGCGCGTCACTTCAAGGTGCTGATCGAGCGCGGAAACCCGGGCGGGCCACCGAGGCTCGCGCTGGGGTGGCGTCCCGACCAGCTGACCTTTCTCGCACAGGGCGAGCCGCCTTTTGTGCTGGTGACCGGGCGAGCCGAAGATGAACAGGCACAGTTTCCGCTGGAACGGCTTTATGGCGACCGCGCGATCGTCGGCCTGGCTGCGGATGGGCCAACCGCGGCCGCGCGGCTCGGGGAGCGCTATACGCTGGGCGGCCCCACCGACCTTAGGCCGACAAGAGTGATCAGCTGGCGGCGCTGGGCGCTGTGGGCAGCGCTGATCGTTGGCGTTTTGCTGGTGCTCTGGATGGCGGTACGCGTCCTGCGGGACGGTTAGCCGGTGAGCTCAGCGTTAGACCCGTGCGGCGTGCTGGGGCCGCGCCTTACGCCCCGCCGAACTCGCCGATCACCTGCTTACCGAGGGACATCATGTGAACCTCATCCGGCCCGTCAGCCAGCCGACAGGTCCGGGCGTAGGTGAAGGCCTCCGCCATAAAGTAGTCTTCCGACAGCCCGCCAGCGCCGTGGATTTGCATCGCGCGATCCAGCACGCGCTGAGCCATCGCGGGCACGACAATCTTCGCGGCGGCAATCAGGTTTTTGGCCACCTTGTTGCCGGCACGATCCATCAGGTCTGCGGTCTTTAGAGTCAACAGCCTGGCTTGTTCAATCTCCGCATAGCTCTGGGCAATGACCTCTCGAATCGACTGATGCTGCGCCAGCTGCTTGCCAAACGTGGACCGACTGACGGAACGTTGGCAGGCCAGCTCCAGCGCCCGCTGCGCGCACCCGATCAGCCGCATGCAGTGGTGAATCCGGCCGGGGCCGAGCCGCCCCTGGGCGATTTCGAAACCCCGCCCAGGACCCAGCAGCATGTTCTCTGCCGGCACGGTCACGTCTTCAAACAGCACCTCAGCGTGACCGATTGGCGCATCGTCGAAGCCCAGCGCGGTGCAGGCCCGTACGAGCTTGACTCCCGGCGTATCCGCGGGCACCAGGATCATCGACTGCTGCTGATGCCGGCTTGGGTTGTCCGGGTCGTTTTTCCCCATCAGGATCAAGATCCGGCAGGACTCCCGCATGGCGCCGGTGATGTACCACTTGCGGCCGTTGATCACGTAGTCGCTCCCAC
>JBCDKA010000119.1:0-13009 GCA_038747195.1 Pseudomonadota bacterium
AGCGGTCGCATCGACTCGCTCGCCAGGAGCACGAGCCAGCCAAGAATAAACGGGACGAGTTGAAGAAGCTTACTCAGTGGGTGCTGCCGATGGCGTCAAAAGACAGACCATCCATTCTCTCATGAGTCCGCCGGGTTGGCTCGCGCCGGGCAGTGGTCTATTCAATCGGGAAATAAGCAACACAGGCGAGAGAAAATTAGGCAAACTGGGCGCTGATCGCACGGAATCGAAAAATGGCCAGAACCCCTAAATTGACCGCCTGCTTCTGCGGATTCGCTTTGTTGATGTCAACTCTTGTGGCAGTGGCGTCGCCGCGAGTTCTATTTAGTCATTACGCGCCGGACGAGAGCGGGCTGTCGCTGACGGTCAACGGGCAGCCACTGACTCCGACGCTGCAGTTTGGCGATACGGATGCCCAATATCGATTGTTTGATTCAACGCCTCAGACTTTCGCGGTAATCGACGCCGGCGGCGCCGTTCTTGCCAGTCTGGAGGCTGAGCTCACGCGCAATGATTTCAGCGTGATCGCCTACAACGACGCTGCGGGGGCCGTGCAGCTGAGTCTGCTGGCGGACACCGTTCGCAGCCGCGACGATTCGTCGATCCAAAACACGGTCGTCCGGGCTGGCACTTACGCCAAGCTTTCCTCCGGCTTCGAGTTTGGTTTCGAAAGCCGGACTGACATCGTGGTGGACGACGTCGACTCGTTTGGGGTGATCTTCAACAGTATCGGCAACGGCATCAGAGTCCTAACACCCGACATCTTTGGGACCGGCGTCGATTCTACGGGTGCCGTGCGCAACGCGTCGGTAGCGCTTCGGCTTGGAACCGTCGGGGACGCGCTCAGCGAATTTGAGCAGGTGATTTTCAGTTTCGAAGGCGCGGTCGAAGCCGGCACGACGGACCTGTTTGTGATCGGCAACGGTCAGCGTTTTCCGTATCAGGTGGTTCGACGGGTCCGGCCGGGCAATCGCAGTTCGGTGGAAAGCGGGCTGTATGGTGAGCTCGCGATCGTTGGCTCGGGAACACAGGTGGTGGAGTTGGCGGAAGACGGCCGGGTGTACGGGTTGTTGTACAGCTACGACGAGGCTGGGCAGCCGCAATGGTTCTACTTTGACTCGAGCTGCGACGGCTTGCCGGAAGACGAGGACTTTCGAATGCTCGCGTGCTCCGATCCGGAGATGATTCTGGTATCGGACAACGTCTACGCAATTTCTTTTTATCGCGCCTCGGGCGGGGCGCTAATGCCCGGAATTGGTGCCGCCCTGGAGCCTGTCGGCTTTGGCCGGCTGCGCCTGCGCACGTTGCTTGATGCGGACCTCCGCCAGTCAAGCACCGCAACGATGCGGGTGCGCCTGGGCGACCTAGAGGACATCCTGGCGACGGGGGCTGCGATTCCCAGCGGCGTGAGGTTTGTGTTTGAGCAGCTTCCCGGCGGTTAATGGCGCCGGGCGCGTGAGGACGTCAGCCCAAAGATCAGTGACGGCAGCACGAACGGGATCACGATGAGTCGTGGCAAAATCTGTCGTGGGAAGTTCAGGTTGCCGCGATGCCGTTGGACTCAAACACAGGCGTTTATTACGAAGTTCATGGAACCGAGGGGTCGCCGCTCGTCCTGGGTTTTCCCGTTTTCGCCTCGATGGCTGACATCCTCGGCTCCGAAGCAGAAGCGATCCGCGAAGGATTTCTTGCTGGGCTTACCGATCGATATCGGGTCCTGCTCCTCGACTATCCGAGCATTGGTCGCAGCCGAGAACTGCCCCCGTCGGAGCTATCGATTGAGCGAGTATGTCAGGATTTGCTAGCGGTCGCTGACGACGCCGGCTTTAAGCGATTCAGCTATTGGGGCTACTCGTGGGGCGGATGTGTGGGATACCAGCTCGCCGTAAGGTCCGACCGGGTCTCCGCGCTGGCGATGGGTGGTTGGCCACCGCTCGGCGGTCAGTACGACGCAATGCTCGCGGCCAGCCGAGAGCAAAAGGATGATCCACCGCCCGAGGCGCAGGTGGTCCTTCGCTCTCCGGCACAGTACGCGCAGTGGGAAACTTTCTACGCGAGCCTCCGGCGGTTTGACGACGACAAGGCCTCAAAGTCGCTTACCATTCCGCGGCTGGCCTACGCGGGCGCGGACGGTGACACGACCGCAGGGTCCTACGCGATTCAGAACGCGTCAATTTTGCAAGAGAAGAAAGCGGAGCTCGAGGCCCGCGGCTGGCAGGTCCAGCTGATTGAGGGCGCCGCTCACGAAGACGGACTGAATCCGTCTAAGATGCTCCCGGTTGTAAGACCCTTCCTGGATCGATATGTCGAACACTCAGGTTAGTTCAGACGCACGAGCGCTCCTTAGCCAAACTCTGGTTTGGGACAACCACGCCTGTATGCCGCTGCGCCACGGCGATGATGAGTTCCTGCCGCAGCTTCAGCGGTGCCGGGAGGCCGGTTGTGATGTTGTCAGCCTGAATATCGGCTTTGGCTTTAAAACGCTGGATGAGCATCTTCGCTCCGTGGCCCTGTTCCGCCGGTGGGTGAGCCAACGGCCCGAGCACTATCGCCTGGCGACGTCACTGACGGATATCGATCATGCGCGTGAGTCGGGGCAGCTGGCCATTGTGTTTGACGTGGAGGGCATGGCTCTGCTGGATGAGGGTGACTACGGCCTGGTTTCGCTGCTGCGCGAGCTCGGGGTCATCTGGATGCTAGTGGCTTACAACACTAACAACGCGGCTGGGGGCGGCTGTGCGGACGAAGATCCGGGCCTTACGGCGCATGGTAGGGCAATTCTCAAGGAAATGAAGCGTGTTGGCATGATCGCATGCTGTTCCCACACCGGCCATCGCACGGCGATGGACGTGATGGAAGCCGCCGATAATCCGGTGGTGTTTTCCCATTCCAATGCCAGCGCCGTGCATTCGCACTTTCGCAACATCCCCGACGAGCTGATCCTCGCCTGTGCGGAAACGGGTGGGGTTGTCGGGATCAATGGCATTGGCGAGTTTCTGGGGGAGGGCGCCGATGAAGCTGAGCTGCTGCTGCGCCATATCGATCATGTGGTGAATCTCGTTGGACCTGAGCATGTGGGGCTCGGATTGGACTACGTTTTTGATCAGCAGGAGCTGCTTGACTACCTAAAGGCTCACCCGGAGCTATTCGGGGTTGATCCTGCACCCAACATTCGGATGGCCGGACCTGAGGTGCTGCCTGAGCTGGTGACTAAAATGCTGCAATGCGGCTACGAGCGTGACCTCATCGAGATGATTCTGGGAGGCAACTGGCGGCGGGTTGCGCAGCAGGTCTGGATCGATGGGTGACCCGCGGCCCTTGACCGATTCCGTCACGGAGGCCGAAGATGATGGCCTGCTGTCCGGGAGCGGCCCCTTGGCCACAGATCAAACAGCTTCGTCTGACAAATCGCAAAAGATCCTGCGCATCAGAGATCTGAAGCGTCTTGCGCTGCCCCAGGAGGAGCTGGAGAAGCTGCCGCCGGGCGACAGCGCCTCATCGCGCCCACACACCTGTGACGGCGATCAGGAAGTCCTTGCGCTGGCCGATGATCTGATTTTTGCCCGAACCGATGTCCCGCACATCGCACAGGCCGCCGACGACCGCCAGTGGTCGATCGACTACAGCGGCTGGCTGTATCTGCATTTTCGCCTCGAGGGCCTGAGCCGGGAAATCCAGCCGGATGGTGAGGTGACCGACCTCGGCGGTCAAAGCTTCATCCTGTCGGTGTCGAACGGTCCTTCGTCCACGCGAGAGGTGCTGGGCGAGAAATGGCGCACGGTCGGCGTGGCCTGTAAACCCTCTTTTATCCGTCGCGAGCTGAAGATGGATCCGGCGGAGCTGCCGACCGAGCTGGCCCGCTTTCAGGCTGGCGAAGCAGATGCAGAATTCTGGTACGCCGGCGAACTGTCCCGCGAGATGTTCAGCGTGGCCGGCGCGCTGATGAACCCTCGGATTCACGACAGCATCCGCCCAATCTACATTCGTGCCAAAGCCGTAGAGCTTGTCTGTTTGGCCCTGGATCGCGTGCGACGCCCCCAGCAGGTGCTTGCGGCGCCAATCCGGCTGACGCAGCACGACGTGCGGTGCCTCCACAATGCCCGGGATATTCTGGAGGAAAGCCGCACCGCGCCGACGCTCGACCAACTGGCGCGGCGCGTCGGCGTCAATCGCAACAAGCTCGCGATGGGGTTCAAGTACGTTTTTGGGGAGACGGTCGCCGCCTTTCATCGGGAACACCGGCTCGAGATTGCCCGCGAGATGCTGCGAGACCCGGACGTCAGCGTCGGTCAAGTGGCGGACGCCGCCGGCTACCGGGACGCGGGAAGTTTCAGCAAAGCCTTCAAACTCCGCTACGGGATGTTGCCTTCAGATATGCGCCTAAAGTGACGGCCGCCCGATACCCAGTGACGACCGCCCGACTCAACTGAATCCTCCGGTGGCAGACTGAATTTTCCGAAATTCCAGCTGACTGGGGGTGTCTCGTGAAACGTCATTCCAACCTGTTTGTCTGCGGCTGCCTGCTTCTCACCGCCGCACCCGCCGCGACTTTCGCCCAAGACCAATCCGACGACGTCTTTGTCATTGAAGAGATTGTCGTGACGGCGCAAAAGCGGGAAGAACGGGTCTTCGACGTACCGCTGTCGGTGACCGCGATGACGGGTGACGAGATCGCTGAACGCGGCATCACCAACCTGCTGGATGCCCAGTACGCAGTCTCGGGGCTTACCCTCACCGAATTCGGCCCGGGACAGCAGCGCGCTCAGCTGCGCGGCACCGGCACGGCGGGCGGGGCCACGGGTCTTGCGACCGTGGGATTCTACATCGACGAGGTGCCGCTCGTGGCCAATGCCGGTGGCGCAGGACCGGATATTCGCCTCCTGGATATGGCGCGAATCGAGGTGCTTCGGGGGCCGCAGCCAACGCTCTACGGTGAGGGCTCCATGGGGGGAACCATTCGGTACATCACCGCTGACCCGGAACTGACAGAGTTTTCGGGCAACGTCGGCGCGAGCTTCGGTTCCGTAACCGACGGCGGTGAATCCTGGCGCGGGCAGGCGGTGGTGAACATCCCGCTGATCGAGAACGAACTAGGCGTTCGCTTTGCGGTTGCCGAAGAGCAGATCGGCGGCTGGATCGACTCGGTGGTCGACGGCCGGAATGACGTCAACGAGGCTGACATCACTACGCTGCGCGGCAAGCTGCTCTGGCAACCCAACGATCGCTTCACGCTGCGTGCCATGCTGCTCACCCAGGATCTGGATCAACCTTACCAAAACTTCGGCGGTCCGGACCGCACGACCATCACGGGCTTCCCCACGGGGAACCTCGACGAATATGACATCTTTAATCTGACCGCGAGCTACGAGTTTGATCGCTTCACGGTGCTGGGCACCGTCGGCTACATCGATCGCGAGGCAAGCGCCATCTTCGATCTGACCGCCTTCGGCGTTGGGTTCTTCACGGCCCCGCCGGAATTTGGCGGCTTTGGGCTGCCGCCGGGCCTGATCACCCGGGTCGGACTCACCTCCGACACGGAATACGAGATGTGGTCGCAGGAGCTGCGCCTCACCTCCAACGGTGACGGTCCGCTGAACTACAATTTCGGCCTCTATCATCGCGACCCGGAAACGGACACCAACTCGGTCACGATCACGGAGCCCACGGCGATTCAGGATCTGATTGGTTTTGATCCGTTTAGCGGCGGGCCCGCTACCAATGAGTCGGACGCCTTTGCGGTCTTTGGTGACGTCAGCTACGCCTTCAATGAGCAGTGGGAAGTGCTGCTTGGCGTGCGTTACTACGAGGATGAACGGACGCAGCGAACGCTGGCGCCGACACCGCGTCAGGCTGAGTTCGACACCACCAACCCGCGGATCAATGTAGCGTGGACGCCGAACGACAACAGCTCGTACTACGCTAACTACGCCAAGGGATTCCGCAGCGGCGGGTTTAACGTCCAGATCCCCGGCTTCAATATCCCACCGGATTTTGGCCCTGAGGACTTCAACTCCTTTGAAATTGGCACCAAGCAAATTGCCCTGGATGGACGCGTGTCCTGGGAGCTTGCCGCGTACTACAACGACTGGACCGATATTCAGGTGCCGGCGCCGGCCGCAGCCATTCCGTTCTTTACGAACGGCGGTGAGGCCTCCGGACCGGGTGTCGATTTCTCACTTCGGGCGCTGCTCGGCGAGGAGTTCACGTTGGGTGTGACCTACGGCTGGACTGATATGGAGTACGACACCGATACCGGTGATCGGAACCGAGGCGATTCGCTCGATCTGGTGGCGGAGCGGACCGGCTCTATTTCGCTGGACTGGGCCCGGCAGATCTCAGGCGGCACAGAGCTGCGGGCCCGGGCGGACTATCAGCACACCAGCGGCTTTACGCTGACGGTTCGTCGCCCGCCCTTTAATCAGGTGAATCCGACGGACTCACGTAATGTATTCAACCTGCGTTTCGGCGCCAGCTTCGGTGACTATGAAGCTTACCTGTTTGCCAACAACCTGACGGACGACGACGGGACCCTGTATCCGATCATCGGCACCAACCTGGAGCCGGTGCTGCCGATTCCGCGGGTCATCGGTGCTGAGTTTCGGGTATCGTTCTGAGCAGCTTTCGAGTAGGGGAGGGGCACAGTGCCGCAAGCTGGCGGCCCGCTGAAACGGACTGTCCTGGCGGCGTATGCCGCCCCCGCGTTTTCCCAGGCGCTGATTCACGGACCGGTGGGTACCGTGATCCAGGGGATCTACGGCCGGGACTTCGGGGTAGCGCTCTCGTCCATCGCGTTTGCGCTGGTTGTATCCAGGATCTTCGACGCGGTCACCGATCCGATCATCGGCTACCTGTCGGACCGTTATCGGACCCGCTTCGGTCACCGAAAGCCCTGGCTGATCGTCGGTTCGCTGATTGCGGTGGTCGCCTGCTGGAATCTGTATATCCCGCCGGAACAGGTGACTGCTGGCTACTTCCTGTTGTGGTTTCTCCTGGCCTATTTTGGCTGGACCGTATCGGAGATTCCTTACCGCGCGTGGATGGCGGACCTGACCGACGATTATCAGCAGCGTACCCGTATCGCCGCTTGGCGTACGTTTGCGCGGTATCTCGGATTTATCGCTTTCTACGGCATACCGCTCCTGCCGTTTTTCGAGACCACCGAATTCACGGCGGAGACGCTAAAAGTTACGGCTGTGGTTGCGGCTATCGCTTTGCCGACTACCGCCCTGATTGCAGCCTGGATCGTGCCGCAGGGTGGGGCGGTTGTCAGCGCCGGCCGGCCGAATCTGCGGCAGGTACTGCCGGCGCTGCTGCGCAACAAGCCGCTATTACTGTTTCTCGCGACGTTTGCCACCGGTGGACTGGCCACCGGCACGGCCTTTGGCCTGCTGTTCTTTTTTGTCGACAGCCACCTGGAGCTCGGCGGCACGCTGGCGCTGCTGTTTGTGCTCGGCGCACACATCGGCGCCGTCACCATGCCCTTCTGGGTATGGCTCGCCAATCGCATTGGCAAGGAGCGCTCCTGGGCGATCGCCTACCTGTGCTCCGGGAGCTTTCTCCTGGCGCACCTGCTGATACCCGCGGGACCGCAAGGCGAGCTGCTCCTGATCATCATGTTTGTGCTGGTGTTTTCGGTGTCCTCAGCGGGGGTCGTGGTTCCCGCGGCGCTCCTCGCCGATATCGTCGACTACGGGAAGTGGAAGTTCCGCGGCGATTACGCGGGCACCTACTACTCGGTGCAGACCATGGTCGAAAAAGGGGTCGAGGGACTGGGGGTAGCGCTCGGCCTGGCGGTCGTCAGCTGGTTCGGCTTCGACCCGCAGCTCGAGTCCCAGACCGAGCGAGGTACGTTTGGCCTGCTGCTCGGCTTTCCCGTGCTGCCGGCCGTGATGACCCTGCTCACCGTACCCATCATCTGGCGCTTTCCGATCAACCGGCGGCGGCAACAGATCATCGTCAAACGGCTCGCGCGCCGCGAAGCCGCCTCATCGTAAGAGAACACCATGTCTGAACCGAGTGCACAGCTGGCGGACCTTGCTCAGCGCTACTGGAAGCTGGAGTGTTTTGAATCGCCGTTCAGCGCCATCCTGGCTGGCCAGTCGACCGACGACGCCGTGCTGTTTCGTGAGTCGCCGGCCGACCACGACCGGCGTGCCGGGCGGGCGGCGGCGTTGCTCAACGAGAGTCAGTCTGTCTCCTCCAGCCGCCTGGATCCCCAGGATCATGCGACCCTGACCCTGCTGCGGCGTGAGCTTCAGCGGATCGTGGATTTTCATCGGGTAAGCGCGCATCTGCGGCCTTCGCTGTTTCCAGCCGGCCCGGATTTCAATCTGGTTTACTTCGCCAACAGCGCCAGCGCCAATACGGCGCAGGCCGCCGAACTGTTTGTCGAGCGCCTGGCGACGGTTAAGGACTATGTGGCAGACCTCAAAGCCTGTCTTCGGCAGGGGCAGGCTGCGGGCTTCCGGTATCCCGGGCTGGTGCTTGAGCGCGGCGCAGCCGCAGCCCAAGCCAACACGGCCGCTGAGCTGTCTGATTCACCCTTCCTCGGGCCGCTGCTGCGTTCGCCGGTACGCGACACCGCCGAGGTCAGAAAACATCTGTCCGACGCACGACGACTCGTCGAGCAGGAGGTGCTGCCGGAGCTTCGGGGCTATGCCGCTTTTCTCACCGACGAGCTGGAGAAAACATCGCGGGAATCGCTGGCCTGCACCGACGATCCGGCCGGACCGGAATTCTATGAGCTGCTGGTAAGTCACTACACGTCGCTCGACAGCTCGGCGGATGAGATTCATGAGCTGGGCCTATCGGAGGTCCAGCGGGTGGAGGAAGAGATGGCGGCCGTGGCGGCTGAGGCGGGTTACGAGGGCCGGCTGGAAGACTACCGGGCGTTCATCGGATCAGACCCATCGTTTTGTGCGTCGTCTCTTGAGGAGCATCACAACACGGTGCTGGCGCTGTGCAAGCGCATCGACCAGCACATCCCCGCCTATTTTGGCCGTATTCCCCGGATTACGTATTCGGTGCGGTGTATTCCCGAGGACATGTCGGAAAACCTGCCGCCCGCCTACGCGCAGCCCAGCCCCGCGGACAACTCGGCCCCGGGCATTTACTGGATCTCCAGCCTGCTGGAGAAATGTCCCACCTACCTGTATCCCTCGATTACGCTGCACGAAGCGTGGCCTGGGCACCTGATGCAGATCGCGCTGATGCAGGAGCAGACCGACCTGCCGGAATTCCGGCGCAATGGGGCACTCAAGTACACGGCCTGTATCGAGGGCTGGGCCATGTACTGCGAAAACCTCGGCGAGGAGCTGGGCATGTACCAGACACCCCATGAAAAAATGGGGCGTTTGATCGGCGAAATGTGGCGGTCCGTGCGGCTGGTTGTCGATACGGGGCTTCACACGCGAGGCTGGAGTCGGCAGCAGGCCATCGACTATCTGGCTCGCCTGGCACCCATGCCCCAACCGATGGTGGAAGCCGAGGTAGATCGGTACATCGCGCTCCCCGGGCAGGCGTTGGCCTACCAGCCCGGCAACCTCAAGATTCGCGAGCTGCGCCAGCGCGCGGAGCGGGAGCTCGGTTCCCGCTTTGATATCCGTTCCTTTCACGACCAGCTGATTGCCGCGGGTCCCGTTTCGCTGCCAGTGCTGGATAATCTGACCCAGCATTGGCTTGATCAGCAGAAGGTGACGGTAGCGGCATGAGAACTTTCGACGTGGTGATTGTAGGGGCAGGCATTATCGGGCTGTCGACGGCTTACCAGCTTGGGCGCCGGGGACGCTGTCGCGTTCTGGTACTGGAGAAAGGTCGGGCGGTGGGCGCCGGTTCAACCGGCGCATCTTCAGCCGTTTGCCGATTCCGCTATTCGCGGGACGACATGGTGGCGCTGGCCCTGGACGGCATCTCAACCTATCGAGACTGGCAGTCGTTCACGGAGCTCAAATCGCCCCGCGCCAGCTTTAATCATGATGGGGTGCTGTGGCTCACCGGCGAAGACCGCGAGTTTGCGCCGCGGGAGGCGCAGCGAATGTCAGCGCTCGGCATCGCGGCTGAGGTGCTCTACGACGATGATCTGGCGGAGCGGTTCCCCGCGTTCAGTCGGCGGGTCCGCATGCCGGATCTCGAAACCGGTGAAGATCCCGGCGGTGAGGAGGGTGGTGTCCATCTCTTTGAGTCCGATGGCGGCTGGATCGATCCCGTGGCCTCCGCCGAAGATCTGCTCGAGGCGGCCCGAAATCGGGGCGTAACGGTCGAGTTCTCTCAGCAGGTCACCGACATCAAACGTGAAGGCGGCCGCGTGACGGGCGTGAAAACCGCTGGCGGTGAGGACATTGCCTGTCCGGTGGTGGTGAATGCCGCTGGCCCTTGGTGCACTCAGCTCAGCGAGGCTGCCGGCGTGACGGTTTCCTGGGATCTGGTGCCGACCCGGATTCAGGTGCTCTATCTCGATCGTGGCGATTCGCTTCCAGGCCATATTCCCGTGACGGCGGACGTTGCCGGCGGGATCTATTTTCGAACGCAAAACAACGGCCAGCAGCTTGTAGTCGGATCGGTCCGGGAAGAAGACGAGCGCGAGGCCGTCGATGACCCGGACCACTTCCAGACCATTCATGACGATGAGTTCGCTTACACCCAGCTGCACCTGCTGTCACATCGCCTGCCGGGGCTGCCTCAGCGCGGCCGGGTTCGAGGCTATTGCGGCCTCTACACGGTGAATCGGGACGATGTTCACCCGGTGCTCGGGGAAACGGAGCTCTCGGGTTTCTGGGTGGCCAACGGCTTCAGCGGGCACGGGTTCAAGATAGCCCCGGCCATCGGCGCGATGATGGCGGACGCTATCGATGGGCCGCTGGCCGGCGGCGCAGACAGCTTTACCACCGCCGTCCCGCTGCAAGCGTTTGGCGTTGGCCGAGATCCACTCATCCTCGAATCCAGATCTGTGCTTGCGTAGGAGAGAAGCATGGTAGATACACTCTTTGCCGTATTGAGTCCGGAATATAGTGGCCTGCTGATCGCTGGCGTTTTGCTGGTGGTCTTTGTGCTGCTGTTTCGGGTGTCGCGCGGCACGCTGAAACGCGCTTTGTTTGGAGTGCTTAGCCTCGGAAGTCTGGTCCTGGCGATCGGTTCGGTGACCCATCTGCTGCGCGTTGCTGCCGTCAAGCGAGATCACCCGCCGCCAGGGGAACTGTTCGACGTCGGCGGCTACCGCATGCACGTGCTGGCCGAGGGTCCGGACTCGGGTGGCCCACCTGTGGTTTGGCTCGGTGGCGGGCATGCCGGCGGTTTGGTCATGATGCATCTGCACGACCTGCTCAAAGAGCGGGCCCGATCGATCCTGGTGGACAGACCCGGCTCCGGCTGGAGTGAAGTGGGCCCCTTCCCGCGCACCACGGCGCTGGAGGTCGAAGAGGTTTTAGCCGCGCTGAGCGCTTCGGGCGAACCCGGCCCCTACATCTTTGCCGGACACTCCTTTGGCGGCCTGCTGTCGATCAACATTGCGCGTCGTTACCCCGAAGAGACTGCGGCGATCGCCATGCTGGACGCAACGCCTCTGGACGTCATCTTTTACGGGCTAGACCGCACGGGCCTGAGCACCTACCGCGACAGCATGATCACCGGCGGGCTGCGCCGGCTCTTTGGTTTCTACCAGACCCCGCCGGACAACGGTTCGCCGATGGATGCGTTGTTTCGGCTCTATATCCAGGCCGGGCAGAATTTTTCTACTGCTTCGATCTTCGAGGAGCTGACCCCGGAAGGACTCATCGATCGCGCGTTTGAGACGGTGGTTTTCGACGGGGAGCTCGGGGATCTGCCGCTGTATCTAATTGCACCTGGCGACGATCCAACGACACAGCCATACGCGGAGTCGGTGGCTGGCGCCGGCGAGAAAGCTGATCGCTTCGTGGCGTTTCTCAAGGCGACGCGCGAGCGGTATATGGCGACCACCTCCAACGCCACGCGAATTTACACGCCCGCAGGTACCGGCCACGTTTTTCCTGATCAGGAGCCGCAGTTTGTTGTCGATACCCTGCTGGACATCGTTGGACGCCATGGTGGGACCCCAGCGGAGGCCGGAGCGAGCTATGAAGCGTTGACCACCCGCTGGCCGGGGCCCTACGGTGGGCTCCCGCCGGTCGATCTGGCAACGCCAGCGGACGTTGAGGCGGCCTTCCGGCGTGCGGTGGAAGAAAAGTCGCGCGAGGTTGACGCGATCGCCAGCAATCCCGCGCCCCCGACCTTTGAAAACACGATCGAAGCGTTGGACCGCAGCGGCGTTGCGCTGAGCCGCATTCAGGCGCTCCTGGGCATTTTTGTGAGCACGGCGACCAGCGAAGAGTGGGGCAAGGTTGCGGGTCAGACCGCGCCGCTTTCGGCCACGCTGGAAAGTGAGATTGCCCACAACGCTGAGCTCTTTGCCCGGGTACAGACGGTTTACGAGGCCCTGCCCGCTTCTGCGCCCGACGAGCAGGCCAGCCGGCTGGTTTCTGTGATTCGAGAGCGCATGCTCCATCAGGGTGCCGCGCTGAGCGACGAGCAGAAAGCGCGCCTCGGCGAACTGAACGGCAAGCTCGCTGAGCTGCGGACAACCTTTGCCCGCAACGCGAGTATGGACGAGGCCAAACAGGTCGTTTTTGTGGAGGATCCGGCAAGACTCAACGGTCTGCCCGAACCACAGCTGGCGGCGGCCAAGAAAGCTGCTGAGGATAAAGATCGGCCCGATGCCTGGGCCATTCCCATCTCCCGGCCAAGCGTCTGGCCGGTGCTCACCAACGTTGATGATAGGAGCCTTCGTCAGGAAGTCTGGCGGCTTTGGGCTAAACGTGGCGGCAATGATGGCGAGCTGGACAACCGCCCCGTGACCAGCGAGATCCTGAAGCTTCGGGGTGAAAAGGCGAAGCTGCTGGGCTATCCAACGTTTGCCCATTACCAGACTTCGGTGCGGATGGCCGGATCGCCCGAAACCGCCATGGATCTGATGATGTCAGCCTGGGAAAGACTCCTG
>JBCDKA010000120.1:0-12743 GCA_038747195.1 Pseudomonadota bacterium
AAGCGTCAGCGCGAGGAGATTGAGCGCCTCAAGGCCAACGAAGATCACCCGATCCCCGCAGACATCGACTACGCCAACGTCCGCGGGCTCTCAGCGGAAGTCACGGAAAAACTCAGCCGCAGCCGCCCCGAGACCATCGGTCGGGCAGGCCGCATCTCAGGCGTGACGCCGGCGGCCATTTCGCTGCTGCTGGTCCATCTGAAAAAAACCGGCGCGCCCAGACGCAAAGCCGGCTGACGAGCCGGTTCAGGGGCCGATCCAAGCGGCCCAGTAAGTCCTTTCCCGAATCGACAAAAAGGGAAATTTGCCTCAAAATGCTACGGCATAGATCGTACGAATGCCGTTGTCGCGATGGAGGTGTGGTATGCGCAAGCTCGGATTCTGCCTATGGCTGCTGCTCGTGGGGACCGCCAGTTCCCTCGCGCAAACGCCCGCCGGCGAAACACCATTCGAAACCGAGTCGGGCACGCTGGTCTACGACCGCGCCAGCATCGATCAGTCGGGCTGGCTGACGCTAGGCGATTTCCTCGCCAGCCTTCCGCAAACCGGCACCGGCCGCACCCGCGGCGCCAACGGTTTTACGACCGGCGATCAGACCGTCACGCTCGGGCCGCTTGGGTCCAGCCGCACGCTGGTGCTGCTGAATGGCCGGCGGGTTGTCGAAGGCACCGGCGGCAGCGCTGACCTCAGCACCATTGCGCTGTCGGCGATTGAACGGATCGAAATTTCGCTGGCGGGAGACGTGGCCCGGGAGGGCGCTGGCGCCGTCAGCGGAACCATCAATCTGATTACCCGGACCAGCCTGGAGGGGCTGCAGGTGGCGGCCCAGGCCGGCGAGTTTGACGAAGGTGACGGCCGGTCGCTGCACCTGGATGTCGGCTACGGGCACAGCTTCGAGCGAGGATCCATCTACGTCAACGCGTCGCTGTTCGATGCCGACCCGGTGGTCGGTGCGGCGAGAGCCATTTCCCTCGAGCCAGTGTTTGGCACCGGGCTGGCGTTCGGGTCGACGTTCACGCCGCAAGGCCGTTTCGCTTCGACAGAGCTTGGGTCCTTTCGGCTGACCACCGACCCGGGCACGCTGGTCGATGATCCTTCGGACTTTCGCGAGGGTGACTTTTCGCTGGGTACGCCGGGTGCCGGAGATGACCGGTATAACAATGCGGCCGAAGAGTTTGTGCTGCACGAGCAGGATCGTGCCTCGCTCCTGGTCGGTTTTGACTGGTCGCTGACCGACAGCGTGCAGCTGGAGGCGGACGCTCTCTACAGCCAGCGTGACGCGACGCTGCAGTTTGCTCCGCCGGTGCTGCGTCTCGGGTTCTTCGGTTCGGTCTCGCCGGACGTGGCCGCAGATAACGCGTTCAATCCGTTTGGCGTCACGTTGGCGGGAAACCAGTTCGGCGCTGCCCGGCGCCTGGTTGAGGCCGGCAACCACCGATTCCTGCAGGAAGCCGAGGAATGGCGCGTGGGCGGTGGCTTAACCGGTTCCATCGAGCTGAGCGGCCGCCCCGCAGAATGGCAGGTCCAGTGGGTACATAACCGG
Organism: Pseudomonadota bacterium; assembly: GCA_038747195.1. GTDB lineage: Bacteria > Pseudomonadota > Gammaproteobacteria > Xanthomonadales > SZUA-38 > JANQOZ01. The sequence continues at coordinate 1,544 of JBCDKA010000120.1, forward strand.
AGAGATTTTGACGCCAACAGACCCCTGCAGTTTGACAACGAACGGCTGGCGCAATCGCTTGCAGGGCAACCCTGCCGCGATGATGTCTTCGGCGACGGCTGCGTGGAGCTGAACCTGTTCGGTGGCCAGGGGCCTGACGGGCAGGGAACCATCACGCCGGCGATGATCAGCTACATCACCTTCGACGCGGTGGACCGCGAGCGCGTGACGCTCAATCAGGTCACAGCCGACGTGTCGTTGCTGGGTCCGGAGCTCGCCGGTGGCGCCGCGGAGTTTGGGGCCGGCGTGGAGTGGCGCGATGAGAGTGCTCGCTTCGATCCCGGCCGAGAGAGCGTTGAATTCCCGCTGTCGTCGCCCGCTCGCGCAACCAGTTCGTTGGAGACTCGCGCGGTCAAGCTGTGGAGCCGGCTGCCCGTCACCGACAGGCTCACGGGCGAGCTCGCGGCGCGGTATGCGGACGTAGACGAGCTGGAGTCGCTGTTTGCCGCCCGCGCCAGCCTGACGGCAACCCCCGTTACGGGTCTCCAGCTGACGGCCAGCTGGTCGCGAGACTACGATTTGCCGGCACTGGGTGCGGTCCGCAGCCCAACCGGTCTGGCACTGGTGTCCGTGGCCGACCCTTGTTCCGCCGGACCGGGCCTTGGCGGCTGCGACGAGCTTGCCGGCAATCGTCTTGCTGCCGGGGAAACCAATCGGCAGCTCGACGCTGAGCTGACGCGACAGTGGCAGCTCGCTGCGTCCTGGGACCCGCAACGGTGGGGCTTAGCTGGCTGGGTGTCGTACCGGGATCTATCCGTTGATCGCCTCGTGACGACCCTGGGTGGTCAAGAACTGGTCAACGCCTGTGCTGCGGCCGGTCAATTCTGCAACCTGGTTGGGCGGGACGCCGCTGGCGGGATTCAGGTGCCGCTCTCGGCGTTCGTCAATTCCGGAGAGCTCGACCTCCGAAGCGTCGACGTGGGTGCCACCTGGGCCAGCGAGTCCGGCGCCTGGCTCGTCGACTGGCAGGCGCAGTACCTGTCAGATTTTGATCGCGTCAGCACCGCGTACGCAAACGGTGCGCCGGGAGAGCTCCCGGTGCCGGCTGTCAGCACGCAGAGCGTGCTGGGTGTGGTCGACGGCGGGCGCGTGATTTCGCGCTGGCGCAGCAATCTGGATGCTCGCTGGCGCTCGGGTCCCTGGCAAGCCACGTGGGGCGTCCGCTACATTCACGGCGTCGACGAGGGCTGCACGGTGAACGAATTTGGACTTTGCAACCTGGATCTGTCGGGTGACGGTGAGCTGGACGGCCGCCGGCTCGGCTCAACCACCTACCACGACGTGCAGCTCGCCTATGATCTGTCGCGGTATGCGATGCTGTTGACGGTCGGCGTGCAGAATCTGCTGGACAAAGGTCCTCCGCTGTCGAGCCAGGCGAGCGGCAACTACTACACCAACGAATACCGCACGCCGGGCCGCTTCCCCTATGTGCGCCTCTCCGTTGCGTTCTGACGAATCGATCAGAGCGTGTAGTAATTTTTGATTTTGACGTAGTGGTTGGCGGAGTAGTGCTGCTGCTCAACCTCTTTGTCGGTCAGGGCGCGCACTTCGCGGGCGGGGTTGCCACGCCACAGCGTGCGCGGCGGGATGACTTTGCCGGGGGGCACCACCGAACCGCCCGCGATCAGCGATTCCTCGCCGACCACCACGTTGTCCATCACGAGCGCCGCCATGCCGATCAGGCAGTGGTTGCCGATCGTGCAGGCATGCAGGGTGACCCGGTGGCCAACGGTCACGCCATCACCGATAATCAGCCCCCGGCCGCCAGGCGAGTACGGCCCGTCGTGGGTGACGTGGAGCACGCTGCCGTCCTGGATATTGGTGCGGTGGCCGATCACAATCCGCTCGACGTCACCGCGGGCAACCGCGGTGGGCCAGAACGAGCTGTCTTCACCCACCACCACGTCGCCGATGACCACCGCCGTCTCGTCGATATAGGCCGTGGGATGGATTTGTGGTGACGTGTTTCGATAAGGACGAATAGGCATTTCATGAGTGTAACAACGCCCGAGATGAGCGAAAACCAGCCGTCGAATGACAACCCCCTCACCGGCAACACGCCGCTGCCACGCTTCGACGCGATCGAGCCGGGTCACGCGTTGCCGGCCCTTCGAACGCTCGTGAACGACGCCGGCACTGCCCTGGAGAAAATCTACGGCGGGCCGGTGAGCTGGGACGAGCTGGCGCTGGCTGAGGAGCGGGTCCTGTGCGCGATCTCAAACGCCTGGGCTCCCGTATCACATCTCCACAGCGTGGCCGACAGCGAGGCTTGGCGGGAGGCCTACGGGGAAGCGGTCATGCTGCTCACCGATTTTCACACGGCGCTGGATCAGAACCCGGCGCGCGCCAAGGCCTGGCAGGCTCTGGCCGACAGCGAAGAGTTTTCGTCCCTAAGCGCCCCGCAGCAGCAGGTGATCAACCACACGCTGCGCGACTTTCGCTTGTCGGGGGCCTATCTCGAGGACGCTTCACAGAAACGCTTCGCCGACATACGGCGCCGGCTGACCGAACTGGGGACCGCTTTTCAGCAGAACGTCCAGGACGCCACCGACGGCTGGAGCCAATACTTCACCGACGCCGCGGCGCTGGCCGGCCTGCCGGACAACGAGCTGAAGCAGGCTGCGGCCCGGGCGGGCGAAAAGGGTGGCTACACGATCAACCTGGAGTATCCCAGCTACCACGCGGTCATGACCTACGCCGATGACGTTGAGCTTCGGGAAACCGTGTATCGAGCCTACGCAACGCGCGCGTCCGATCAGGGCCCGCACGCCGGCCAGTGGGACAATTCTCCGCTGATCCTGGAGATGCTGACGCTGCGCCGCGAGCTGGCCCAGCTCCTCGCGTTCGACAGCTACGGCGATTATTCGCTGGAAACCAAGATGGCCCCGACCGTGGACGCCACCCTGGCCTTCCTGCGCTCCCTGGCGGAAAAGGCGCTGCCACACGCACGGCGCGATATGCGTGAGCTCAACGAATTTGCCGGGAGCCAGGGGGCAGCCACTCCACTGAAGGCATGGGACCTGGCTTACTGGTCCGAGAAGCTCCGCGAGGAACGCTTCGCCGTCAGCGACGAGGAGCTGCGGCCCTACCTGAGTCTGGACAGCTGCCTCAGCGGCATGCTCGAAGTCACCAACCGCCTGTTTGGGGTGGAGTTCCGGATCAGCTCGGACGCACCGGTTTGGCATCCCGACGTGCGCTACTACGACGTGGTGGATGCGGAAGGCAAGAAACTGGCCGGATTCTATATCGACGTCTATGCGCGCAAGGGCAAGCGTGGCGGCGCGTGGATGGGCAGCTGCCGCGATCGGTACCAGTGGCCGAGCCACAGCCAGCTGCCGGTCGCGTTTCTCAACTGCAACTTTCCGGCGCCGACCGCCGAGCAGCCGTCGCTGCTTAACCATCGGGACCTGACCACGTTGTTTCATGAGTTCGGTCATTCCCTCCATCACATGCTGACCCGCATTCCCTACCCGGCGGTCGGCGGCATCAGCGGCGTCGAGTGGGATGCCGTTGAGCAGCCGAGCCAGTTTCTGGAGAACTGGTGTTGGGAACGCGAAGCGCTGGACGACTTTGCGCGCCACGTGGACACCGGTGAACCGATGCCGTCTGATCTGCTGGAGAAGCTGCTGGCCGCCCGCCGGTTTCAATCCGGAATGTTTCTGGTGCGCCAGCTCGAATTTGCGCTCACCGATCTGCGGCTGCACCAGGAATTCGACCCGGATGACCACGGCCAGGTGGCGCGCATTGTCTCCGAGGTACGGGCGGAGGTTGCGGTGGTTCCCTATCCCCGAGGCAACCGTTTCCTGAACAGCTTCGGGCATCTGTTTGCCGGTGGCTATGCGGCCGGTTACTACAGCTACCTCTGGGCCGAGCAGCTGGCCGCTGACGCCTTCGGCCGCTTCCAGGAGGAGGGCATTTTCAATGCGCAGACCGGGGACGCGTTCCGTCGAGAGGTGCTGGAAACCGGCGGGTCTCGGGCCGCCATGGAATCTTTTGTGGCGTTCCGCGGGCGGGAGCCCAGCATCGAGCCGCTGCTGGCGAGCTACGGCCTATGAAGATCGCCAGCTGGAACGTGAACTCGCTGAAGGTTCGCCTGCCTCACGTGCTCGATTGGCTGGCTGCCGAGCAGCCCGACGTGCTGGGGCTGCAGGAAACCAAATTGACCGACGACAACTTTCCCGAGGCGGCGATCAACGAGGCGGGCTACCAGGTGGTCTACTCGGGGCAGAAAACGTACAACGGCGTGGCGCTGATCGCTCGGGAGCAGCCCGAGGATAAGGTCACCGATATCGTTGGCCTGGATGACCCTCAGCGACGCATCATCGCGGCGACGGTGGGTGAGCTGCGGGTGGTTAACCTCTACGTGGTCAACGGCAAGGAAGTCGGCAGCGACAAGTACGACTACAAGCTCAGCTGGCTGGACAAGGTGACTGAATTCCTTGAGCAGGAGCTCGCCGAAAATCCGCTGACCGTGGTGCTGGGAGATTTCAATATCGCGCCGGATGACCGGGACGTACATGACCCGAAGCGATGGCATGAAAAAATCCTGTGCTCCACCAAAGAACGGGAAGCACTTTTTGCGATCTACGATCTGGGATTCACCGACACCTTCCGTCTCCATCACGAAGACGGTGGCCTGTTTTCCTGGTGGGATTACCGGATGGGCGGCTTCGACCGCGGGCTGGGGCTACGAATCGATCTGGTGCTGGCCAGCCCCGAGCTGACGGAGATGTGCAGCGCCGCTTATATCGACACCGGGCCGCGGCAGCTGGAGCGCCCGTCCGACCATACGCCGGTTGTCGCTGAATTTGACGCCTGAGCAACCGCCGACTGGCTTCGGCGCTACCGGATCAGCCCGCCGATGTTGCGAAGCGCTTTGGCGAACGCCCAGAGAAACAGCAGCGGTAGCACCATGGCCTGGAGCATAAACACGGCCGCCAGCTTTAGAAACTGCTCGCTGGCCCCGGCCAGCTTCTCCTTGTAGAGCGTCATCTTTTGCCGGACGTTGAGCGCGTCCGTGGTCTCACCGAACCAGTCGCCGAGCGACTCGAGCAATCCGCGATCTTCGGCGACCTCACGCTCTGGCTCTGCCAGCGTTTCTAGCTCACTGGTCGTCCGCTCGATTTGGGTTGTCGCGCTGACATAATCGTCGGCCATGAACAGGCTGTAGATCCCCTCGTTGAGCAGCACCATCGCGGGCATGGCGAAGCGCAGAAACAGCGCCAGCAGGAAAAATCGGAGTGCAAACCGGCTTAGGCGCCGCCGTCTGGGCCGTAGCTGCAGCAGGCCCCAGGCAGCCGCGCCCAGGGTCACGATCAGCGCAATTCCCCACCAGGCGCTGATGTCCATGAGGATTTTCTGGCTGCCGAGCGACGTGCTGCTTGCCAGCATGACCCAGGAAAAGCGTTCGATCAGATCGTTGACCGGGTCGATCAGCTCGCCCGGCGCCAGCGTGACGCCAACTCCCGCTGGCTGCAGCGACACCTCGGTGCCCTGAATTACCGAAATCACCCCGTTGAGGGCTCGCGCCAGGCCGAAGGTCACCAGCGCCCGGGCGAAGGCCTGTTCGTAGTAGCCCTCAGCCTTTTGATCGAGCCACGGTGACCAGGCCGCGGCCGCGAGCGCCACGGCCAGAATCAGTTTCAGCGTGAACGCCGCACCGCCGCCGGCACGGTTTTCGTTCGTCGAAGCCGGGGCGGAGTCCGGTTCGCGTTGGGCCATCAGCGGGGAAACTTGTCCAGCGGCCGGCTCCAGGCGGGGGCACTGACGATCGCCCCCATCACGTGGTCGGGCTCGCCAATCACTTGCCACATATCCTGGTGTTTAGGCGTCATAAAGCCCTGATCCACACACTGGTGGAGCAGGTCCAGGAGCGGCGCAAAATAGTTCAGCGTGTTGAGCAGCACAATCGGACCCAAAAACAGGCCGAGCTGCTTAAAGGTGATTGCTTCGAAAAGCTCCTCAAAGGTACCGCAGCCCCCGGGCATGGCGACCACGGCATCCGCATTAACCAGCATGCGGTGCTTTCGCTCATGCATATCTTCCACCAGCTGGAGCTCCGACAGGCCGTCGTGTCCCCACTCAAGATCGTGCATGAAGCGGGGCAGGATGCCTGTGACCCGGCCGCCGGCTTCGAGCGCGCCGTCCGCCAGATGACCCATGGAACCGCGGGCACCGCCGCCGTAGATCAGCTCAACATTTTCTTCCGCCAGGTGCTGACCAAGGCGGCTGGCGGCATGGTGGTAGGCAGGCTCTATCTGATCGCTGGAGGAGCAGTAAACGCAAACGCGCTCAATATCGTTGGTGGATGACAAGGTTCAATCCAGTTCCTCAAGAAGTCTGGACTGGATTGTAGCGCCTGACGACAGCCCTGAGTGGGCCTCTAGCAGGCTCAGCGTCAGGTTCCGCCGGGCTGCTGGGAGACAGGACTCCAGCAACCGCAGGGGCAGAGGTTGCCATTCGTAGCCTCTCAGCAGCGACATCTCGCACCGGGTCTGGTGGCTGAAGCGCTCTCGAGCGGGTGTAGTCGGCAGGCGCTGGCTCGTGAGCAGGGCTTTTTGATAGCTGGCGCGCGCGCCGTTCGGGTTGTGGGCGTTGAGCTGCAGCCGACCCAGCGCCTGCTCATAGTAGGGCAGATCTGAATCCAGCACCTCGGCATGACGGCGATGCTGCTCCAGCTGGTTCCCGAGCAGCGCAGCGGCTTCGGTGTAGTGACCGTCAAACGCCAGCAGCTGCGCGAGGTTGAGCGATCGTTCCACGAGCACAAAATCACCGTCGCGCACCCGGGCGCGGCTGATATCGAAGGCCTTGAGATAAAGTTGGGTGGCCACCTGTCGCTGGCCGAGCCGTTCGTTGGCGGTGCCCATACCGCTGAGCATCCCAGCCACCTCCTCGGAGCGCTGGCCGAAGCTGGCGCCCGCCCGAGCGAGACCGCGGTTGTAGACGATCAATGCCCGCGAATAGTCGCCGCGCCGGATGGCGCGGCGCGCCTGTGCCCGGATCATCTGAATCCAAAATGGGGCGGTTTCGAGCACCGACGGCGCGCTTTGATGCGCCTGCTCCAGCATCGCCTCTGCCTGGTCTTCCTGACCGTTGGCGAGCAGCATCTCGCTGTATTCCAGGCTGATATAGGCTCGGGTAACCGCTGGGTCCGCGCCATAGCCGGCGGCCTGGGCCAGGGCACGCTCGTAGGCGAGACCGGCCGCTGAGGCCTCGCCCTGGCGGGCCAGGAGTCTTGCGGCATAAATCTCGAGGTCCACCGAGGCGGCGAGGACGGTCCGCTCGTCGTTGATACGGGCGAGCGCCTCTTGAGCACGGACGATGCTGCCGCGGGCGTCACGCCACCGCCCCGTTTCTGTGCCGATGTGCGCCAGCAGCCGATGAACTTCAAAATGTTGACGTGGCGCCAGCTCCGCGCGTCGGCTCAAGGCGTCAACCTGGTCCAGCTGGGACAACGCTTCGTCATACATCGACAAACGGGCCATGACGCTGGCCACCGCCAGGCGAAGCCGCGCGAGATCGGGCGGGGCGGTTTGGTCGTCGCGCTCCAGGCGTTCCGCCGCTTTTAGCAGGAGGTCGCGGGTCGACAGGCTCGCATGCCCTCGGGTGGGGTCCGCTTCGGTGAACGACTCGATCAGCAGATTGGTGATGTGCTCGGCACGACGGTTTTCTGCGCTGGTCCGGGCCATCTGCTCGCGCAGCTCCTGAGCGTGGTGTGCCGAGAGCGCGCTGATGCCAAGGAGCAGCGCCACCAGCAGCGCCGCCATCGCTGAACCCACCGGATTGCGCCGAAGAAATTTGGCGGCTCGGTAGCCGCGCGAACGACCACGGGCCCGGACTGGCTGCCCCTCAAGAAAGTTTTCAAGGTCGGCGACCAGATCACCAACGCTCTGATAACGCTCATCCGGGTCAACGCACAGGGCTTTCAGCGTGATCCGGTCCAGGTCCAGGCGCTGGAGTCGACTGCTCACCCCGGCGAGGAGGCTGGCGGGCACTGCGGTTCGACTGGGCGCCGGCAGCGGTTGACCATGAGTGATATCCCGCAGGCGTCTCGCCTGAGAGACCGCCTTTAGCGGATTGACGCCGCTGAGCAGCTCGTACAGCAGGACGCCCAGCAGATAGACGTCCGTACGGGTGGAGATCGTTTCGCCCAGCACCTGTTCCGGGCTCGAATACTCGGGGGTCATCGGCCGGAGCCGCGAAAGCGTGGAAACGTTGGCCAAATCGCTGTTCTGGGCCATGAGTTTGGCAATTCCAAAATCCAGCAGTTTCAGCGTACCGTCCGATGCCACCAGCACGTTTGAGGGTTTGATGTCGCGGTGAACCACCAGCGTGGCGTGGGCGTACGCAACAGCCTGGCACAGCGTGCGAAACAGGTTGAGCGTGGGCCTCAGCGTTTTACCTCGACAAAAGCGGGTGATCGGTTCCCCGCGGATGTATTCCAGCACCACGTAGGGTCGCCCGTCCGCGAGCTCGCCGCCATCGATCAGCCGGGCAATGTTGGGGTGAGTGAGCTTTTCCAGCAGCTGTCTTTCCAGCACAAAGCGTCGACGATCCAGTCCGGGCTTCAGTACCTTGAGCGCCGCCAGCTCGGGCTGCCCCGGCGTTTGGCGGCGGCCGCGGAACACGCCGCCCATGCCGCCTTCACCGATCTGCTTTTCGATCTGATAGGCACCCACCCGTTGCCCGATCAGCTGTTCGTCAACGACTTCCGTGCCCAGCTCTGCCGGCGTGTCGAAGTCCTCCTGTTCCAGCTGGTGGTCAGCGTTTAGCAGTCGCGCAACGCAGTCCGCCAGCGCGGCGTCATCGCCGCAAAGCTCGGCTACGCGACGGGTGCGATGGTCAGCCTCCAGACGACTGACCTGGTCAAAGATTCGATTGGCCTTAACCCAAATGGCGGTAGCTGGCATGCCGAAAAACCCCGCTGGCGATATGGTTATACGCGCAACGGTGCCGCAGATTCGATCAGGGTAATCGCATCACGATCCAGGCCGGCTGCCCGGCTGCTGGTGGCGCGGCTAGCGGAGCCGGATGAGTCCTTCCTGAGCGGTTGAGGCCACCAGCTCGCCGCGCTGATTGAAAATCTGGCCGCGGGCAAAGCCGCGGGTGTCGATGCTGATCGGACTGTCGAAGCAGTACAGGAGCCAATCGTCGATCGTCACCGGGCGATGAAACCACATGGCGTGGTCGAGGCTGGCCATCTGTATCTTGTCTGAGAAAAGGTTTTTTCCGTGGGGCAGTCCAGCCGTGGTTAGCAGTCCGTAGTCCGAAGCGTAGGCCAGCATCGCCCGATGCAGCTGCGGGTCGTCCGGCAGGCTGCCATCGGAGCGGAACCATAGCTGACGCCGCGGCTCTGCGGCTTCGCCATCGTATCGCTGCGGCGTGACCCAGCGAAATTCGAACGGCCGCTGCTCAAACATAAAGCGCCGCATTTTCTCCGGGAGGAACTGCAGATCCTGAGACGAACCGATGGTCTCCGTTTCGAGCGACTCGGGCGGCGGTACCGACGGCATGGCTGCCTGATGCTCAAGACCTGCCTGCGGAACCTGGAAGGAGGCCGCCAGGTTGAAGATCGGTCGGCCGTGTTGGATCGCGACCACCCGACGGTTGGAAAAGCTGCGCCCGTCCCGCTGGCGGTCCACCTCGTAGATGATCGGCGCCTGCATATCGCCTCGCCGCAGAAAATAGCTGTGCAGCGAGTGGACACACCGATCCTCCACCGTATAGCTCGCGGCGGACAGCGCCTGGCCTAGCACCTGCCCGCCAAAAACCTGTTTGCTCCCGATGTCGCGGCTCTGCCCACGAAACAGGTTGTCCTCCAGTCGCTCCAGCCGCAGCAGGCTGATCAGGTCGTCAAGGACCGGGTGTCGCCGCTCGCTCAATGCCGGGTCTCCGTGTCCGCCAGCGGCGTTGCTTTGATCAGCTGCGAGAAAAACAGCGCGTTGAGGTAAAGCCGGTTGCCGCCGAGCCAGAAGCCCCGGAAGTTCGGGTTATCGGCTAGCCTGACCACTTTGCCCGCTCCAACCGCGGTGGCGACCACCGCGGCGCTGCCCGCCATCTGGCGCGTTCGTTCCGGCCCGAGAAACCCGCTGAGCAGCGGCTCTTCGCTGTAGCGATAAGGCGTCTGATAGGGATTGCCGTCGACCTTCAGAAAAACCGTGCCCCGGCGCAGCAGCGGCAGGTGGGGGCGCTGCAGCCCGTACGCGAGCGGGTGCGTCAGATCGACGTCCGTGTTGACCACCGTTCCGCCGATCACGCTGTCAGCGAACCGGCGGCTGTAGTCGCCGTAAGCCTGTGGTGGGGGCGGTTCGGTCTCATCGCCATTCGACTGCTCTCCGGCCGGAGCAGCCGCTGGCTTCTCGCCGTTTTCCGGTGGCAGGTGTAGCCGGTTTTTGGTGGCCCAGACGGCGGCCCGCTGGCTGGTGATCAGCACGCCACCGCCCTGCACCCATTGGCGTATGCGGTTGACGAGGTCCTCATCCAGACCTTCATAGTTACCGTCGACCAGCAGGAGGTGGGTGTAGCGGTGCAGCGCCAGCTCGCGAAGCTGGTGGGTTTCCACCATCACCGGCGGCAGGCCAACTCGCGTATCCAGCAGGTGCCAGGCGTCACCGGCGGACTGTGGGTCGACGCCGCGCCCGACCAGCAGCAGCGGTCGCACCGGATCCAGCGGCAGGAGGCTCGGCGAGCCGAGGTCTGGCCCGCTTGGCGTCAGACCGGTAGTCAGCGGCACCACCTCGACGCCGGGCTTGAGCAGCGGCTCCAGCGCCTGATCCGCAGAGGGGTAAACCACCAGCGTGCCGCGGTCGAAGCGGCGCTCACCGCCGACAACCAGAGCGGTGAATTCGCGGGTTGCCGCCACTACCGGAACCTCAGCCTGAAGCAGGGCATTTAGCGTGGCCGGTGCGCCCTGCTGGTGCCAGGGGATCGCGTAGGCCACGGCGTCGGGAAGCTCCGCTACGCTGTCCATCACCGGCGGTTCAAAGGGCTCACCCTGCAGCTTGCCGATTCGCTTGACCGACGCCCAGGGGAGGTCGTAGGCCAGCGGCAGATGCCACGCCGAAACGTCGTAGAAGGTGTTGTCCGCAAACTCCGTCCGCTTCTCGAATAAGCTCTTGAGCAGGCGATATTTGGGCTGTTGAACCGGCACGATCCAAGCCCG
>JBCDKA010000121.1:0-12681 GCA_038747195.1 Pseudomonadota bacterium
CGCGCTGAGCCTGGTGGTGATCGTTTATATCGTCCAGCAGTTCCGCCTGCGGATGCGGTTTTTTCCGCTGTGGCAGCAGGCGCTGGCGGTCGGCGCCATCCTGCTCAACGACCGGGTCATCTACGCCTGGATCCAGAGCCTTTCCGGTTCGGGCGTGAGCAGCTCTGAGATCCTGCTGGCGCCGCCGGTCGCCGTGCTGGTCTGGCCCTGGATGTTTCTGCTGCTGGATCGGCTGCGCCAGCGCTACCGGCCACGATGAAGGCACCGGCCCGCAAACCGATTCGCGACGCGGTCCGGGAGGCCGCCATATTCCGCGCCCGCGCCCAGACGGGCTTTCTCCTCGTCTGTCTCGTTTTTGCGGTCTTGAGCGGCCGCTATTTTTATCTCCAGGTCATAAGCCACGATGAGTTCATCACCCGGGCCGAAGACAATCGGGTCAAATACCGTGCTCTGGCGCCAAATCGCGGCCTGATCATGGACAGAAATGGCGTGATTTTGGCGGACAACCGACCGGCCTATCGCCTCGAGCTGATTCCGGAACAGGTGCCCGAGCTCGACGCCACGCTGGCCGAACTGGGCGAGCTGCTGGAGATTTCCGAGGCCGACATTCAGCGCTTTCACAAGCTGCGTAAAGCCCGTCGCTCCTTCCAGGCCGTCCCGCTCAAGCTTCGGCTGGATGAAGCTCAGGTGGCTCGCTTTGCGGTGGATCGACACCATTTCCCTGGCGTAGACATCGTGCCGTACCAGACGCGCGTTTACCCGCTAGGCGAAAATCTGGCGCACGTGGTTGGCTATGTTGGACAACTGGACGCTGACGACCTTCGGTCCGTGGACAGCGGGCGCTACGCCGCCACGTCCCACATCGGCAAAATCGGCCTCGAGCAGGCTTATGAAAACATGCTGCACGGCGAGGTGGGGCGCGAAAAGGTTGAGACCAACGTCCAGGGCCGAATCCTGCGGTCGCTGGACAAGACGCCCGCCCAGCCCGGCCACAATCTGTACCTGACGATTGACGCGACGCTGCAGCAGCTGGCGATGGCGTCACTCGGCGACTACACCGGCGCGATCGTTGCGATCGAACCCGGCAGCGGTGAGGTGCTGGCCATGGTCAGCCAGCCGGGCTACGACCCCAACGCGTTTGTCGCCGGCCTGTCGGTGGCCGACTACCAGGCGCTGATCCAGTCCAGCCGGCGCCCGCTGTTCAATCGCGCGCTGCGCGGCGGCTATGAACCCGGCTCAACCATCAAACCCTACATGGCGCTCGCGGGGCTGGAGAACGGCATCATCGAACTGGATACCACCATGATGTCCCGGGGGTATTTCCAGCTCCCCGGCCAACCCCGTCGCTATCGCGACTGGAAACGGGGCGGGCACGGCGAGGTGGACGTCGTCAAAGCGCTGGAGGAATCGGTCAACGTGTTCTTCTTCGATCTCGCATCGAAGATGGGAATCGACGCGATCCACGACTATCTCGACCAGTTTGGCTTCGGCCGGCCGACGGGCATCGACCTGAACGGCGAAGCCAAAGGCATCCTGCCGTCGCGCGCCTGGAAGCGGGCGACCATGGGCGAACCGTGGTACCCCGGCGAGACGGTCATCGCCGGCATCGGCCAGGGTTTCAACGTGACGACCCCGCTGCAGCTTGCTCACGCGTCCGCGGTCCTCGCCGCCCGTGGCGAGAGCGGGCAGCCGCACCTGGTGCGCCACGTCGGTTTCGAGCCTGCGGCCGGTGACGCCGACCAGCCGGTGGCTCGCCCGGTCACCCGGATCAGTGCCGCCCGAGCCGACCACATCGAGGCCGTGATCGACGGCATGATCGCGGTGGTGCACGGCAAACGCGGATCCGCTCGGGCGATCGCCGCGGACAAGCCGCCGTTTATCATGGCCGGCAAGAGCGGCACGGCCCAGGTCTTTGGCCTCGCCCAAGACGAGGAATATGTGGAGGACGAGGTGCCGCGGCATCTTCGAGACCACGCGCTGTTTGTCGCCTTTGCCCCTGCTGATCAGCCCAGCATCGCCCTGGCGGTGGTCGTGGAGCACGGCGGGGGTGGATCAACCGTCGCCGCACCCATCGCGCGGCAGCTGATCGATGCCCACCTGGGGCACGGCACCGAAGAGATCGCCGCACAGTGAACACGGCTGTTGCCGGCATCCGCTTTCTGCGTTCTGTCGCGGCGCGACCCATGCTCGACCTGCCTTTGGTCGGCGCGCTGGTCGCCACGGCGTGTTTTGGCCTGGTGGTGCTCTACGGCGCTTCCGGCGAGGACTCCGGCACGGTGATTCGCCAGGCCGTGCGGCTGGCGATGGGACTCACTGCCATGACCGTTATCGCCTGCATTTCGCCTCACCTATTTCGGGTGTGGGCACCGGCGTTTTACGCGCTGGGGATCGTGCTGCTGGTGATGGTGGCGTTTCTCGGTGAGGGACGGGGCGCGCAGCGCTGGCTGGATCTCGGCTTCCTTCGGTTCCAGCCGTCAGAAATCCTCAAGCTTTCGCTGCCGATGATGCTGGCCTGGTACATGCACCGCAGCAGCCTGCCGCCCGGCTGGCGCCAGCTGCTGGTCAGCCTGGTCATCGTTGCCGTGCCGGCGGTGCTGATCGCACGTCAGCCGGATCTGGGCACCGCGATGCTGGTGGCCACCAGCGGTCTTTTTGTCGTGTTCCTCGCCGGCCTGTCGTGGCGACTGATCAGCTTTTTTTGCGTGTCGGCCATGGCCCTGGCGCCGGTTCTGTGGCATTTCATGCACGACTACCAGCGCGGACGCGTGCTGACCTTTCTGAACCCCGAATCCGATCCGCTGGGTTCCGGCTGGAACATTATCCAATCGAAGATTGCGGTCGGCTCTGGCGGGCTGTTCGGTAAAGGCTGGATGAACAGCACCCAGGCCCATCTCGAATTTCTGCCGGAGCGGTCCACCGACTTTGTGCTGGCGGTGCTGGCGGAAGAGTTTGGGCTGCTCGGGGTCCTGCTGCTATTTGCGCTCTATCTTTACATCATCGGGCGCTGCCTGTGGCTGGCCGGCCAGGCCAAAGACAGCTTCTCCCGGCTGCTCGCGGGCGCCCTCGGACTGACCTTTTTTGTGTACGTCATGGTGAACGCGGGCATGATCAGCGGGCTGCTGCCGGTTGTGGGTGTGCCCTTGCCGCTGATCAGCTATGGCGGGACTTCCCTGATCAGCCTGCTGACATCTTTCGGGCTGATTATGTCCGTTTACAGTCATCGTCGGCTCCTTAACCGTTATTGAACGCTCTGGTGCGCGCCTTGCGCTAGAATTGCGGGCTCGCCAAACGATGGATTGCCGATGCAGATTATTGCTGCCCTGACTCTCGTCGCCGCCAGTGCGGCCAACCTGAACAGCAGCCATCCGGGAGCTGACGCCTTCATCGCGGAAGTGGCCGAACGCCACAGCTGGCCGGCGGACGAAATCAGCGCCCTCCTGGCCGACGCCGAGCGAAGCCAAACCATCATCGATGCGATCAGCCGGCCCGCGGAAGGCAAGCCCTGGAAAGACTATCGCCCGATCTTTTTGACCGACAAACGGGTCCGCGACGGCGTCGCGTTCTGGAAGGAAAACCAGGAGCTGCTGGCCGAGGTCGAGGCGCAGTACGGGGTTCCGGCCAAGGTGATCGTGGCGATTGCCGGCGTGGAAACGAGCTACGGCAACATTCTTGGCCGATTCCGGGTCATCGACGCGCTGGCGACGCTCGCGTTTCACTATCCGCCGCGATCGAAGTTTTTCCGCAGCGAGCTGGAGCAATTTCTGCTGCTGGGCCGGGACGAACAGCTCCCGCTGAGTCAGCTCAAAGGATCTTACGCCGGCGCCATGGGCATGGGGCAATTCATCTCGTCCAGCTATCGGAGCTATGCGGTGGACCACGACGGCGACGGACAGCGCGACCTCTGGGGCTCGAAGGCTGACGCGCTGGCCAGCATCGCTAACTACTTCCGGCGCCACGGCTGGGAAAACGGAGGCCCGGTCGCGCAGGAGGTGAGCGCCGGCGAGGGCGCCCGCCAGCTCAAGAAGCCGAAGCTGAAGCCCGCCTACCCGCTCAGCCAGATCCGCGACTGGGGCTACGACCTCGAACAGCCGTTGGCGGACGACAATACGGCCGTATCGCTGGTCACGCTGGACGGCTCACAGGGACAGGAACACTGGGTGACGTACCATAATTTCTACGTGATCAGCCGCTACAACCACAGCGCACTCTACTCCATGGCGGTATTCCAGCTGGCCAACGAAATTGAAAAAGCGCTTTAGCCTCTTTGGCTTCAGCCCCGTGGGCTTAGGCCATTGGAGATTCAGGTTTACAGCCCAAGGCCTCGCCGCGCTTGCTGCGGCCTGCCTGCTGGTCGGCTGCGCCGGCCGACCGACTACGCCGGTACCGCCACAAAGCCCCGCGTTGGAACCAACCCCGAGGGCTGAGCCGCTCAGCGCCGTCGGCAATCACTCGCCCTACCGGGTGCTGGGACGCACCTACCGCGTCATGGCCAGCGCGAATGGCTACCAGGAGCGGGGCGTCGCTTCCTGGTATGGACCGAACTTCCACGGCAAACCCACCTCCAACCAGGAGACGTTTGATATGTACGCGATTACCGCGGCCCATCGAACGCTGCCTTTGCCGAGCTACGCGCGGGTAACGCGCATCGACACCGGCGCGAGCGTGGTGGTTCGGGTCAACGACCGGGGCCCGTTCAAAAAGGGCCGCATCATCGATTTGTCGTTTGCCGCTGCCGAACGGCTGGACATGATCCGCGACGGTACGGCGCAGGTCGAAGTGGTGGCGATTGTGCCCGACGGCGGCGACCGACGACCCAGCGTCACCACCGCCAGCAACGTGTTTCTCCAGCTCGGCGCGTTTTCCAGCCGGGACAACGCGCTGACCATGGTCGGTCGCCTGCGGCAGAAAAATATTGACTCTGCGCTGGTGAAAACCACCCGCGAACCCGGCGGGCAGCAGCTGCATCGGGTGCGCGTGGGGCCGCTGGCGGACGCCGCCAGCGCCGAATCGCTGGCCAATCAGCTAAGGACCTGGGGCTTCGGCACGGCGCGGGTGGTTTTTGAGTAGGAATAACGGGGGTTCAGCGCGATTTTGGCGCGCGAGATAACCTTTTTTCTGGGACTGTGCTGGCCGGGTACACCCCGTATAATGCCCGGCCCGACGAAACTGACTGGTGCTATGCGCTATCTGACGGAAAATTTCTCCAAGCTCACCGCCACCCTGGCGGGTCTGCTGCTCATAACGAGCGGCGTGGCAGCGGCCGCGCCGACTATGCCCGTGCCCGCGCCGCCTCAGATCGGCGCCACCAGCTACATCCTCCTGGACCATGCCTCCGGCGAGGTCCTCGCCTCCCAAAACGTCGATCAGCCGATTGAGCCCGCCAGCATCACCAAGCTGATGACTTCGTACATCGTGTTCTCCGAGCTCAGGTCTGGCGGCTTAAATCTGCAGGAGATGGTCCCGGTCAGCGAAAAAGCCTGGCGCACCGAAGGCTCCAAGATGTTTATTGAGGTGGGCAATCAGGTCCAGGTCTCAGACCTGCTCAAAGGCATGATCGTGCAGTCGGGCAACGATGCCAGCGTCGCGCTCGCTGAGCACATCGCCGGCAGCGAGGAGACGTTTGCGGCGTTGATGAACCAGTACGCGGCCAGTCTGGGGATGAACAACTCAAATTTTCTGAACGCCACCGGCCTGCCCGCCGCTGAGCATCTGACCACGGCCCGCGACATTGCCACCCTGTCGTCAGCGCTGATTCGGGACTTTCCCGACTACTACAAGTGGTACTCCGAGAAAGAGTTCACCTTCAACGAGATCCGCCAGCACAACCGCAATAACCTGCTGTGGCGCGATCCGGCGGTCGACGGCCTGAAGACCGGCCACACCAGCTCGGCGGGCTACTGCCTGGCCGCGTCAGCGCAGCGTGGTGGCATGCGGCTGATCAGCGTGGTCATGGGGTCCGCCTCGGAGAACAGCCGGGCCGACGATTCCCAGAAGCTTCTGAATTACGGCTTTCGCTTCTTCGAGACCCACCAGCTCTATCGCGCCGGCGAAGAGCTGAGCCGCGTGAAGGTCTGGAAGGGCGTGGACGAGGAGCTTGGACTGGGAATTGCGGGTGACATCCACATCACGATCCCGAGCGGCCAGTACGAAAACCTGCGTGCGGAAACCGAGGTGATGTCGGTACTGACCGCACCGCTCGCCTCGGGCTATGAGGTGGGCAGCCTGCGGGTCTTCCTGGGCGACGAGCTCAAAGCCAGCTCTCCGCTTCTGACGCTCAACGAGGTTGAGCGCGGCGGTTTCTGGCGGCGGATGAGTGACAGTATCGCGCTGTGGTTTCATGACTTCGGCGACTGATTCCGGCGCGGGCGGCGAGCGCCGCAACGCCGCTGCGGAGATCGAGGAAGGCCGCGGCCTGGAGTTTCCCTGCACGTATCCCATCAAAGCGATGGGCAAAAGCGGCGCCGGACTGACGGAACAGGTGCTGGAAATTGTGTCGCGGCACGTTGCTGTCGAGGACGATGCGGTGCGCTCGCGCCCTTCGAAAGGCGGCAAATATGAGTCGATTACCGTTACCGTTCAGGTGGAATCGCGCGAGCAGCTCGAGGCGATTTACGGTGAGCTCACCCGCCACGATCAGGTCCTGTGGACGCTCTAGCGCTGACCGTTCGCGACCTTGGCCGGGAGGCCTACGAGCCGGTCTGGCGTCGGATGCAGGCGTTTACCGATCAGCGTGATGCCAGCACCGGCGATGAGCTTTGGCTGGTGGAACACCCCCCGGTGTTCACGCTGGGTCAGGCCGCCACCCGAGACCATGTCCTGGCACCCGGCGATATACCGCTGCTGCAGGTGGATCGGGGCGGTCAGGTCACCTACCACGGCCCCGGCCAGGCGGTCCTGTATCCGCTCTGGGACTTGAAGAGGGCGAAAATTGGTATCCGAACGCTGGTAGCTTGGCTCGAACAGAGCGTCATCGACTGGCTCGCTGAACATCACGTCACCGCGGAGCGCCGGGAAAAGGCTCCGGGCGTTTACGTCAGCGGCCAAAAAATCGCTTCGCTGGGCCTGAGGGTCCGGCGTGGATGCAGTTTTCACGGCATGGCGGTTAACGTAGCCATGGATCTTCAGCCGTTTTCCCGCATCAACCCCTGTGGCTTTGAGGGGTTGGAGATGACGCAAAGCAGCGCGCTCGGCATCTCTGAGGACTGGCGCAGCGCAGGAATGACGCTGATCCAGCGACTGGCCGACCTGAGTGGGCATATCATCAATACCAAGGAGGGCGCTTGTGTCTAGCAGTGCCACCACCGACACCCCTGAACAGGTTGTTGTCGGCAAAAAACAAACCGGCGCGTCAAAAATCGCGCGAAACCCGGTCACCTTTGACCCCGCAGCCCCCAGCCTGCGGAAACCGGACTGGATACGCGTGCGTATTCCTGCCGGCAACGCGGTAGGCAGGCTGAAGGCCAACCTTCGGCAAAACGCGCTTGTCACCGTCTGCGAGGAAGCCTCGTGCCCCAACATTCACGAGTGCTTCTCCAAGGGCACCGCGACATTCATGATTTTGGGCGAGATCTGCACCCGGCGCTGCGCCTTCTGCGACGTTGCTCACGGCCGCCCCAAGGCCGTCGACACCGACGAGCCCCGGCGGCTCGCGGAGACCATCGCGCAGATGAAGCTGCGGTACGTGGTGATCACTTCGGTCGACCGTGACGATCTGCGGGACGGAGGCGCTGCACATTTCGCAGAATGTATACGTGCCGTGCGCGACGCTAGGCCGGGTATCAAGGTAGAAATCCTGACGCCCGACTTCCGCGGCAAAGGCCGGATGGAGCGCGCGCTGGATATTCTCAGCGAGGAGCCGCCGGACGTTTTTAATCACAACGTCGAAACGGTGCCCGACCTGTATCGACAGGTCAGGCCCGGCGCCGACTACCAGTGGTCGATGGATCTGCTGCAGCGCTTTAAGCAGCGCCACCCAGAGCTGCCGACCAAGTCCGGCATTATGCTCGGCCTCGGTGAGAACATGGATCAGGTTATCGGCTGTCTGGAGGACCTGAAGCGACATGACGTCGACATGGTGACCGTCGGCCAGTACCTGCAGCCGACGGCACATCATCACCCGGTGATCCGCTACTGGACGCCGGAAGAGTTCGCCCATATCGAAGCGCTGGGCAACCAGATGGGCTTCAGCCACGTTGCAAGCGGCCCGCTGGTTCGCTCTTCGTATCACGCGGACGAGATGGCCAGCAAAGCTTCGGTCGGCGTCGAAGGCTGAGGTTGCAGCAGCACTTTTGGCGCATGTAACAACCGTTTTGTCGGCTTAGCCTTGACAAAGCTCCAGGGTTCGTACTAACTGCCGATAAAGCAGTTAAGCGGCCCAGAGGCTGTTTAACGAACATGTTGTGTCAGCGGTAGGGTCCGGGGCGCAACGTTTCGGGTGAAACCCTTTGGTATCTTTTGTGGTCCTAAAGGAACCGCTGGCCGGAGTGCCAGTTCCCCGGCGTACCAAGGAGAACTGAATGACGCGCGTCAAGAACACCGCCCCTAGTGCCATCTCACTGGCTAATCGGCTTGCCGCTCGGCTGACCGCAACGCTGAGCATCACCTTGCTGGTCGCCGGCGTCGCAACGGCCAAAACGCCCGAGCGGCCGCTGACGCTGCAGCCCGAACCAAACCAGCTTGAGGCCAGCCGTTGGGCAACCACCTTTCTGACGCGCGCGCATTATAAGAAGACCCGCCTCGACGACACGCTGTCGTCAGCGATTTTGGATCGCTACCTGGAAAGCCTGGACCCTAATCGGGTGTTCTTTATGGATTCAGACGTCCGTCAGTTCGAAGCTTTTCGGACGGTCCTCGACGACGCGCTGAAAAAGCAGGATCTGTCAGCGGCTTTTGTCATCTTCAACGTCTACGCTCAGCGGGTGAACGAGCGGATCGAATTTGCGACCGCGCTGCTCGAAAAGCCGTTCGATTTCGAGATCAACGAATCGCTTGAGCTCGATCGATCGGAAGCACCCTGGGCCAAGACCGAAGCTGAGCTGAACGACATCTGGCGGCGGCGAGTGAAGAACGACATGCTGCGTCTTCGTCTGGCCAACAAGGAAGAGGAAAGCGCCACCGACGTCCTGCGTCAGCGATATGAGAATCTCGACCGGCGCGTTTCTGAGCTGGATTCGGAAGACGTCTTCCAGTACTACATGAACGCATTTGCTCTCTCGATCGAGCCGCACACCGGCTACCTGGCGCCCCGCAGCTCCGAGAACTTTCAAATCTCCATGCGGCTGTCGCTCGAAGGCATCGGCGCCGTGCTGCAACGCGAGAACGAATACACAACCATCCGCCGCGTTGTGCCCGGCGGCCCGGCCTCCAAAGACGGCCGGCTGAAGGTTGGTGATCGCATTATCTCGGTCACCGAAACGCCGGGCGAAGAAGCGACCGACGTCGTCGGCTGGCGCCTGGATGATGTCGTTGAACTGATCCGCGGAACCTCCGGCACCGAGGTGGTCCTTGAAGTGATTCCGGCGGAAGCTGGCATCGACGGCCAGCCGGTCAACATCGGTCTGGTTCGCGACAAAGTGAAGCTGGAGGAGCAGGCCGCCCAGAGCAGCACCTTCGAAATCGAGTGGCAGGGCAGCACGCGCCGGATTGGCGTGATCGACCTGCCGGCTTTCTACCTCGACTTTGCCGCACGCGCCCGCCGCGATGAGGACTATCGTTCTTCGACGCGCGACGTGAGAGCCCTGATTGCCGGGCTTAAGAACGAAGGTGTCGACGGCATCGTGATGGATCTTCGCAACAACGGCGGCGGCTCGCTGGCCGAGGCGACCGACCTGACCGGTTTGTTTATCGATCGGGGCCCGGTTGTGCAGGTTCGCGATTCCAGCGGAAAAATCGACGTCGAGACCGACGGCGACCGCGGCGCTGCCTGGGAAGGCCCGCTGGTTGTGCTGGTAAATCGACACAGCGCCTCCGCGTCTGAGATCTTCGCCGCAGCGATTCAGGATTATGGTCGTGGCGTGGTCATCGGTGAGCCGACCTTCGGTAAAGGCACGGTGCAGAACCTGATCAACCTAGACCGCTACGGCAAAGGTGACGATCCGAAATTTGGTCAGCTGAAGCTCACCATCGCCCAGTTCTTCCGGGTTAACGGTGGCAGCACCCAGCACCGGGGTGTGATTCCTGACATCATCTTCCCGACCGCCGGCATCGAGGACAAGTACGGTGAAAGCTCGCTGGACAATGCCCTACCCTGGACCAGCATTCCGCCGACACGCTACAAAATCTACGACGACCTGACCGGAATCCTGCCCGTGGTGGAGCAGCGCTCGCAGGAGCGGCTGGAGAACGACGCCGAGTTTAAGTATCTACTGGAAGACATCGCCACCATGCGCGAAGCCCGAGATCAGACCCGGGTGTCGCTGCTCGAAGAGGCGCGCCGGGCGGAGCTCGAAAAGGAAGAAGAGCTGCGGACCGTTCGCAAGGCCGCACGCGAGGCTTTTACCAAGTCCGCCAGCGACGACGTCAAGCTGCTCTCGACAACCAACCCGGATATTCCGCCTGAGGCACTGAACGCCGAGCTGGAAACCGCCAACGACTACGAGGACGACGCGCCCGACGTTCTGCTCAACGAAACCGTGCGGATCCTGGGCGACATCATCAGCCTGACCGGCGAGGGACAGCGCACCGCAGCTCTCACCGAAAAGCGGGTTCCGGAAACGATCACCAACTGATCGACGCACGGGCGCCGCAGCGGCGCCCGTGCAGCTTTTTCACCGAAATCTCGGCGCCAGCCGCTTCAGCTGGGTGGCGCGTAACGCTTCCGCAGCAGTTCAAACACCGCGCGCATACCGAGGGCCTCACCCCCTTTGGGCCGGCCGGGTCGGTTTGCCTGGTTCCAGGCGTACGTATCAATGTGTACCCACGGAATGTTGTCGGTCACAAAGTGCTCCAGGAAGAGCGCCGCGGTGATGCAGCCGGCGAAAGCAGAGCCACCGACGTTGTTCATATCGGCGACCGAAGACTTCAGCATCTCTCGATACGGCTGATAGAGCGGAAGACGCCAAAGCGGGTCCTGCACGGCGGCACTCGCCGCCAGCAGGTCTTCCGCCACCCCATCGTGATTGGTAAAGAACGGCGGCACGTCGGGACCCATCGCGACCCGGGCCGCTCCCGTCAGGGTGGCAAAGTCGATGATCAGTTCAGCAGACATCTCGCAGGCCAGGGTTAGCGCGTCCGACATCACCAGGCGCCCTTCGGCATCGGTATTGCCGATTTCGATGCTGCTGCCTTTGCGTGTCGCAATGACGTCCCCAGGTCGATAGGCGTTGCCGGAGACCGCGTTCTCTACCGCAGAAATCAGCACCTTTAGCTGTATGGGCAGCTTGTGCTGCATGATCAGCCGCGCGACGCCAAGCACGTGCGCCGCGCCCCCCATGTCCTTTTTCATCAGTGCCATGCCGGCGCCGTTTTTCATATTGAGGCCGCCGCTGTCGAAGCAAACTCCCTTGCCCACCAGCACAACCAGCGGATCGCTGGGCTTGCCCCAGCGGAGCCTGATCAGCCGCGGCTTTTGTTCCGCGGCCCGTCCAACGATGTGGATCGCTGGATAGTTACGCGTGAGCAGTTCATCGCCGACCACCTGTTCGACGTCGGCACCAAAATCCTCAGCCAGCGCCTCGGTGGCTTGCGCGAGCTCCGCTGGCCCCATATGTTCGGCCGGCGTGTTGACCAGGTCTCGAACCAGCGCTGTCGCCTGCACTTGGCACTCCACCTCCTCGGCCCAGGCTTCGGGCAGCACCAGCTCAACGGACGAGTCTTTCGGTTTGAGGTACCGAGTAAACTGATACTGGCCGAGCAGAAACCCCACAGCCATCTGGCGGGTCGAAGGTTCATCCCAGTCTTCGTCCAGCTCGTAGCGACCGCCCCCCAATTTCTGACTGACGCCACCGAGCGTCCACAGGTCTCGTCCACCGCCTGCGCCGCACAGCACGCTGGAAACGGTGCCGTCATCATCGGGCAGCAGGAGCGTCTGGCCGCTGCCACCGGTGAATCCTGCAGCTTTGGCCCAGGACTGAACCTTCGGCGACTGGTTGGTAAGCCACGGCGAGAATTCAGATTCCGTGAGCGTCTGTAGTTTGATGATGGTCATTATCGATCCCTGTGAAGCGGCGCGAGCGGGGACTGTGCCTGCCGAGGTGTGAAGCGCTTTCGGCTCCCTGGGCCTATTGTGCTGGCAGTGGCCCTTGCTTGCCAAGCCGAGTACCGCCGTCGCGGAGCGTTGGCGGCGTGGTGCAGCCGACCGAGGCTAAAGTCGAAACTTTGTGCCTAGCGGCCGAGACTCAGCGTCGCCTAGAGCGTCTCCAGCAGCTCCGGCAGCTCTATGAGGGATCGGATCACCGGAACCTGCTGCAGCCCCCCGGACCGCTGCTCCCGATTGAGCCAAACCGCCCGCATGCCTACCCGCAAAGCGCCGGCTACGTCCGCTTCGAGATGGTCCCCGACGTGGAGAACCTCGTGGGGCGCGAGCTCCAGCGCCGCCAGGGCATGCTCAAAAATTGCGGGCGCCGGCTTGGCCACGCCGACCTGCGCGGCCTTCACGTGATGCTCAAACACCTCGCCAAGCCCGATCCGATGCATGTCCGCGTTGCCGTTGGTGATGGTCACCAGGCGGTAGGCCGGGTGCAG
>JBCDKA010000122.1:0-12531 GCA_038747195.1 Pseudomonadota bacterium
AGCGCCAGCGTGAAGAAATGCACCGCCATCGACAGGTTGAACTTCTGCGGCTTGGAAAAGATTGGCGCTCCTTCGAACAGACGTGGATCGGTAAGCCAGGGTGGGAGCAGCACAACAAACATCGCCAGAGCAAAAAGCGCCGCGGAGGCGAGCAGGTGGGTGACCCGATCCGGGTTTTGGGCGCCGGCAAGCGGCAGCCTGAGCGTTAGTAAACGGTCTGTACTCACGACGGCGTAGCCTCCGACTGGCGCCAGCGGTAGCCAGAGCGCAGCGCAAGAAAAATACCAAGGCCAACCGGCCCAAACAGAAAGGTCGCGACCAGCAAAGGCGCCTGCAGCAGGCGTGAGATGCGCAGCGCATCCGCCTCTTGCGCAATCCAGCTGCCGATAAACAAATCAAACGCGAGGTAATGCACCCAGCCGGCCAGCAGCACCTCGTCGCGTTCAAAAAGCGCACGTACGGAGGTAAGCGAATCAAAACCACCGTCTCCGGTAAATCCATAGCCAAACCAAAGCGCCGCGTAGAGCAGACACAGCCCGAAAGGAATGGCGTAGCGCGGCAGCCAAAACACATAGCGATGTCGCGGCAGCAATAGCAGAATCACCCAGCCGAGCATCGCGGCCTGGCCAGCGAATTGAAAGAGTTGCGCGGTATCCATAGCGTCAGTCACCCGAGAGCATCGGAGAGACGCTACCATAGCGACTACCGGGATCAATCGTTGCCTTGAGGGAGAACAACATGAGTGCTAAAGCTCCTTACCGCGCAGACCACGTTGGCAGCCTGCTCCGGCCAAGCTCGGTTCACAAGGCCCGAAAGGCCCACCACGCAGAAAGGCTGGGGCCTGACGGTTTTGCTACCTGTGCTGAACTCAAGGCGGTTGAAGACAACGCGATCCGCGACATGGTCGCTATGCAGGAAAGTGTTGGCCTCAAGGCCGTGACCGACGGCGAGATGCGTCGGTCGTTCTGGCACTACGATTTTATGGCGGCGCTTGAGGGCCTGGAGCTGGTCGAGCGTAACGAGGGGTTACCTTTTCACGGCATGAATCTGCGGCCGATCTTCCCGACGATCACGGGCAGGCTCGACTTCCCGGAAGACCATCCGATGCTGGATCACTTTCGCTTCCTGCAGTCGGTCAGTCAGGTCCAGCCCAAGATCTCTATCCCCGGACCGAGCGCCTGCCATTTCCGCACCGCCGCCGACGACATCAAGGTCGAAGCCTACAAAGATCCGGAAGTGTTGTTCCACGACGTTGGCCAGACTTACCGAAAGGCGGTTCACGCCTTTTACGAAGCAGGCTGCCGCTACCTGCAGCTGGACGACATCTTTTTTGCTTACCTTTGCGACCCAAAGCATCGCGAGGAAAAACGGGCGCAGGGTATGGATCCGGACTGGCTAATCACCCAGTACGCCAAGATGATGCATGACGCGATTGAGGACCGGCCTGACGACATGGTCATCGCCATGCACCTTTGCCGCGGAAATTTCCGATCGACCTGGGCGGCAGAGGGAGCCTACGACCCGGCTGCGGACGCGGTGTTCAACCAGACCGATGTCGACATCTATTTCATGGAATACGATAGCGACCGCGCTGGAGGGCTGGAGCCACTTCGCCTTTTGCCGAAAGGCCATAAGCGCGTCATGCCGGGATTCATTACGACCAAGACGCCGCAGTTGGAGCCGGTGGAGGCACTTAAAAGAAAGTTCGATGAGGCGTCTAAATATGTTGATCTTGACCAGCTTGGCATCGCGCCTCAGTGCGGATTCGCCTCCACCGAGGAAGGCAATGAGCTGACGTTCGACGATCAGCGCCGCAAGCTCGAGCTGGTGGTCCAGACCGCGGACGCGATTTGGGGCGGCGTGGACGCCTGACCTTTTACATCCAGCCCATCTCCACCGGAAGCCACAGGGTCAACGCCGGCAGCAGCACCAGCACCACCAAACGCAGCAGGTCAGCGACCACAAAAGGCACAACGCCCCGGTAGATGGCGCCCAACGGAATGTCGTTGGCCATACCCCGCAGGACAAAGACATTGATGCCAAACGGTGGGGTGATCATCCCAAGCTCCATCACCACCACATTGATGATGCCCCACCAGATCGGATCAAAGCCCATGTCGAGGATCAGCGGGTACACCACCGGGAGCGTTAGCACCATCGCCGCAATGGTATCGAACACGCTGCCGAGCACCAGGTACATCAACAACAGCATAGTAATGACCGCCAGGGGCGGCAGACCGAGCCCGCTGATCCAATCGACGATTGCGGTCGGCAAACCAGACAGCGTCGCAAAGTAGCTGTAGACCGAAGCGCCGATGATGATGACAAAGATCATCCCGGTACTCGAAGCCGAATCGCGCAGACAGGCGACAAATTTTCGGCCGTCCAGGCGCCTTCGAAACACGCCGAGTAGCAGCGCAGCGGTGGTTCCAACCGCCGCCGCCTCAGCCACGGTGAAGACGCCGCCATAGATGCCGCCCGACACCGCCGCAATGAGGGTGACAATGCCCCAGCTGTCGACCAGTGCCCGGCGCCGATCGGCCCAGGTGCGGCGTGGCCCTGGCGCGGCCAGCGCTGGGCGTAATCGTACGGTCAGAAAAACGCTCAGCACGTAGAACACCACGGCGAGCACTCCCGGAACAATGGCGGCAATGAATAACGCCATCACGGAGTTCTCGGTCAGAACGCCGTAGAGGATCAGGATCAGCGACGGCGGAATCATCATGCCGAGCGTTCCACCCGAAGCGATCGACCCGGCCGCCAGTGACCGGGCGTAGCCGCGGTCAAGCATCTCTGGCAGGGCAATTTTGGCCATGGTGGCCGTGGTGGCGACCGACGAACCGCAAACCGCGCCGAAACCGGCGCTGGCGCCCACGGTGGCGAATACCAGCCCGCCCCGCAGATGGCCGAGGAAATGATCGGCGACCCGGTAGAGCTCAGCCGACAGACCGCTGACGTGCGCCAGGTTTCCCATGAGGATGAACAGGGCGACGATGGCCAGACCTTCTGACGCCATAGAGGCTGACGGCTCGATCGCCAGCAGGCTCAGAGCGGGCTCAAAGCCGATCAGCGTGCCGGTGCCCAACACGCCGACGAGAATCAGAGCAACGCCGATGGGCACGTGCAGGGCGATCAACAGGAAAAGCCCCGCCAGCCCACCCAGACCGATCCACATATCCCCGGTCAAAGCGATTCTCCCGCTGACCGCGGCGCGTCCTCGCCGCGCCACGCCCCGCCAAGCGTTCGCAGCAGCACCCAGCCCTGGACGGGAACGCTTAAGGCGAAGATAGCGCTCGCCGCAAACCACCAGGGCGCCACCGGCATTTCAATCGTGGGGGTTGTTCGCCCAGCGGCCGCCAGCTCGCGGCTCATCTCAATCAGCTGCCACGCCACGAGCGCAAAAACCACCAGCGTGACGGCGGCGGCAAAACCGTCCAGCCATCGGCGCCATGCCGGCCCGCCGAAGCTGCCGGCGAGCTTGACGGTGATGTGAGATCCTTTCATCAGGCTGGCCGGAAAACACGAAGCGATCACGACCGGGAACCAGAGCGCCGCGTAGTCGCTAAAGCCCGACACGCGCGGCCAGTTAAAGTAGCGCGCGGTTCCGTCATAGAAGGTCAGCGCCGCGAACAGCACCAGGCCGGCAAGCCCAGCGAGCGCCAGTGCGCCCGTCAGCCGGTCAAACCAGCGGTCGATCGAAGAGGTCAGGGTCAATGTTCGATCACACCATCGCTCAGCAATTCGTCTCGCAGGCCTGCCGCCGTCTCATAGATCTCCATACCCTTCGGCGTATGCGCCGCCCAGGCGCGATGAATGTCCTCTGAGCGCCGACGAAACTCAGCCTCGATACCTTCGTCGGGCGTCACAATTGCCACGCGATTTTCCCGCCGCAGATCACTCTGAATCCGCTCGCCAAACGCTTGGAAGGCGAGCGCGCTGGCGCGGGCCAGTGCCGGACCGCCGTGCTTGCGCATTGCCTTACGCACCGGCTCCGGCAACCCTTCCCAGCTCTGCTGGTTGATCAGCAGCAGAAAGGCGGTGGTGCCGAGGGGTACCGACCAGGCCTGATCAACCAGCGGAAAGCTGTCGAAGGTGCGCATGCCGGACCAGCCCTGGATACCGCCGTCGAGCATGCCCCGACTCAGCGCTTGATTCATGTCGATCGGATTCATCGTTTGCGCCGCGGCGCCGAATGCTTCCAGCCAGCTGTTGTGAATCGCGCCAAGAGAACGAACCTTGAGACCCCTGAGGTCCTCGACTCGAGTGACGGGTGTTCTCATAAAGAGCCCGGCTGGCTGGGTAGTGAAGATCCCGAGCAGATGGACCCGGTCAAAGCCGCTGAGCTTTTCTTGCTCATACAGCGACCACCCCACCAGCCCGGCAACCTCCGCCGACTCAAAGAAATAGGGCAGCTCAAAGATGCCTAGCTCAGGGAACTGGCCGGAGGTGTAGGCCGGCACAACGTAACCGATGTCCAGCAGCCCGCTCTGCACCAGCTCCATCTGTTTGTCTGCGTGTCGCCCCAGCGAGCCGCCCCAATACTCTCTGATCGTGACCTGATCCCCAACCTCAGCCCGCACGGCTTCCAGCCAGGGAAGAACAATTTTTGAAATTGCGGTGGTGCGGGCCTGGAGGTGCGAACCGATTCGAATGATCGTATCGCCGCGGCATGATGGCACCGCAGACAATAACGTAACCGCCAAAAAGATCAGTCGTCGGAATGACGAGCGCCGAGTTTCATGACTAGCTTCAGAGCGGGCGCGAAACATTAGCGCAGGATAGCAAGGCACATCGAGAGGGAGAACAACGATGAACAATCTTCGAACGAACATGGCGGCGCTGGTCGGTATTGGAGCACTGGCAATCAGCGGTATGGCGACCGCGGACACCTACGTCGAGTCGTACACCTGCAAAACCGAGAAAGGGAAAACAGTGAAAGACGTCCAGGCGGCGAACGCCAAGTGGCTGTCCTGGGTCACCGACAAATCGGGCGTCGAAGTAAGCAGCTCGATCTGCACGGCGGTTGTGGGCAACAGCCAGATCTTTCTGTTTGTCGACTCCTACCCGAGCCTGACCGCCTGGGCCAAAGTCCAGGAAACGCTCGACGCGGAAGGCGGCGAAGAAATGCAGATGCTTTTTGAAGGCATTTCCGAGTGCAGTGAGAACGTCCTTTGGAAAATGGAGCCGACCAAAAAGGCGTAGCGCAGCCATACTGCAAGGTGAAACGAAAACCCCGGGCAGCGCTCCGGGGTTTTTTGGTTTTACAGCTGCTCAACCGTCTATTTATTTCTCATCACGCCCGCAGCAAGCTGGTGAAGCCGCCGCCGAAAGGCCGGATCGGAAAATCTTCTCTTCAGCGCTCGAAGCAAACGCTGCTTCTTCTCGCGCACGCGTTGTCGGATTGGGCCCGCCAGTGGCCCGAAGCTCGCCTTCGTAGTCATCGTCGATTCCGCTAACGGCTTTGCCAGCCAGTGCGTCAGCATGCTAAAACCTCAAGTTAAGTTGAGGTCAAGAGATGAAAGCACAAACCTATAGCGTTGGAGCCGTGGCGCAACGCACCGGCGTGGCTGTCTCGGCACTGCATTTTTATGAAGCCAAAGGGCTCATTCACGGCAGCCGCAATGCGGGCAACCATCGGCGCTACGGCAGCGACGTGATCCGTCGTGTGTCGGTGATCAAAGCGGCGCAAAAGCTGGGCATATCACTCGAGGAAATCGCCGAAGTGTTTGCGCCCCTGCCGCGATACCGGGCTCCGGGCAAGAAAGCGTGGTCGCAGATGTCCGAACGATGGCGCAATAAGCTGAACGACCGCATTGTGCGGCTGGAAAAGCTCAGAGACAGTCTGACCGGCTGCATCGGCTGCGGCTGTCTGTCGCTGGAAAGCTGCCCGATCTACAACCCCGAGGACGAATTGGCCACACAGGGTCCGGGGCCCGTTCGTCTGCAGGACGAAGCCCGCTAGACGAACCATATCCGGGTAGTCGCTGTGATCGATTTAACTCACCTAACAGATGCGGATCACAGCCTCAGATGGCAGCGTAAAGGTAGTCGCCGCCCCGCTCCAGCGCGCGCCGGTACGCGGGTAGTGTCCCGATTCGTGTGAGAAACGCCTTCATTTTCGGACGACCGTCCAGCAGCCCGCCCCGTGCGGCCGCCGCCTCGATGGGAAAGCTCATAAGAATATCGACCGCCGTCATCTCCTCGCCGGTAAACCACGTGGACTGCGACAACGACACCTCGATGAAATCGAGATTTCGGTCCAGGTTCGGTCCGAGATAGCTCTTGTTCACCTCCCGGACAATGCCCTTCGCGATTGGCTTGACGAAGAACGGCATAGGAGCGGTTTCGATTTTGTTGAAGATCAGTGACATCACCATCAGCGGCATGATGGTGCCCTCTGCGTAGTGCAGCCAATAGGTGTAGGCGCGCTTTGCGGCAGCGTCGTCTCCCGGGCGAAGCCGCCCGTCAGCGTATTGTTCCATGATGTATTCAAAGATGGCACCCGTTTCAGCCACCGTAACGTCATCGTCGGTGATCACCGGCGACTTACCCAGCGGGTGGACGTCGAACAACGCCTGGGGAGCCAGGCTCGTCTTTTTGTCTCGCTCGTAGCGCTGAATCTCGTAGTTCACGCCGAGCTCTTCGAGCAGCCAAAGGATTCGCTGAGAGCGTGAGTTTTCCAGATGATGAACGGTGATCATTGATGAACTCCTTGAGGGCGGGTAGCTGGGTGTTTGACGGGCTTGGACAAAACAGCAGAACGGGAAAGCGGTCGTCTAGAAATCGATCAGCCAGTCGGTTCTCATCACGGTGACGGCCTGGCCGGTCAGCACAACCCGGTCTCCGCGTAGCTCGCAGGTCAGCTCGCCGCCCCTGGCCGACAGTTGCCTGGCGGTCATGCGGTTTTTGCCGAGTTGATCCGCCCAGTAGGGCGCCAGCTCGCAGTGAGCTGAACCGGTGACCGGGTCCTCGGGGACACCGAGCGCTGGCGCAAAAAACCGGCTGACAAAATCGACGCCGTTCCCCGCTGCGGTCACGATGGCACCTCGCCGGTCTATTTCGCTGAGCAGCGCGTGATTGGGTTTCACCGACCTGACCGCCGCCTCGCTCTCGACCACCACGATATAGTCGTCCGCCGCCAGGGCCGCCACCGGCTTCACGCCGAGGCCTGCGATGAGCACGTCCGGTGCTGCACAGGGTGAAGGCGGCTGGGCGGGAAAGTCCATGACGAGCGCGCCATCGCGCCGTTCGACCGTCAGCCGGCCGCTGCGAGTGTTGAAGTTGATGTTTGGCTCGCGATAACCCAGCTCTTCGAATAGAACATGTGCTGTGGCCAGCGTCGCGTGGCCGCAGAGATCCACCTCGCTACGGGGCGTAAACCAGCGCAGGTGGAAGCTCTCGCCGTCAGGCACAAGAAAGGCCGTTTCTGACAGGTTGTTTTCTTCGGCGATCGCCTGGAGCAGACTGTCATCCAGCCAGCTTTTGAGCGGACAAACCGCCGCTGGGTTCCCCTCAAACGGCCGGGAAGCAAATGCGTCCACCTGGTATTGAGTCAGCGCCATAACGGAAAGGGTAATCGGCTAAAACGAAATACGCGAGGGCTACGTCCTTGTTCGCACTTGACTATGGTGTGGTGACCCTTAGGCTGGATAAAAGCCAGGAGGACGCTGAACGATGCAATGGAAGTCGGCTATTGCTGGATTGGTTTTTTGGTTCGCTCACGCAAGCAGCGCCGCTGAACTGACGGTTGCAGATCTATGGCAGCGGGGTGACCTGAACGCCAGCGAGGCGCGGATGCAGGCTGCCCTCGCCGCCGTTAGCGGCGATGAGGCGATGATCATTCGCACTCAACTCGCCCGCGTCCATATTTTCCGACGTCAGTTCGATCAGGCCCGCCAAGAGCTGGAGGCCATAGAGAAGGTGCTCCCGACAGCGGGTCCAGAAGCTCGGACCTATTATTGGCTGGAGCTGGGTCGCTCATACGCATCTCATCAGCATTCCGACGGGGCACAAACGCCTGAGACTCGCGCACTCGCGCTGGAGGCCTTTCGACAAGCGCTGACTCTCGCAAAACAGGCCGGATTGGATGGGTTAGCCGTCGATGCTCTGCATATGATGCCGTTTGCGGAGACGGAGCTAGAGGCACAAATCCGTTGGAATCAGCAGGCGATCCTGCTAGCGACACGCTCCACGCAGCAGGCTGCCCAGCGCTGGGAACCTTCGCTTCGCAGCAACCTCGGCGAGACGCTGTTTGAGGCAGGCCGCTACGATGATGCGCTGGCCGAATTTCAACGCGCGCTGGCGCTTCGGATACTCGACCAAGCGCCGGAAAACCAGATCCGCGACGCAAGCTGGCACGTTGCTCGAACCCTGCGCGTGTTGGGTCAGGTTGAAAGAGCCCTCGAGATACAGCAACGGTTGGCGGACGAGGCGTTGTCCGGCAACGCGCAACGGCACTACATATTCGACGAACTGTCAGCTCTTTACGCGGCGCAGGGTGACACTGATCGGGCGCAGCATTTTGCCGAACACAGCCGCCAGCTAGGACAGTAATCGTGCCTACGACGGAACAAGTCCGAATTGGTGGAGTGAGCTAAACGTCGCGGAAATTGCGAGACTATTTTCCGCAGCTTGCGTCCTAAGTGAGCGGTTAGGGAACACCTGGCAGCATAGGGACATGGTATCTCGTAATTCCGCCATACTGGCGGCACTTGGCTTCGCCTGGACGCACAGCGTCAGCGTTCAAATCGGCGAACGCGCTCAGTTTGTCGGCAGCTGGCCGGCGTAAGCCGTCGGCGAAGCGATATGCCGATCGCGAACGTTTTCCCATCAACCATCCACGACTGCTTAGGAGTCGTCTAAAGCTCCTCCGGCTCCCGACGAAACGGATCGACGACGAGCAATCCACCCAGATCCTGGTCATGCTGCAAATCTTCTGTGAGTAGCGCCTTACACCCCTGCTGCCGTGCGGCTGCCACAATGAGACTGTCCCACCAGGAAAACCCAAAGTCATCTTGTTCTCGCCAACCCGCCTCCAGCAGCGCGCTATCGATGCCCAAAGGACGCCAGGCAAGAAAGAGCGCTACGTCGTCACGAGCCTCTTTTTGGCTGAGCCCCGGATTGAGCTTTGCAGTGACGGTCACGTAATACTCCTGCAGCACCTGAACGCTCAAACGACCAACCTGCGTGGTCCACAGGAAGCTTAGCCAATCCCTGGCTCGCCCATGTTTGGAGGGTTCACTGGAGTCCCTTGCATAGACCAGCAGATTGGTATCGACAAACCAGGTCAACGGTGATGCCTGGAGGCCCGATCGGGCAGCGGGGCATCAGCCGGCTTTAATGGCTTTGGCCTCTTGTTCAAGTAGCGATTCATGCAGGCCTGGTAGGCGGTTTCCTGGTTCATGCGTTCCGTCAGTAGCTCTCCGACGAGTTTTGAGACACTGCCGTTTTGCCTCGCGGCCCATACTCTCGCCCAGCGGGCGACCTCTTCAGGGAGGGTGATCGTGATGTTTTTCATAACACGATCTTTGTGTAACACGAATTTTGTGTCAAGTTGCGCATCGCGATACCGGCTCATTTCAACGCGGGAAGCGGTTGGAAATGTGCTCAAAAAGCCGCTCCAATCCCGAAACTTCTGGACGAAGTGGGCGATAATTAGGATGTTCACAGAACCGTGTAGATTGGACGTCCACTATGGGACCTCTAATCCGTTTCGCGCTAACCGACACCAGGGAGCAGCGCGGACCCAAAGTCCGCTGAGTTAACAATGAAGAAAGTGCTCTATCCCCTGCTGGGCATTGCAGTGCTCGCAGGGCTTACGTTCTTCGTTCGAGCGCCAAATGGCGCTAGCAATGCTGCGGATCCGCTTTCAGAGCCGATTCCGGTAGCTGTGGTGTCCGCCGTCAGCGCCAGCAGCGAAATCTGGCCGCAGGTGGTGGTGGCGCAGGGCGCCATTGCGCCCTGGCAGGAGGCGGTGGTCGGCGCCCGCGTCTCGGGACTGACGCTGGTGGAGATCAGCGCAGACGTCGGCGATACGGTTGTCCGAGGCCAGATGCTGGCCAGCTTTGACGCCCGCACCGTGGAAGCCGACATCAGCCAGGCGGAGGCCAACCTCGCTGAGGCCAAGGCTATGCGCAAACAGGCACAGATCAACAAAGATCGGGTGCTGGCGCTGGGCAAATCCAGCGCGATCAGCGAGCAGGACATTCTGCAGGCGGTGACGACCGCCGATACCACTATCGCTCAGGTTTCGGCGGCTGAAGCTTCGCTGAAGTCGCTCCAGATTCGGCTGGATGACACGCAGGTGATAGCGCCGGACGATGGAGTCATCACCGCTCGTTCAGCCACGCTCGGCCAGGTGCCGCAGCCGGGCAGTGAACTCTTTCGCATGATCCGGCAGGGTCGACTGGAATGGCGAGCCGAGCTGAACCCCTCGCAGTTTGCTGCCGTTCGGCCGGGCATGACCGCGAAACTGACGCTGCCCGATGGGACCACCACAACAGGCACCGTACGTCAGCGGGCGGCCTCGCTGGACAACCAGACGCGGCTCGGTCTGGCCTACGTTGACATCGAACCGGACGGCAACGCGCGCGCCGGCATGTTCGCAAGCGGCCGGCTGGAGCTGGGGAACGCCCCAGCGGTGGTAGTGCCGGCGGCAAGCATCGTGATCCGGGACGGCCGGTCGCTGCTGTTTCGCTTGCGCGGCAGCGTCGTGGATGAACTGGTGGTCGATACCGGCCGGCGCGAGGGCGACCTGATCGAGATTCTGTCCGGCGTCTCGCCCGGCGACAAGCTGGTACTGAAAGGTGCGGGTTTCCTCAACAACGGCGACCTGGTGAAAGTCGTCGACGATCCGGACGCCACCGGCGACACCGGCGACTCCTGACGATGGATCTAGCCACCTGGTCCCTCCGGAATCCGATTCCGTCAATCTTACTATTTGGCCTGGCAACGCTGGCGGGCCTGGTGGGATTCAACACGCTGTCGGTGCAGAGCTTTCCCGATCTCGACCTGCCACGTATCGACCTGAAGCTGCGCCTGCCTGGCGCCGCGCCGGCCCAGCTCGAGACCGAGGTCGCGCGCCCGGTAGAAGACTCGATGGCGACGCTCACCGGACTCAAGCACATCAAGACGACCATCACCGATGGCGATGTTTCGATGCGGGTCGACTTTGAGCTGGAAACGGAGCTGACTCAGGCGCTGGCTGACGTCAAAGACGCGGTGGACCGGATCCGCTCAGACCTGCCGGCGGATCTGGAGGAACCCCAGATCAGCAAGGTGGAGATTGGGCCCGGTGGCGCGCTGCTTAGCTACGGCGTCTACAGCGACCAGCGCGACGAAGAGGCACTCTCTTGGTTCGTCGACGACACTCTCGCCAAACCGATGCTGGGCATACCCGGAATCGGGGAGTTTCAGCGCCTGGGTGGGGTTCAGCGAGAGGTGCACGTGGTGGTGGACCCGACGCGGCTGGCATCCCTCAACGTCACCGCGCTGGATATTTCCCGCGCACTGCGTACGGTGCAGGCGGAAGCCTCGGGAGGCCGGGGGACGATCGGAGGTCGGGAACAAGGTGTGCGGACGATCGCCACGGTGCAAACCGCAGACGAGCTGGCCGCGCTGCCGATTGCGCTGGGTGACGGGCGCTTCATCCGCCTCGACCAGGTGGCGACCGTCGCAGACACGCACGCCGACCGCACCCAGGCAGCGCTGCTGGACGGCCAGCCGGCACTCGGCTTTCAGGTGCTGCGAACCAAAGGATTCGACGAGATCACCACGGCCCAGCGGGTGGCCGACGTGCTGGAAAAAGTTGGTGAGACCTATCCGGACATTCAGTTTCAGCTGGTCGCCACGACCGTGACTACCACCAAGCGGGACTTTAACGGCTCCATGCGCGTGCTGTACGAAGGCGCACTGCTGGCGGTGCTGGTGATCTGGCTGTTCCTGCGCGACTGGCGGGCAACGCTGATCGGGGCCGTGGCGCTGCCGCTATCGATCATTCCGGCGTTTGCGTTCATGTCCTGGGTTGGCTACACGCTTAACTTTATTACGCTGCTGGCGCTGTCGGTGGTGGTCGGGATCTTGGTCGATGACGCCATCGTCGAGGTGGAAAACATTGCGCGGCACCTGCGCCAGGGTAAGTCCGTTCGCGAAGCCACCGTCGACGCGGTGAAAGAGATTGCCCTGGCGGTTGTCGCGACAACCGCCACGCTGGTTGTGGTGTTCCTGCCGACCGCTTTCATGGACGGCGTACCCGGCCTGGTTTTCAAGCAGTTCGGCTGGACGGTGGTATTTGCAGTGGTCGTGTCGCTGCTGGTAGCGCGGGTGATTACGCCGGTACTGGCCATCTGGATGGTGCGCAAGCCGGCGAAAGATCATGACCAGCACGACGGGCCGCTGCTGGCCGGCTATCTACGCCTGGTGGCCTGGTGCCTGCACCACCGCAAGACCACGGTAATCGCCGGTCTCGGCTTCTTTGCGCTGGCGGTAGTTCTGGTGCCGCTGATTCCGACCGGATTTATCCCCGCCTCCGAC
>JBCDKA010000123.1:0-12403 GCA_038747195.1 Pseudomonadota bacterium
AGTCGAGGTACGGGGATCGGGCTGGCAATCGTCAAGAAAATTGCCGAGGAACACGGCGGGGATATCAGCGCGCGTAACGCCCGCGCCGGCGGCGCCGTTTTTGAACTGCGTCTGCCCGTGGAGGCCTCCGAGCTCCCCTCCATCGACCTGCCGACAGAGCGCAGTGAAGCGGGCTGACGGCGTATAATGATTGTCCAGGGGACCTGGTCGCGCCGCGACCGCAACATGGCTGACGCCTGAGACACGTGATGAACCGCACAGGAACTCACTGAACATGGCCACGGGACATATCCTGGTAGTGGACGACGAGCCGGATATTCGGGAGCTGGTCACCGATATTCTCGCCGACGAGGGATTTCGCGTATCCAGCGCAGCGGATGCTGAGCAGGCCCGGGAGGCTCGCCGGGCGTCGCGCCCGGATCTGGCGCTACTCGATATCTGGATGCCCGAAACCGACGGCATCTCGCTGCTGCGGGAGTGGGGTGAAGGCGGGGCGCTACCGTTTCCCGTCATTATGATGTCGGGTCATGGATCGGTGGAGACGGCCGTGGAGGCCACCAAGCTCGGCGCCTACGATTTCATCGAAAAGCCGGTCTCGCTACCCAAGCTGCTGCTCAGCGTCGAACGTGCCCTGGAGGCGGGAAGCCTGAAGCGGGAAAACGAGGGTTTGAAGCAGCGCCTGGCGCCGTCGGTGGAGCCGGTGGGGGTAAGCGCCGGCATGCAGCAGCTCCGCGAGCAGATCGAACGCGTCGCGCGGCACGACACCTGGGTGCTGATCAGCGGGGAGGCCGGGGTCGGCAAGGCCACCGTGGCTCGCTACCTGCACACGATCAGCAGTCGGGCCCAGGCGCCTTTCGTCGAGCTCAACGTCGGCAACATCGCGGCGGAAAACTCCGAGCGAGAGATCTTTGGCCAGGAGAGTGACGGGCAGGTGAGCTACGGACGCCTGGAGCAGGCCAACGGCGGCACGCTGTTCATCGACGAGGTGGCGGAGATGGGCGAGGAGACCCAGACCCGGCTGTCCAGCGCGCTGACCAGCGGGCAGGTGACCCGCCTCGGCGGCAGCGAGCCGGTCACGATCGACGTGCGCGTTATCGCCGCGACGCGCCGTGATCTTGAGCGTGAAGTCAAGGAAGGCCGGTTCCGGGAGGACCTTTACTATCAGCTCAACGTGGTCCCCCTGACGGTGCCGCCCCTGCGGGATCGGCGGGAGGACGTGCCCGAGCTGCTGCGCTTTTATACCGAATACTTTCCGAGCCGAGAGAAGCTGCCCTACCGGCATTTCTCGGTGGCGGCCCAGAATCGGCTGCGCAACCATCGCTGGCCGGGCAACGTTCGTGAGCTCAAAAATCTCGTTCAGCGGCTGCTGATTCTGGGCGCGGGCGAAATCGAGGCGGAGGAGGTGGAGGGTGCGCTGGGCGCGGCCACCGAAACGCCGGGCAATCAGCTTCTGGCGGATGTGAACTTTTCGCTGCCCCTGCGCGAGTCGCGAGAGCAGTTCGAACGCGCCTACCTGGTGTTTAAGCTCAAGGAAGCCCAGGGCAGCGTCGGCCGCCTGGCCAAAGCCGCCGGGATGGAGCGAACCCACCTGTACCGCAAGCTGCGGGCCCTCAACATCGATCCGAAACGCCTGAACGAATGAAGATCATGATCCTCGGCGCGGGCCAGGTGGGGTCGTCGGTGGCGGCCAGCCTGTCGCGGGAAGAGAACGACATCACCGTTGTCGACACCAACGCCCAGCGTCTTGGCGAGCTGCAGGACAAGCTGGATATTCGCGGCGTGCTCGGCAACGCCTCCCACCCGAAGGTGCTGATCCGAGCTGGCGCCGAAGACGCGGACATGGTGGTGGCGCTGACCAACAGCGACGAGATCAATATGGTGGCCTGTCAGGTCTGCTATACGATCTTTCATACGCCCACCAAAATTGCTCGGGTCCGAGCCGCGGAGTACTTGGATTACCCGGAGCTGTTCTCCGGTGACCAGTGCCCGGTGGATGTCCTGATCAGTCCCGAGAAGCTGGTCACCGAACACGTCAAACGATTGATCGAGTACCCCGGCTCGCTGCAGGTGCTGGATTTTGCTGACGGGCGCGCGCAGATTGTGGCGGTGGCAACGGTTGAAGGCGGGGCGCTGACCGGCCACAAGATCTCGGAGCTGCGCCGCCTGCTGCCCGACGACATTGAAATCCGCGTGGCGGCGATTTTCCGGGAGCAAAAGGCGCTGATCCCCAGCGGTGAAACCGTCATGATTCCGGGGGACGTGGTGTTTTTTCTGGCTGCCCGGGGGCATATTCTCCGGGTGATGGCCGAGATCCGAAAGCTCGAGCAGCCGGCGCGTCGCCTCATGCTGGCCGGCGGCGGCAACATCGGTGCGTCGCTGGCGGCGGTGCTCGAAGACGAATATCTGGTGAAGCTCGTGGAGCGGTCGCGACCGAGGGCGCAATACATCGCCGAGAGTCTTGAGAAGACGATTGTCCTGGTGGGCGACTGCGCGGATGAAGATCTGCTGCGGGAAGAAAACATTGATCAGACCGACATGTACTGCGCGCTGACCAACGACGACGAGGCCAACATCCTGTCTTCCATGCTGGCCAAAAAAATGGGCGCCAGGCGGGTGATCTCGCTCGTCAATCGGGCCTCCTACGTCGACATGATGGAGGCGGGCACCATCGACATCGCCTTGTCGCCGCAGCAGATTACGATCGGAGCCCTGCTGACCCACGTGCGGCGCGGTCACATGGTGAAGGTTCACTCGCTTCGGCGAGGCGCCGCCGAGGCCATCGAAGCGGTGGCCCACGGGGACAGCCGCACGTCGAGAGTTGTGGGTCGGGCGGTCGAGGAAATCCCTTTGCCCGAAGAGGTCACGATCGTCGGCATCGTGCGCGGCGAGTCGCTGATCATCGCGCACCATGACGAGGTGATCGAACCCGAAGACCACGTGATTCTCCTGGTGCTCAACAAGGCAGGCCTCGGGGAAGTTGAGCAGCTGTTCCAGGTGGGTGCCACCTTTATCTGATGGTCCGCGGGACGCTGACGCCATGCGCATGATCCGAGCTCACCGCCGTCGAGCCGCGCACGGGAGCCGCTGTGGCCGTTAGCAGCCCTCGGTTCCAGTCGATCCAGCGGATTGTTGGCGTGCTGCTGGTTCTGTCGAGTGTCACCATGCTGCCGCCGGCGCTGGTCGGCTATCTGTATGCAGACGGCAGCGCCACGCCGTTTCTTGAAGGGTTTGCGATGCTGGCGGCGCTGGGCGCACTGTGCTGGTACCCGGTCCGCCACATTCGCCGCGAGCTGCGAATCCGGGATGGTTTTGTGGTGGTTGTCGCCTGCTGGCTGGTGCTCGGGCTGGCTGGATCGGTGCCGCTGTTTCTCTCCAGCCAGCCGGAGCTGTCGCTGACCGATGCGGTCTTTGAGTCGATGTCCGGGCTTACCACCACCGGCGCCACCGTGCTGACCGGCATCGACTATTTGCCGAAAGGCATCCTGTTCTACCGCCAGCAGCTCCAGTGGCTCGGCGGCATGGGCATCATCGTCTTGGCGGTTGCCGTGCTGCCCATGCTGCGCATCGGCGGGATGCAGCTCTACCGCGCTGAGACGCCCGGGCCGATGAAAGACAACAAGCTCACGCCGCGCATTGCCGAGACGGCAAAGGCTCTGTGGAACCTTTACCTATGGATCACGTTGACGTGTGCGCTGGCCTACTGGATTGCGGGGATGTCGATCTTCGACGCGATCGGCCATGCGTTTTCCACCGTGGCGATCGGCGGCTTTTCGACCCACGACCTGAGCATCGGCTATTTCAACAGCCCGGCGATCGAAGTGATCTGCATGCTCTTCATGTTCGTCGCTGGGATCAATTTTGCGCTGCATTTTATGGCCTGGCACCGCGCCAGCATGTCGCCTTACAAAGGAGACCCAGAGCTCAAGGCGTATATTGGACTGATCATCGTCGCGACGGTTTTTTGCAGCTGGCAGCTCTGGAGCAACAGCGTCTATCCAGACGCGCTTCAGGCCATTCGCTACGGGATGTTTCAGGTCATCTCCATCGGCACCACGGCCGGGTTCGCCACCGACAGTTTCTATCTCTGGCCGGCCACGCTGCCGCTGCTGCTGCTCCTGCTTAGCTGCGTTGGCGCCTGTGCCGGTTCCACCGGTGGCGGCATGAA
Organism: Pseudomonadota bacterium; assembly: GCA_038747195.1. Classification (GTDB taxonomy): domain Bacteria; phylum Pseudomonadota; class Gammaproteobacteria; order Xanthomonadales; family SZUA-38; genus JANQOZ01. The sequence goes on from JBCDKA010000123.1 coordinate 4,166, forward strand.
GGTGATTCGTGTGCTGCTGCTCTACAAGCAGGGCTGGCGCGAGATGGTGCGGCTTGTGCACCCGAGCGCGCTGGCGCCGGTCAAGCTCGGTAACCGGAGCGCTTCGGAGAAGGTCATCCAGTCTGTTTGGGGCTTCTTTTCGGTCTATATCCTCGTTTTTTGTCTGTTTGCACTGATCCTGACCGGCTTTGGCGTTGACTTGGTCACCGCCGTCTCTTCGGTACTCGCCTGTATGAACAATCTGGGTCCCGCGCTGGGCCAGGCAGGGCCGCACTATGCCGATCTGGTTGACCCAGCCAAGTGGGTGCTGAGCCTGGCTATGGTGATGGGCCGCCTGGAGCTGTTCACGCTGCTGATTCTGTTTACGCCCGTGTTCTGGAGGAACTGAGCGACTGATCGGTTTCGCGTCACCCTGAGCTCCGTGCTCACGCAAAAACACTGTTCGCAAAATGGCGTGGTGGCACGATAGACCCGTCGCTATGACCTCAAAGGTTATTGTCGCGTCGCAAATCAGCGGGCAAGCTCAACCAATGAGCCTGTTATCCAAACTTGTCACAAGCGGTTATTTGGCCGTAGGACTGATCAACTTCCTGCCCGTGATCGGGGTGATTGGTGCCGCGCAGCTCCACCGTCTCTATCAGGTCAGCATCACGGACACGGACCTGACGCTGCTGATGCAGCATCGAGCCCTTCTGCTGGGCATCGTCGGCGCTTTAATGGTGGCGGCGGCATTCCGGACGGAGCTGCGGACCGCCGCGGCTTTGGCCGGCCTCACCAGCATGGTCGGCTATCTGCTGATCATCGGTCTGGGCGACACCAGCAACGCGAGCCTGATCAAAGTCGCCGGGATTGACGTTGCGGCCGTCGTCATCCTGCTGGCGGCTTTGGCGGGAGATGTAACGCTCCGGCGGGCAGGTTGATGTGTCGGTGGCGGGACGGTTTCAGGCGCCCATGCGGGCGGCAAAGGCGGCAATATCCTCGGCCCAACGGCTGACGGCGTCAGCATTGGGGTGGTAGCCGTCATCGGCAAACTCTTCGGGTTCGGGTACAAAATCGCTGGCAAGAAACCCCCAGCCCAGCCGCTCGGCGGCCGCCTGGCCCGCAAGCTGGAAGGCCCGGGCCCGCTGACCGATCGACCAGCGCAGCGGCTGCGGGAGCGCCGGGAAGTGCCACATCGGCGGCACGCCCAGCAGCAGAATATGGGCCTCGGGTGAATGGCGCCGAAGCACCTGATCAATCCTCGCCAGGCCTGCCGCAAAACGTTTCATGCTGACCAGGCCGGTGATGTCGTTCACCCCGGTGGAGATGACCACCAGATCATAGGGTTCCGGTCCCAGCTCCGGGAGTAGCTGGCTAGCGGTTTGCCAGGTGCGGTAGCCGCTGCGCCCCAGCGCGTGCCAGCTGGCGCCGTCAGCCAGATGGCGAGCGACCTGTGCGGTGAGCGACCGGCTGCGATGAGGTGTACCCACGCCGTCGATAATTGAGTCGCCCAGGCCCAAAAGCCGGAGCGTGACGGGCTTACCCTCCTGGCCAAGCCCTGGGCCTGGTGCCCCGGGCAGGGTGTTGGTCCGGTGTCTCAGCCAGAGCGCCTGAGGTAACACAAACGGGAAGGAGAGCCAGAAAACGCTGGCATGCCAGCGGGATCTCAGCACGGAAAGTCTTGACGGCAGCACACGCGTCAATTCTATCGCGACCGCGCGACAGGATCTCGCCGGACACGTTTTTATCGCCCGGCCGTCACGCGAGAACGACGCGTCGAAGCAGAGCATGAAACCGTGAATATTTTGCTAGTTGGCGCATCCGGGGGAATCGGAGAGGCGCTAAGAGAACAAATAGCCAGCCGACAACCCGACGCGACCATCGTGACGGCCGCGCGTTCCGGCGCAGATCATGCGGTGGACCTCACCCGCGAAGACAGCGTCTCGGAACTCGCGGAGCAGCTAAAGCGAAGTGTCGGTCGGCTGCACTGGGTGATCAATGCGACGGGCACGCTGCACGGCGCGGACTGGCAGCCGGAGAAACAGCTCAAAGATATTCGTCAACAGGCTATGAGCGCGGTCCTCGCGGTCAATGCGATTGGGCCGCTGCTGCTGGCACGTCATCTTGTGCCCCTGCTGACGCATGACGAGCCAGCCGTTTTTGCCAGCTTGGCCGCCCGGGTTGGCAGCATCAGCGATAACCGTCGAGGCGGTTGGTACAGCTACCGGATGTCCAAAGCGGCGCTGGTGATGGGCATTCGTACGCTCGCCATCGAGTGCGCGCGCCGCGCGCCGCGGCTGACTTGCGTTGCGCTTCATCCGGGAACGGTGGCAACGGCGCTGTCGGAACCCTTCCAGCGCAACGTTCCGGCCGGACAGCTGTTCACTCCCGAGCAGTCGGCCAGCCACCTCCTCGACATCATCGAGTCGCTCACCCCGGAGCGCAGCGGCAGTCACCTGGCCTGGGACGGCTCGGAAATTCCGGCCTGACGACCCCGGTTAAGGGCCGATTCTGAGCCTCCCGCCGGGCCGCCACGCCGCCATTTCGAGCCCAGGGTGGGCCGCCAGAAAATTCCGAGCATAAGCATCGATTAATCCTGTTGCCGCCCATCCTTGTCCACGGCTCGCTGGCGCTTGCCACGGCGGACGCCAACGATGGAAAACTGTGGCGCGGTGGGCGTTTGCGTGATTTCAGGGGCGCAGGTTTGGGGCCATTTGACACCCAGGCCGGGTCTCGCCCAGCTTGCGAGAAATACTTTGTAAGACTTTGTTAACTGACGCTTCCTCGCGGCGGAAAGCTTTCCCTGCGAAACGGACAGGCATATAGTGACGGCTTGGGGGGCAATCACAATTTGTGAAAGCACCAGCCGAGGTCGCCGGACTCCGGGGGGCCTGTACATCGATGATGTGCGGGTAATTGGAGCCGGTAAAGACGCGGCGTCAAAAGCATGTTGGCTATGGAAAAGCGTATGCGTTTAAGGGTGTTTTGTAGTGCGTTTGTGGCGCTGTGGGCGCTGTCGTCTTCGGCCGCCTGGGCTCAGGTCAATACCACCACCACGCTTGGCATTGCGCCAGCTTCGCCGGTGGTTGGAGAAACGGTCACCTTCTCGGGAACCGTCTCACCTGCTTCTGGGTCAACAACGCCCTCCGGTTCGGTGGCGGTCACCTTCACGGTCGGCGGTGGATCGATCTGCACCGATGCGGCGCTCGACGCCAGCGGCAACTACTCCTGCACCGACACGTTTTCCTCCGCGCAGGTCGGCACCTCTGTTACGGCAACCTTTGCGCCGACTGACTCGATGGCGTTCAACGCGAGTTCGACGAACGGCAGCCTGACGGTCGCTGCGGCCGACACGACCCTGGCGGTGCTGGCCGGCACTCTCGCCACCGATAGCCAGTTCAACACCCCGTTTGCCGCCAGCTTTTCGCTGACCGTCGACTCGCCCGGGTCCGGCTCGCCGACCGGCACGGTGACGCTGACCTGGGGCAGCGACACCTGCCAGGCCACGCTGCCGGCGACCAGCTGCAATATCACTCCGACGGCAATCGGTACGAACAACGTGACCGCCAGCTACGCGGGGGACGGCGACTTTAACGGGTCAACCGATACGACGGGCGTCGCTCACACGGTGACCGCTGCCGACACGACGCTGACGGTGCTGTCCGGAACACTGGGTACCGACTCTTTTGCCCTGAACCCATTCGCAGCGAGCTTCAGTCTGACAACCACGCCGCCCAGCGCCGCCCCGGCCACGGGGTCGGTGGTGCTGACCTGGGGCAGCGATTCGTGTACCGCCACGCTGCCGGCAACCAGCTGTAACATCACGCCCACCGCGCTGGGTTCGCAGAACGTGACGGCGGTCTATGCCGCCAACGGGAATTTCAATGGTTCCAGCGATACGACCGGCATCAGCCACGACGTGGTGGCTGCCAATACCTCCACCACCGTGACGCTGCCGGGCACGGCCACGGCTAACGCGGCGCTGACGGTGACGGTGACGGTCGCTTCGACCAATGGCAACCAGACGCCGGGCGGCACCGTAAACGTGTCCGGCGCCGGAGACACCTGTGTTGTGACGCTCAGCGGCGGCACCGGAACCTGCCAGATCACCCCAACTGCTACCGGCGAGATCACCGTGACCGGCAGCTACCCCGGCGACAGTCTGCACAACGCCAGCGCCGGCAACGACACCGTGACGGTGGACCGCGGCGTCAACGTCAGCATCACCAAAGACAACGGCGTGGCCAACTTGAGCCCGAACCAGCCCACCGCCTACGATCTGGTTGTCACCCATGAAGTTCCGGCCGGCGGCGCAAGCGGTCTCGGCGCTATTCGGGTGATCGTTGATGACTCGATTCCCGCGGCCCTGGATAAGGACACGCTCGAGTGTCCGGCCGCCGTGGACCCGGAAGACCCATGCTGGTCTTACTGCCCGGGGATACCCACCGACCCCGCCACCGACTACACGATCGGCAACTGCCCGGTCGCGCTGGTGGAAGGCAGCGGCGACATCGACGGGGAGATCATCGAGCTTGCCGAGGGTAGCTCCACAACCATCGTGATCAATGCCCGGGTCGACGCCGGCTTCACGTCGGGCTCGATCAGCAACACCGCGACGGTAACCTTGGACTCGGCCGAGACCTTCACGATCACCGACATAACCCCGGGGGACAACACCTCAACCGATACGGACCCGGTCGGAACCGGTACCGATCTGCAGGTGGTGAAAGACGACGGGGTCACCTCAGCGATTCCCGGCACGGAACACACCTACACCATCACCGTGTCCAACGTGGGTTTTGTCGGCGCCAACGGCATCCAGGTCGACGACACGTTCCCGATTTTCAACGGTACGTCGGTTACCGCAGGCTTTGTCGCCGGCACCATCAGCTGGCAGTGTGAGGCCACCAACGGCGCTTGCTGTCTGAGTAACGGCAGCAATGAGCAGTGCGGCCTCAGCGGACCCACCGACCCGGTGGTCGACGACGTCATCGACCGGCTGGTGGATATGCCGTCCAACTCGACGCTGACCTTCACCGCCACCGGAACGCTGGCGGCCACGGCCACCGGCACGCTGTCCAATACGGCTACCGGTACGCTGCCGGTCGGCACCAACGATTTCGACACCGGCAACAACACCAGCACCGACAACAACACCGTGCTGTCGCCGGTGGCCAATCTGCGCATCAGCAAGACCGCGCTGCCCGTTACCCAGGCCTCACCGAGCGACCCGTTCCAGCTCAGCTATGACATTGTGGTCACCAACGACGGTCCGAGCTTTGCGGCCGGTGTCGCCGTTTCCGACCCCTTTGATCTGTCGACCGATTTTCTGGCCAACACCGTCAGCTGGACCTGTGTGATTCAGGGCGCCGCGCCCAGCGCCTGTGGTGCGCCCAGCTCAACCGGGGTTGGCGATCTGACCGCCACCGTTGATCTGGCGCCGGGCGACGCGGCGGTTTTCGCCGTGCAGATTCAGGTCGACTCTGCGGCCCAGGGTCAGATCAACAACACGGCCAGCGTCAGCTGGGCGGGTGGCACCGATCCGACGCCCGGCGACAACGACGCCGACGCGACGGCGCGCCTCACGGGCTCAGCGGTGCTGTCGGTGTTCAACTCGGACGGGCTGACCAGCGGCGTCCCGGGTGAAGAGGTGACCTACACGGTGCAGGTGTCCAATGCGGGACCGGATACCGTCTTCGGCGCGCGCGTCATCGATTTCTTCCCGGCGGAGGTTGAGGCGGTGAGCTGGAGCTGTGATGCCACCACGCCGATCCCCGGCGACCTCAGCGTGCTGGATTTCTACAGCGATGGACTAAACCTGGGTGATCCCACCAGCCTGACCGTCAGCCCGGACGGCGCACATGTCTACGCCACCGCCGCGGCGGCCAGCGCGCTGGTCGCCTACACCCGGTTCAACGTCCCTGGCCCGAACTTTGGCCGACTGACGCCGCTGCAGGTGGAGCTCGACGGTGTGTCCAGCACCGGCTCTGCCGCTGACCTGGTGGAAGGACTGGAGGGCGCAAGCGCCGTGGTGGTGTCACCGGATGGCCGGCACGTCTACGGCGCCGGCGCGGTGGACGGCGGCATCGCCATCTTTCTGCGCAACACTCTGTCGGGCAGTCCCGACTTTGGCCGGCTCGACTACGGGACCGACTTCACCGACGCCCTGCTGGCCGGGGTCAGCGACCTTGTCATCAGTCCGGACGGCGAGCAGCTCTACGCGATCACCAACGGCGCTGTTGTGGTGATCAGCCGCGATTCCGGCAGCGGTACGCTGACGCTGCTGACCAGCTACGCGGCGCCGGCCGGCGCCGACCCGCGACTGGTCATATCCGCGGACGGCAGCCATCTGTATCACGTCGCCGGAACCAGCCTGCGCAGCTGGTCCCGGGATACCGACTCGGTATCCGGTACCTTTGGTGAGCTGAGCCAGATCGGCGCCGACCTGACGCTGAGCGCCGGTGGGACCGACGTCACGATCAGCGGTGACGGCGCGCACGTGTATACCGCACAGGGCAGCGCGATCAGCGCCTTTTCGCGGGTGGCTCAGTCCGGCGTCCTGACCCTGATCACTTCTTACAGTGCGCCGGCTAGCATCGGTGGCGCCAACGGCATTGCGGTGAGTCCGGATGGAGAGCACGCGATCGTCACCGCGGGGGCTTCTGACGCGGTGCTGGTATTCCGGCGCGGCGCGGCGGGCACCCTGACGTTCGAGCAGGAGCTGATCAACGGCAGCGGCTCACCGGCCATCGGCGGGATCGGCGCGCCGGCCTCGCCGGTCTTCGGGCCGGAAGGCCAACATGTGCTGGTCACCAGCGCCATGGACGTCGGCGGCCCCGCGCCGGCGATCACGGTGCTCAATCGGCGCGCCCCCGATCCGCTGTTTGCGCTGATCGAGGTAGAGGAAAACGGGGTCGATGACCCGGCTGACACCGGCCCGGCGGTGAGTGGCCTCAACGGGGCAAGCGCGGTAGCCGTCAGCCCCGATCGCAGTCATGTTTACGTCGCGGGTCTGGGGGATGACGCCGTCAGCGTCTTCGCCAGAGATCCAGACTCCGGCGTCAGCGCCGGCACCGAGGGTCGCCATCTGGACTTCATTGCCAGCTACGGTGCCGCCACCGGCATCAGCGATATGGAAGAGCCTACCGATATTGTGCTCAGCAGCGACGGCGCATTCCTCTTTGTCGCGAGCCAGGTGTCCAACTCGATCAACGTCTTCAGCCGGGACAACAACGCGGCGTCCGGCACATTCGGTGAGCTCACGCACCTGCCTGCGCTCACGCAGATCGACGGCGCTGGCGCTGACGGCCTGCTGGGCGTCACGGGCCTGGCGCTGGCGGTGGGTGATGAACATCTTTACAGCGCGGGTCGGTTCGACGGAGCCATCGGCCTGTTTGACTTCGATCCGGGTACGCCCTCCCTGACGTTCCGTGAGGTCAGCGCCAACGGGATCGACGGCGTGGTTTCGCTGGCCGGAGTCTTTGATCTGGTGGTCGCCCCGAGCGGCACCCACGTCATTGCGATTTCAGCCGAGGACGACTCGGTGGTGGTGTTCGAGCGCGATACCGCGCCGATCGGCGCCGACCGCGGCAGCCTGACTTTCCAGCAGGCGCTGCCGCTGGATACCAACAGCCAGCCGCTGGGTCTGGACATCAGCCGCGACGGTGAGCACGTCTACGTGGCGGCGCAAACCAACAGCACGCTCTACGCGCTGGCTCGCGACACGCTGGACAGCAGCCCAACCTTCGGCGACGTACGGCTGATCGATACCTACGTCGACGGTCAGGACGGCATCGACGGCATCGGCGGTGCCCGCGCGGTGGCCGTGAACCGCGACGGCAGCCGGGTTTACGTCGGTGCTGAGAACGCCGGCGCGGTCGCAATCTTCGGCCGTAACCCGGACAGCAACAGCGCCAACTTCGGTTTCCTGGATCTGCTGGACGTGCGCCAGCAGGGCGTGGACGGCGTCTCCGGCCTGGTGCAGGTCTACGACGTTGCCGTCAGCGGCGACGGGCGGCACACCTACGCGGCAGCGCTCGACTCCAACGCGCTCACCGCCTTTGCGCTGGGCATTGGCTCGAGCTGTACCGCGGTCGGCTCCGGCAATATCGACGATACCGTCACCATCGGTGCCAACGGCTCGGTCACCTACACCGCCGTGGCGAGCCTTCGCTCCGACGCGGTGTTCGGCAATACCCAGTGCCTGACCGAAAGTGGTGTCACGCCCGCCGCCAACCCTGCGGCGCTCTGCAACGTGGC
>JBCDKA010000124.1:0-12392 GCA_038747195.1 Pseudomonadota bacterium
GCATAGCAATTTTGGCACCTAGATGCCGGGCGACCGGTCCCAACCTACCGGTGGGACGTGAGGAGTCCATTTCACCACTGCAGCTGACCGGCTTCGCCGGCAGCTGAGCCTAGTCGTTAGAGGTCAGATGACAAGAGTCGCAGCTTACGTTCTAGTCATTCTAGTGTCTGGCTGTGGAAGCCCAGAAATCGACAAATCAGCCAAAGTTCTTGGCGAGGCACTGATTGACGCTTCGGTCAGCGGTGAAGCCTTGAGTCTTGCGAACACGACTTCGTTCCCAGCGGTTGTAAGGTTTGGGCCAACTCTTCCCGGACGCTTGCGTCAATGCGCCCCTTTCTGTCCTCGGGTTGCTTCGTCGAGATGATTCCGAAGGCTGCTGCGATAGGGAGCTTCCGGGATACGCACCAATTGTATTTCGTGTGTTCGAACAAGCGAGTTTTGGGGATACGGTTTGGAACTCTCCAGTTTGGACCACAAGCCAAGGTTTTTTGCGCACGCTGACGCACACTGACTTTGAAGCAAGCAGCTCTCAATTCTTGAGAACTCCGTAGCTGATTGAATTTATTGGCTTTTTTGGTGGGCGATACTGGGCTCGAACCAGTGACCTCTGCAATGTGACTGCAGCGCTCTCCCAACTGAGCTAATCGCCCGCCGAGGTGGGAGCGACATCATACACATTTTCCAAGACCGCGCCAGCGGGCGATGGCTACTGCGTCGCGGCGTACTCCGCTTCGGCCACGTCCTCGGCGCAGCGCCCTTTGAGCGGTAACGTGGTGCCTTCGAACAGCGATTCGATGTCGCTCTGCTCCGGAAGCTGAACTGCCTCCCGAACTCGGTCCTGATCGAGGTGCGGCGCAAACCCTTCGATAAAGTCGTACATAAACTTGGTCAGCACCGTATCGCGGCGGAAGCCGATCCAGGTGGTGGAGCGTGGGAACAGTCCGGGAATCTCCAGCGCCTTCAGGCCGCTCTCTTCGCAGTCTTGTGCCATCGAGGCGATGATGCCCACGCCCATGCCCATCTTCACGTAGGTCTTGATCACATCGGCGTCGCGTGCCGTGAAGACCACCTCGGGCACCAGCCCTCGGTCGGTGAAGGCGCGCTTGAGCGACGACTCGCCGCTGAAGCTGAACACGTAAGTTACCAGCGGAAACTGCGCCAGACGCTCAAGCGTTAAGGGCTCGTCGTCCTGCGCCAGCTCGTGGTCTGCCGGTACGATGATGGAACGATCCCAGCGGTAGCAGGGCAGCATCACAAGGGAAGGGAACAGCGAATGGGCGCCGGTGGCGATGGCGAAGTCCACCTGCTTTTCGGTCACCATGTCAGCAATCTGTTCGCTGGTGCCCTGATGCAGATTGAGCGACACGTTCGGGTACTGCTGCCGGAATGCGTTGATCACTTCAGGCAGCACGTAGCGGGCCTGGGTATGGGTGGTGCCGATATGCAGCGCGCCGCGCTTCTGGTGGTAAATCTCGTCGGACAGCGACCGGATGTGCTGCACCTCCTGCAGCACCCGGCGGGCCCGATCCACCACCTGGCTACCCTCCGCCGTGAGCGAACCCAAGGCCTTGCCTTTGCGGGCGAACAGCGTGAAGCCCAGCTCGTCTTCCAGCAGGCGGATTTGCTTGCTGACCCCCGGTTGTGAGGTGTAGAGCCGCTCGGCGGCAGCGGTGATATTCAAACCGTTGTCGACGATGGCCAGGAGGTATTCGAGTTGTCGAAGCTTCATATGCGCAGTTAACGGCGGGGGGAATTCCGGCGCAAGTTCCGCTGGTCCAATATAACCAAATCGTCTAAAGCGCGGGGGAAAAGATTATTTCCCAACCGGTGATTGTCCCGCCTATGGTGTAAGACCGTCATAACGCCCGAAAACTTCCATGGAATACCTGCCGATTTTCGCCGACCTCAAGGGGCGCAAGTGCCTGGTCGTGGGCGGGGGTGAGATTGCCGCCCGCAAAATCCGTCTGTTGGCGAGAGCCGCGGACCGCATCACGGTGGTTTCGCCGGAGCTCTGTGAGGAGCTTCAGGAGCGTGTAGACCGGCACGAGCTGACCTGGTTCGCAGAGCGCTTTATCCCGGAACATCTGGAGGACGTGGCGCTGGTGATCGCCGCCACCGACGACGACTCGGTGAACGCACAAGTCGCTGAGGCCGCGAGCGGACGCGGACTGCTGGTTAACGTCGTTGACCAGCCAGACCTCTGCAACTACATCTCCCCGGCGATCGTCGATCGCTCGCCGCTCGTGGTAGCGATCAGCTCTGGCGGCGCCATGCCGGTGCTGGCGCGGCGCGTCCGCGCGTGGCTGGAAAATCTGCTGCCCGACCGGCTTGGCGAGCTGGCGCTGGCGGCCCGCCGGGCACGCGATCGGATCGCCGCGCAGATTCCGGACCTCTTGCCCCGGCGGCACGTCTGGGAACGCATCGTGACGCGCGGTCTACAGGGTGACGCTGATCCGGAGCAGGTGATCGATGAAGAGCTGCAGCAGGCGGAATCCGGTAACGGGCGGATCTGGCTGGTGGGAGCCGGTCCTGGTGATCCAGACCTGCTGACGCTCAAGGCCGCACAGGTACTGCAGCAGGCGGATGTGGTCATTTATGACCGGTTGGTGGGTCCGGGCATCCTGGAGCGAGCCCGGCGCGACGCAGAATTCATTAACGTTGGTAAGCAGGCTGGCCACCATTCCTTCAGTCAGGCGCAGATCAATCAGCTGATCGTCAGCCACGGGAAGGCTGGCAAGGTGGTTTGTCGGCTCAAAGGCGGCGATCCCACGCTCTTTGCCCGCGCGGGTGAGGAGCTGGATGCAGCGCGTGAGGCGGATATACCCATCGAACTGGTTCCCGGCGTAACGGCAGCCGCTGGGTGCGCTGCCGCGGCTGGGATCAGCCTCACTCACCGGGAGCTGGCCCATTCGGTTGTGCTGGCTACGGCCCACTGCCAGAAGCAGCTTGAGTGTCTCGATACGAGCGGGATGGTCCATGACGGCCAAACGCTGGTGTTCTATATGCCGATTCGGCAGCTGGCGATTCTCAAGGAGCGCCTCATTGCCGACGGCAAGGCGCCGGACATGCCGGCGGCACTCATTGAGAACGGCTCCCGTAAAGAGCAGCGGGTGATTCGGTCGACGCTGGAAACCGTGGATCAGGCGGCGGAGCGCTTCGACATCCAGTCGCCAGCCCTGCTGATCCTGGGTCAGGCGTTGCAAAAGATGCCAGAATCGAAAGTCACTGAGACATTTGCCCCGGTCCTGGCGTCTGTGGGCCACAAAGCGGCGTAGTGCCCCGATCAGACGAGATACCGATCGGGTCCACTGGCTGTTGTGTGAGCCCGAGGGGTCAAGCGGCATAAGGATTGCTCGGTCAGGTCCGTTCAGCGGCAGCGACAGCAACCCGGCTCCCGCCAGGGCAGCTTTCAACAAGAATAGTTAAGGAAACAACATGATTTACGACTCAATTCTGGACACCATCGGCAACACGCCGGTGGTCAAACTCAAGCGCACCGGCCCGGAAAACGTGGACATCTTTGTGAAGTGTGAGGCGTTTAACCCGCTGAGCTCGGTGAAAGACCGACTCGCCTACGCCATCATCGAAGACGCCGAAAAGCGCGGCGCGCTGAAGCCCGGTCAGACCGTGGTCGAGGCGACCTCCGGGAACACCGGCATTGCGCTGGCGATGGTTTGCGCCGCCAAGGGATATCCGTTTGTGGCGACGATGGTGGAGACCTTTTCCATCGAGCGTCGCAAGATCATGAAGGCCCTTGGGGCCAAGGTCATTCTGACTCCGGCCGCTGAGCGCGGCACCGGCATGGTGAAGCGCGCGAAAGAGCTGGCGGAGACGCACGGCTGGTTCTGGGCCAGCCAGTTTGAAAATCCCGCTAACCCGGCCTATCACCGCAACACCACCGGCCCGGAGATTCTGCGCGACTTCGCGAATCGTCGGCTGGACTACTGGGTCACCGGCTGGGGGACTGGCGGCACCATGACCGGGGCTGGCGAGATGATCAAGCTGGCGCGACCCGACGTCAAAATTGTGGCCACCGAGCCGGCCGGTGCCGCGCTGCTTTCCGGCAACGACTGGGCGCCGCACAAGATTCAGGGCTGGACACCGGACTTCATTCCGGACGTACTCAACCGCGAGGTGTACGACGACATGGTGCTGGTCACCGATGAGGAGTCCATCGCGGCCTCACGTCACCTGTCGACACACGAGGGTATCTTCACCGGAATCTCCGGTGGCGCAACGCTCGCTGCTGGCCTGCAGGTCGCCGAAAAAGCCAGCGCCGGCGAAACCATCCTGGTGATGCTGCCGGACACCGGCGAACGCTACATGACGACGCCGCTGTTCGAAGGCATCACGGAAGAGTCGGACGACGAGTGGCTGGCTGAGCTGTAGTTCCTCTCGACGGAGTAGATCCGTCATCGCCTCGGCCGCCGGTGCGGCCGGGGCGACCTTACGAGGGAGCTTTGGGGTCAGAAGATTCGGCTCTGCCCTCGCTCAGAACTGAGACCTGTGCCCGCTTCTCGATTCAACAAATCGCCTAGGGTGGCTGCGTGACGTCAGCAGCGAGGTTGGGCCGTGGTTTCGATTCGTACGCTCACGCTAGTTCTCCTGGGCTCGCTCTTTCTGGTTCCGGCATGGGGTCAGGCGAGCTGGTCTGAAGCATCTGCCTGGCTAGGCTATCAGCCCGCCGCCGGCGACAACGTTGTGATACCCGAGGGCGTGTCGGTGCTTCTCGATCAGGACACGCCTCGACTCGGGACTCTTTCGATACAGGGCGACCTGATCTTTGGCACGGACGACGTCACGCTGACGGCGCGTCAGATCCTGGTGTTCGGTCGTCTGGCTGCAGGTGCTGAAGGAGAGCCGCACCCGGCGAAAGCGCGTATCGTCCTGGCGGGTGATCCCGACGACCCTTCCGTGCTGCTGAGCGACTGGTCGGCAAGCGGGGAGGCGCCCCACCACAATGGCCCTTACCCGGCTCGCAGCTTGATTGTGGCGCCCGGGGGCGTTCTGGATCTCCACGGTCATACCGTAGACGCGTGGCTGCAGCTCGACGGTACGGCTGGCTCTGGCCAGCAGTCGCTCACCCTGAGCCGAGAGCCCGTCGGGTGGCAGGTCGGCGATCTCATCACCGTCGCGCCAACCGGCTTCGATCCGTTTGAGTTCGATGAGCTGAGGATTGCAGGCGTCAGCGGGCGGACTGTCGAGCTAACCCGGCCGCTTCGATTCAAACACTACGGCCGGACTCAGAGTGATGCGGGCATCGGTGGGCCCCTCGATCTCCGGGCTGAGGTGGCGCTCTTAACCCGAAACATCTCGGTGGTCGGCGAAGCGTCGGCGGAAACGGCCGGTTTGCTGGACGTGGGGCCTGGTGATCAGGAGTTTCGGCGAGCAGGCTTTGGCGGACATACGCTCTACCTAGCGGGCTCCACAGTTCGGTTGGCGCATGTGGAGTTTGCCCTGCTGGGAAACTCGGGCGAATTGGGTCGCTACCCCGTGCATTTTCATCACGCCCATGACGCATCCGACAGTTACGTCCGAGGAGTCAGTGTTCATCACACCTTTCAGCGCGGGTTGGTCGTACACCAGACAGACAACCTCCTCGTCGAAGATAACGTGGTGTACGACACGGTTAGCCACAGCGTCTATATCGAAGACGGCAATGAAACCGGCAACCGTTTCCTCCGAAACCTTGCCATGCTCCCGCGTGAAACGATTGAGACGCTGCGTATCGACAATCCCAATCGAACCAACCGGGGTGAGGAACGCCCGTCCGCGTTTTGGATTACCAACCCGGCCAATGAGTTCGTGGAAAACCGCGCCGTCGGCGTGATCATGGGTATGGGCTTCTGGTTTGTTGAGCCCGACAACGGGTCCGGCACCGCCATCGGGCGCAACTCCCCACACCACGATGATCTCCTGGCGCGATTTGAACGGAACGTGGCGCACACGATTAGCAAAGTTGGGGGCAATCTCGGCTATCGCTTCGACTGGACGGGCATCGCGCTGGAGATTAACGAACAGCTGAAGAACGATCCCGGCCATGCGCCGATCGAAGATTTTGTGGCCTGGAAAGTGGCCAACATGGCCATACAGATCGGTCCGACGCGCAACATTGAGCTAGTGCGCCCGGTGCTGGCGGAGTCGCGGGTTTTTGTTCAGTCGCATAATCGCAGCCGGGCCCCGGGTGACACGCCGCTGGTTGTGAACGACGCGACGCTTTACGTTGTGACGGACAACCCGCCCGACGGGCCGATCGCCGACCAGTTCAGTCGCCAGTTTCCCGGCCCCTATCTCTCCGAGTCCGAGCGACCTCTGGTGTTTCAGGGTGGCGCTATCCTTGGCGAAAATGAACTGAAATACAGCCGCCGGACCGAGTTTCGTGACACCACCACGTTAGAGAATGTGGTGATCATCCCAGAACCACCCGGGGCGCCAATTTTTTCCAGCGGTTTCGAATAGCCGCCTCTGACCCCTTCAATCTGGCCCGGTCGAATTCCCACGGCAAGCCGCTAGAATGTGAGCGTCTAACCCGCAGGGACGCAGCAAGCCAGTGATCGATCCGCTTTCGGGCAGCAAGGCAGCAGCCCAACGTCTCGGCCATCCATTTGGCTGAAGCGCTTTCCAACACGACCCAGCTGATCCGTCTTTATCGAGACGGCGATAGCGCCGCGCGCGATCGTCTGGTCGAGCGCTACCTGCCGTTAATGCGCCAGTGGGCGCATGGCCGGCTGCCGGCTTACGTTCGAGATTTGTCGGAAACCGATGATCTTGTGCAGGTTACGTTCATGCGAGCGTTAAACAAGCTGGACAGTTTTGAAGCGGAGAAGCCGGGCGCTTTCCTGGCCTATCTGCGGGCCATCTTGATGAACGTATTACGCGATGAAATCCGGCGCCTCACCCGTCGGCCCAACCAGCTGCCGCTCACCGAGGAGCGGATCGCCAGCGAGGTTTCGGTCGTGGAAAACGCCGTGGGCGGGGAGCTGATGTCCGCTTATGAAGACTCGCTCTCCAAGCTACCGGAGGAAAAGCGGGTGGCCATCATCATGCGAATCGAGTTTGGGATGACCTACGAGGAAATCGCCCGCGAGCTCGAACGCTCGTCAGCCAACTCGACGCGCATGATGATCGTGCGGGCGCTGGCCGAACTTGCGGAGAACATGCCGACCGGTCCCGCCGCCGATGACGCCTGAACAGGAGGCGTTGGCGGCGCGCATCGCCGATTCGGCGGCGGGCGCCACAGCCGGTGAATCCGTGCCGGAGGGCGTCGACAATACCGACCGGGTCAGCAGCAACCTGGCCGATCTGGGCCGGATCGCTAATGCACACCGAGCCGCATTGGCGATGCCGGAAGCCGAGGCCCCCTGTCTTTTTGAGTGGCGCCACCTGAGGGTCGAACGAGAGCTGGGGCAGGGAGGGTTCGGCACGGTTTATCAGGCCTGGGACACCGTGCTGCGCCGTCGCGTGGCGCTGAAGCTGATCCGCGACGGCCGCGTCAGTGAAAGCCGCGATCGTCAGCTGATCGCCGAGGCGCAGCAGATGGCTCGGGTGCGCCACGTCAACATCCTGGCGGTGCACGGGGCCGACAGTGCTGACGGTCGAACTGGCATTTGGTCAGACCTGCTCGAGGGCAGCACGCTGCAGCAGGTCATCGACGATCATTGTCATCTGAGCCCGGAGCGAGCGGTGGAGATGGCGCTGGGGCTGGGAGACGCGCTCACGTTGATCCACCGCCGCGGCATGGTGCATGGCGACATCAAGCCCGCCAATATCATGATTCAGACCGACGGCACGCCGGTGTTGATGGACTTCGGGGCTGCTCAGGGATTGGAACAGCAAACGTCCAGCGCCGGCTCGCCGCTGGTAATGGCGCCGGAGCAGTTCACCGGCGGTCCCACGACGGCTGCCACCGACATCTACGGCCTGGGCGCCACGCTCTATTTTGCGCTACTGGGTCGGTTTCCGGTTGAAGCAGAGTCTTTTGAAGCGCTTGACGCGCTACACCGAGGTGGAGTCACGGTAAGTTTCGAATCTGTTGCCCGGCGCTGGCGGCGTCTGCTGCGGCGGATGCTTTCCGCCGATCCTGACGAGCGTCCCGACGCATCAGAGGTGGTGGAACAGCTCAGGGCAATTGCCACTGCGCGGCCGCGAATGCTCAGACGCCTGGCGACAGCCTCGGTAATCGGTTCCCTGGCGGCGGGTGTTGTGGCCGCAACGCTGGCCTATCGTTCCGCTGAACAAAGCCGCGAGCGCACCGAGCGCGTCAAGGATCTGGTTGTGGATGCGATCCGAACAACGTCACCCAACGATCAGTCGGGCCCGGCCGTCATCGAGGCGGCCTACACTCGCCTGGCCGAGCTGGCGTCAGAGCGGCTGCAGGATTATCCGGCCGGGCTTGCCGACATGAGCCTGGTGGCGGCCGAGGGGCTATGGCAGCTCGGACGCACCGAACAGGCCTTCGGCATTGCCCGGCAGGGGCATAACCTGATGCTGCAGCTGGAAAACGCGAGTCCGAAAGACCTCAGCTACAGCTGGTCCGTGCTCTCCGGGCTGCTGATGGATCGGGAGGATTTTGATGGGGCCGAGCAGGCGGTGCGGCGCTCACTGCAGGAGCTGGACAAGCTGCCGGAGACCGAAGCTGCGACGCGGAAGCTCGTGAACTACAACCGCCTCGCGACGCTTGCCGGGCGCCGCGGAGATATGCAGGGTGGTCTTAAAGCGCATCAGCAGGTGCTCGCGCAGCGCGAGAAGGTTTACGGGCCTGAGAGCATCAGGCTGGCGGTGGATTACCACAACGTCGCTACCGCTTTTTCCAACGTCGGAGACTACGAGGCGGCCATCGAAAACGAGGGGAAGGCGGCGGCGATCCTGGAAACCGCCGGCGACGGTCAGTCGGTCCGCATGGGGTTTGTGCTGCAGGGCCTGGGGCACGTTCTGGGGTGGGCGAAGCGGCATCAGGAGGCCGTGACAACGTTCGGCGAGGCCAGGACTCTGTTGGCTGGCAGCCTGCCACCCGACCACTCCCGCCTGAAGATCATGCTCGTTGCCGAGTGGGGTAGCCGCTACCATCTCGGCGAGGCCGAGGCGGCGATTGACGCGCTCCGAGCGATGCTGCTTGAGTTACCCGCGGACGACCCGGCGCGGCTGCCGGCGTACCGTCAGCTCGGCGACCTGATGATTCATGAGCAGAACTGGCCCGCGGTGGTCGCCGCCTATGCGGTCTGTGTCGAAGATCAGCAGGCGAGGCAGCAACCGTTCATGCATTACTACCGTGCGGCGTTGGCCTATGCCCGCTACCAGGTCGACCGCAGCGCAGAGGATCCCACCGCGACGCTTGCTGACGCGGTTGCACACTTTGAGCGCAGCGGCATGGTCCAGCACCGTCTTCTTCAGCAGCTCAGGGCCTGGCAGGACTCTGACGCTTAGCGCCACACCAGCGCAGGCGCGCGGCCAGATCGCCGCGAGGCTATTCAAAGCCGTCTGAAAAGATGAGCGTGCTGAGGTCGCTGACCGAAAAATTCACCGTGACGTCGGCCAGTACCTGGCCGCTTGCGTTGGCGCTGGCGAAAGCCTCGACCCGCAGCGCGTAGCTTCCCGTCAGCATGACCGCTCCGGCAAAGTCGCCATTGCTGTCGCCGAACAGCGTGTAGGGCGCAACGTTTTCGGTTCGGCTCTCGGAGACCGGGCCAGTCAGCGTAAAACGGACGCTTGCCGTGCCGATCGGCAACCGTTCGGTTCTTACGGAAAACTCCGAGAAGCCAAGCGTAGCGAGCGCCAGGTTTGAGCCGTTGAATAGTGGGCCAGCGTCGACGTCACCGGCGGCGTCGATCAGCTCCAGCGTGATGGGTTGCTGGCCAACGCTGATGCTGACGCTGGTGGTTGGGGAGTTGAGCAGGCCGTCCGATGCTTCGTAGGTGAAGCTGACGGCTCCGCTGAAGCCGGCTGCCGGCGTGAAGCTGAAGCCGCCGCTGGCTGAGAGATCCAGGTTGCCGCTTGCGGCGTCGTCCACGAGCACCGCCGTCAGAGCGTCGCCGTCGAGGTCGCTGTCGTTGTCCAGGATGCCCGGTGCAGCGACGGTTAGCGCCTGGTCCACCTCGGTGCTGTAGCTGTCGGGATTGGCCAGCGGCGCCCGGTTGCCGAGGGTCCCAGACGGCGCCAGATGAAGCGCGACCTCGGTACCAAACTGGGCAGGCACCGGGAACGGCGCTTCACTGGCATTTCGCGTCTGGGTCAGGGAAACGCCGCTGCTGGGATCAAACCAGGTCAGGCTGTAGTCTCCGGCGGCCAGGCCGTTCACACCCATCGCCCCCGGCGAGTCGAGGTCATAAAGCACGTAGTTTTGCGTTGTCGTGTTGGCGAGCACCCAAAGCGTGTCCGCCGCCGCCAGATCGTCTCGTGGGGTCAGGTTGCTGAAATCCGACGCCTCCATAAACTCTCGCAGTCGGCGCAAATCCGCCAGCATCGCTGGGGTTGGGTCGTGTGGGTCGTTAGCGCTTGCGGGGTCGCCGTTGGCGTCGCGGCTGCACAGGCGGCCAGCTTCCGCGCATTCGTAGGCGTTGTAGAGGAGCACGTAGCCCCCGCCCATGGCGCTGCCCCAGTTCGATTGCCGGATGGGGGTGCGGTCCCCGTTGCCGAGGAGGTTCAGATGCCAGGGGTGGCACTCCGACATTACATACACCCAGCTGCCCTGCTCGGCCTCGCCGTGGACGCCGGCGGGGCTGCGGGTGCTGGCGTTCCCGCAGATCTGCTGGGCAAACACGTTGACGTTGGGGTCCGTGCCAAACTGCATCGCCTGGCCGTTGTTGTGATGCACGCCGACGGGATGCACAGGATCATGCCGGCGAATCTCTGCGGCGATGGCGGACATCAGGTCGTTGTCTTCCCCCGTGGTGCAGCGTCCCATTAGGTACTCCTCGCCCGCCAGCCACACCAGGTGGTCTAAGTCCTTAAAGGTGTTGACGAGCGCCTCGATGTAGTCGACGGCGTCCTGGCTGAGCGGCACGTCACAGCCCCACGGTCGCGCCGTATCGTCGATCACGTGAAACCACGTGACGATCCCGGCCTGATCGAGCTGGGTCAGGAAGCTCCGCCAGTTGTCGAACACGCCGGGAGCGATCCCGCTGGTGGGGTCGTTGTTGACGTTGAACGGGTCTTCGAAGTCATAGCCATCGCCTTCAAACGATCGGATGGAATGCATGTAAAGCGCGTTGGCGCCGCTCGCGATGAGCTGATCCACAATTTCCTGTTTCCGGGCGTCAGTCTCGTAAAGGAAACCCTCCGGTCCACCGACGCCCGCCATAAAAAACGGCCGACCCGAGTTTTGGCGGATAAACCACTGACCGCTGGCGTCGACGGTCAGCGGACCCTCAAGATCAGCGGCGTATTGGATGCCGCCCAGCAGATGCGAGAGGAACTCCGGTTCGGCATAGCTGGCGCTCGTGTGGCCCATGGCGGTGTACCAGGACCGGCCGCCGTCGTATTCGTGAAACCAAACGAGCGGGTGATCGGGGCCCATCTGGCCGCCGTTATAGGTCGACTCGTCGATGGTCATCAGCACGTTGACGGCGCCGCGCGGGTTGGTTCGAAAGTCGTACCATTCGTCGAAGCGGCTGAGGGTGGTAGGCAGGTTTCGGGTGGATGGGTGGTCCGGGTCTTCGACGGTCAATGTTGCCGTCTGCTGGGCCGGGTGTCGCTGAAAATAGGCGCCCACCAGGCCTCCGTACCACGGCCACTGGTACTCCGTATCGCTCGCCGAGTGCACGCCCACGTAGCCGCCGCCCGCCTGGATGTAGCGCTCAAACGCCTCCTGCTGGGTGTCGTTCAGCACGTTGCCGCTGGTGAGCACAAAGGCTACGGCGGCGTAGTTCGCGAGGTTGGCGTCAGTGAAAGCCGTCGCGTCTTCGGTGGCATCCACGGCGAAACCATGTTGAGCGCCTAAGGTCTCGATGGCGGTCAGCGCGCTGCTGATCGAGCCGTGGCGGAAGCCTTCGGTTTTGCTGAAAGCCAGGATCCGAGGTGAGGTGTTCTGACCCGCCTGGCCCGTCGCAATGGCAAAGGCGAGCAGCCCGATAACCAGGGCGACCTGCAAACACGTGCGCGTGGGTAGTTGAAGCGCCATCAAGACATCCAGCCAAACTGCAGTAGCGGCATCTTACGAAGCCTTGCGGCGCAGAATTGTGACGCGCATCATGGCGGCCGATTCATTATTCATATCCCAGCGAACAGGTTGCCCAAGTCGTGTCAGAGCCCGCGCTCATCGAGCTGAGAAATGTCGAATGTTGGCGAGGACCGACCCAGGTCTTTGCCAGCCTTTCCCTCACGATCGGTCAGCACGAAAACGTCGCAATCCTGGGCCCCAACGGCGCCGGCAAGTCCACGCTGCTGAAGCTGCTGGC
>JBCDKA010000125.1:0-12275 GCA_038747195.1 Pseudomonadota bacterium
GTTTGCCGCCACGCCGTTCCTGTTTCAGGGGGTCCGGGCAGGCACGCTGGGTGGACGCCTTTTTGTGGGCATGCTGCTTGGGATCGGATTTTATCTGGTCAATCGGTGGTCGGGCAGCCTGGCTCAGGTGTACGACATCTCACCGGTGCTGGCTGCGCTGCTGCCCAGCGGCCTGTTTGCGCTGGTGACGTTGTGGGCGCTGCGGCGAGGTAACTGAGCTCGGCGGCGCTTGGGTATCCGGCCGGCGCGGGTTGTTAGGCCTTAGCGCGTGGCTTCGTGTGGATGATGACCTTCACCGCTCGTGTCGAGCTGGCGATGTCGTGCCAGGTGCCTTTGCCACCCAGCTGCCAAACCAGGCCCAGACCAGCGACAGCCCAAGAAAGCACCGCCACCCAGAACCTCACCTGGCACTGAGCGACGGTCGGCAGCGCGCCGTCGGCCTGACGAAGCTGCACCCGCCAGGGGCGCATACCCAGGGTATGACCGCCGCGCCACCAGCTGAAGCAAAAATAGGCGTTGATCAGCGCCAGGAGATAGAGCTGAAATGCCAGCGATCCGGCGGAAACAGCATCGCCGCTGCTGAGCATCGCCCAGGGTGCGGTGGCGACAAAAAGCAGGCCGATCAGCGCCAGCCAATCGTAAAGGTTGGCGAGCAACAGCTGCCACCACGGCGCGTACTCCGGCACCCCTTCTGAGTCCGCTGCGGCCGCGCCCGCGAGGCCGGCGGAGGATTCTGTTGGAACGTCGCCATTCATCACGCGAGCTTACTGCATGGCGCCGTGAAGAGACCGTTTTTGGGGTGTGCCGAGCGTGTTTTGGCAGCGGGATTAAAGGTAACGCCAGGTCGCGACAACTTCCGGGCGGCTTCGGCCGCGGGGCCGTCGATCAGGGTGCGAGGGCCGGGGCCAGGCTTGTCAGCTATGGGTAAAGGCTGCTAACTTTCCCGGCTTGGGCCCTACGAAAATGCCGGTACAAGGCGTTGTGGGAATGGGTCTCCGGCCGGCCTTGTCGAGGCACGCAGCGAGACTTCATTATCGCCCCGGGGGGCACGACCCGGCTTCGTTTGCTTTTACACAGACAGGCGCTAAGCTGTTCGGCCTCAAACGACTGGGACAACCGGCGTTCTTGTGCCACGAAGCCCTTCCGAGGGGTTCGGAAGACGCCAGTTGCGACTTTTTAGCCTACAAAGTTGGGACAAAACAATATGCCAATCCGACCATTTCGCGCTGTGGACTGGGCAGCCGTGGCGCTCGTTGCGAGCTTGACCACCGGCAGCAGCCTGGCTGACGTGCTGGACTCTTCGGTTCAAACCGAGCAGCAAACCAACCAGGACACCCGCCAATCGCAGGACCGAATCAACAATCTCGCCACGGAAACCGAAGATCTCATTGCCGAGTATCGGCGGGTCCTCCGCGAAACTGAATCGCTCCGCGTCTACAACGACCAGCTGCAGCGGGTCGTGAACAACCAGGTCAGCGAAATTGACGCAGTCAATCGGCAGCTGGAGCAGCTCGAGAGCACCAACCGGGGTGTGGTCCCGCTGCTGATCGAAATGATCGACACCCTGGAGCAGATCGTCGAGGCTGACGTGCCGTTCCAGCTCGAGCAGCGCCGCAACATCGTCTTGGATCTGCAGGACACCATTTATCGCGCCGACGTCACGACGTCCGAAAAATACCGACGCGTGATGGACGCCTATCAGCGCGAAGTCGATCTCGGCCGGAACGTTTTCTCCTACCAGGGCAAGCTTCCGGAAACCGATCGGACCGTGAATTTCCTGGTGGTCGGTCGCACGCTGCTGATCTATCAATCACTCGACGGTGAGCAGGTGGGCTGGTGGAATCCGAACAGCCGCAACTGGGAGGAGCTCGACGGGAGCTACGTCACCCCGATTAATAACGCGGTGCGAATGGCCAACAACCAGGAGGCCTTCAACCTGGTCAAGCTGCCGGTTCCGGCCGCTGGGGGTGCAAAATGATGATCCGTCAATTGACCCAACGACTCAGCGCCGTGTTGATCGCCGGCGCCACCGCGTGCCTGCTCGCGGCGCCGGTTGGCGCCCAGTCGCTCGACCAGCTCCTGGACGAGACCAAAGCGGCAGCCACCCGCCAGACCGCTGAAAACAAGCAGCGCGAAGACACCTTCCGAGCCAATCGCAACCAGCAGCGCCAGCTTCTGTCCCAGGCTCGCGCTGCGCTGCAGGCCGAGGAAGACAAGTCAGATCGGCTGAAAAATGCGTTCGACGAAAACGAACAGACGCTGGCTGAACTCGAAACCGTCCTCAATGAGCGCATGGGGAACCTCGGTGAGATGTTTGGTGTGGTTCGTCAGGTATCGAACGACTTTAAGGGCAAGGTTGAGGGCTCGATCGTCAGCGCCCAGCTCCCGGGTCGCGAAGAGTTTCTCGGCACGCTGGCCCAGCGCAAAGAGCTGCCCAACATCCCAGAGCTGCAGCAGCTTTGGTATGAGGTCCAGCGCGAGCTGACCGAGCAGGGCAAAGTGACCAAGTTCACGGCCGACATTCTGCGTCCGAACGGCGAAATCGACCGCGCACAGGAAGTCACGCGAATCGGCGTGTTCAACGCGATCTCCGACGGCAAGTTCCTGCAGTGGCAGGAGCCGTCCACCGACCATAAGCAAGGCATTCTCGCTGAACTCGAGCGTCAGCCCCCGGGTCGTTTCCTGGGCCTGGTCGGCGGGTTTGAGGGTGCTGCGGCTGGCACCGCTGAGCCGATGGCGGTCGACTTCACCCGCGGCGTGATTCTGTCCCTGGTGGTTCAGACCAAAACCTGGGCTGAGCGCCTGGGTATCGGTGACGGCGTGCTCTCTGAGATGGGTGACGCGGGCCTGATCGGCTACGTGATTATGGCCATCGGCCTGCTCGGCCTGGCGGTGGCGGCCTTCCGCGGTGTGCTGCTGTTCACCAAAGGCATGGCGATCAACAGCCAGCTCAAGAAGTCTGCGCCCGACAGCGGCAACGCGCTCGGCCGGGTCCTGGCGGTTTACGCCGAAAACCCCGATGCCGACGTTGAGACGTTAGAGTTGAAACTGGACGAGGCAATTCTGCGGGAGACCGGACCTTTGGAGTCGGGCTTGAGCTTCATCAAGATGCTTTACGTGATCGCACCGCTGCTGGGTCTGCTCGGAACGGTGGTCGGTATGATCGGGACCTTCCAGGCCATCACCCTGTTTGGTACCGGCGATCCGAAGATGATGGCAGGCGGCATTTCCCAGGCACTCATCACCACGGTGTTGGGTCTGTGTGTGGCGATTCCGCTCACCTTCCTGCACAGTCTGCTGCAGAGCCGCTCGCGCGCTCTGATTCAGATCCTCGAAGAGCAGAGCGCCGGTATCGTCGCTCGCATTGCGGAGAAGCAGGATGGCGTGGCTGTCTAACATTTCGACCAACCTTGCCGAGTTCATCGAGCTCGGCGGGGGGGTGTTATGGGCCATCATGGCGGTGCTGCTGCTGATGTGGACCTTTATCTTGGAGCGAATGTGGTACTTCAAAATGGTGCATCCTCGCCGGATGCGCCAGGTTATCAGCGCCTGGGACGCCCGGGTCGACACCAATTCGTGGCACGCCCGTCAGATTCGCCAGGCGATGATTTCGGAAGTGAGCAACGACATGGGCCGCAACATCCTGCTGGTGAAAACGTTGATCGCCCTGTGTCCGCTGCTCGGCCTGTTGGGAACGGTCACCGGCATGCTGAACGTTTTTGACATCATGGCGATCACCGGGACCGGCAACGCCCGTGCGATGGCGTCTGGCGTGTCCAAAGCGACCGTTCCGACCATGGCAGGCATGGTCGCGGCCCTTTCCGGGGTCTACTTCGGTACCCGCTTTGAGTACTGGCACAAAACCGAAACCCATAAATTAGGGGACCTGATGCAGCGCCACTGAGCGCTGCCGGATCCCAACCGAACGAGGAAAGCCCGATGCGACGTCGACACGGCCAGGAAGACGATACCGAAATCAACATTACGCCCATGCTGGACATCGTGTTCATCATGCTGATCTTTTTCATCGTGACCACTTCTTTCGTCAAGGAGTCTGGGATCGACGTGAGCCGCCCGACGGCCAACACGGCGGAGAAGAAGACCAAGGGCAGCATCATGATCGCCATCAGCGAGAATGGTGAGGTCTGGATGAACAAACGGCGGGTTGAGGTGCGGGCCGTCCGCGCCAACGTGGAGAAAGCCCACGCCGAGAACCCCGAGGGCAGCGTGGTGATCATCGCTGACGACAAGTCCGCCACCGGTATCCTGGTATCGGTGATGGATCAGGTTAAGCTGGCTGGAGTGAACGCCATTTCGGTAGCGGCTGAAAAACCCGGGAGGTAATCATGGTAGCGATGCAGGACAACGTGCGGACCGGAATTTGTCTGCTGCTGGCGGTAGCGGTCACGGTCTCCCTGTTTCTCTTCATGCAGTATCTGATCTCGGGTGGTCCGGGACTGGGTGACAAAGGTGAATCACCTCCGGGCATCCGGTTTGGGCCGATCGATCTCGATGAGGACCTGAACGTCAAAAACCGGGAAGTGCCCAAGAAGCCGCCGCCGCCCAAAGATCCGCCGCCGCCGCCGAAGATGAACGTGCAGAACATGGATCGGGTGGTCACCCCCATGCCGAACATGAACATGCCGAAGCTGGATGTACCCGTTAGCGGCAGCGGTCCGTTCCTGGGTGGCTTCGGTGCCGGTGACGCCAACTCCGAGGGGGATATCATCCCGCTGGTCCGGATCCAGCCGCAGTATCCGCGGCGGGCGGCGATCGCGAAGATTGAGGGTTATGTGACCGTCGAGTTTACGATTACCGAATCCGGTACCGTGACCGACCCTTCGGTGGTGGATTCCAAACCCCCTCGAGTATTTGACCGCGAAGCGATTCGCGCGATTCTCAAGTGGAAATTTAAGCCGCGGGTGATCGACGGTACGGCGGTTGCCAGGCGGGCAACCCAGACCCTCGAATTTAAGCTTGCTGATACCTGATAACCCTCCGGCTGTCGCCAAACCTGCCAGCCGGTGCAGTCTCAAGTGGAGATCAGAATGACCCAAACTCGACTGTTTCGCCCCTCAGCGCTAAGCCTGGCGCTCTGTTTGTCGCTCGGCCTCGCGCTGCCCCTGACCTCGGCCTTCGCCCAGGAAGATGCCTCCACCCGTGAGCCGCCGGCCGCCGTGTGGAAAAACGAGCGCAACTTCAACGCGGTGCAGAAGGCCTGGGAGCTGGTGGCAAACGAGGAGTACGCCGAGGCAAAGCTTGAGTTCGCCGAACTGGTCGAGAAGATCAAAGATCCCTACGAGCGATCGCAGGCGATGTTTGGGCTCGCCCAGGCACAAATGGCGTCGGATGATTTTGACAGCGCGCTGAAGCTTTACGAGCAGATTGTCGAGATGGACGTGCTGCCCAACCAGCCGCACTTTGACGCGATGTTCCAGATCGCGCAGCTCTACTACATGCGTGAGCGCTACGACGATTCCCTGCGCTGGATCGACAAGTGGCAGGAGGAGTCCGGCCAGGTCAAGGTTGAGGCCTACGAGCTGCGGGCGTCGATTTATGCTCAACGCGACGACTTCGTCAAAGCCCTGGAAAACATCGACATCGCTATCGGGATGTCGGACGCGCCGAAAGAAACCTGGTATCAGCTGAAGCTGGCGATGCACTACGAGCTGAAGCAGTTCCCCGAGTCCCGGGACACGCTTGAGATCCTGCTGCGCGGCTGGCCCGAGAAAAAGCAGTACTGGACCCAGCTTTCTTCGATCAACGTGACGCTCAAGAACGATAAGGAAGCGCTGGCGCTCCTCGCGCTGGCACACCGACGCGGAATGCTTGAGACCGAGCAGGAGCTGATCCAGCTGTTCAGCCTCTATGGCTATCTGGAACTGCCCGTGAAAGCGGCAGAAATCCTGTCCGAGGGTCTCGAAAGCGGGGTGATTGAACCCACCCAGAAATACTGGGAGCAGCTGGGTAATGCCTGGTACGCGTCGCAGGAGCTCGATAAGGCCGTCGTGGCGCTGGCCAACGCTGCAGAACTCTCGCTGGACGGCAAGCTGGACATGCAGGTGGCTCACATCCTGATCGATAAGGAAGACTGGGGTGCAGCCAAGAAGTCCCTGACCGCAGCCATCGACAAAGGCGGACTCACCGAAACCCAGACGGGCAACATGTACGTGCTGCTGGGGATGGCGGAGCTAAACACCGAGAACACCAGCGCCGCTCGGACCGCTTTCCAGACCGCCCGCAAGTATGACAAGACGCGTCAGAGCGCTCAGCAGTGGCTCAACCACCTGGACGAACTGTCGAAGCGTTCGGGCCCCTGAATCATTTCGATCAGGTCCACCCTGACTGGGCCTGCCTGAATCAGACCTTAAGGACAGCGGTGAGCGATCACCGCTGTCTTTTTTTTGGGCCGCGCACGTCCAACCGGGCAATCCGTTGAGCGCCTCACCCGCCACCGACCCGCTGATCGAGCAGTTTGTGGATCAGCTCTGGGCGCGAGATGGCGCCGCTGAGAACACGCTGGCCGCGTACCGCTTCGACCTGAGCGGCCTGGCGCTCTGGCTCGCGGCGCGGGAACACACGCTGCTGACCGCGGAGCGAGGGGATCTACTGGAGTATCTCGGGCGCCGCGCTCAAATCGGCTTCAGCCTGGCCTCGAATGCTCGTCTGCTGTCGTGCCTGCGGGTGTTTTATCGGTTTCTGCTGGATACCGGGCGGCGCAGCGATAACCCCAGCGAACGAATCGAGGCGCCAAAGCTCCGCCGCCCTTTGCCCGGCGCTATCTCCGAGGATCAGGTGGAGCGCCTGCTGGCAGCACCGGATGTGACCACCGCGCTGGGCCTGCGTGATCGGGCGATGATTGAGCTGCTCTACGCCACCGGACTTCGCGTGTCCGAACTGGTCAATCTCAAAGCGTCGGAAATCAGCACGCGGCAGGGCGCGGTCAGAGTCGTGGGAAAAGGCAGCAAGGAGCGTCTGGTACCGATCGGCGAAGCCGCGCTCCACTGGCTGACGCGCTACCTGGAAACCTCACGCCCTGACCTGCTTGGGGGCCGAACCTGTGAGACGGTGTTTGTCACGCGCCGCGGCGCCGGCATGACCCGGCAAGCGTTCTGGCACCTGATTCGTCGACACGCGCGGCAGGCGGGCATCGAGGACCACCTGTCGCCGCACACGCTGCGCCATTCGTTTGCCACCCATCTGTTGAATCACGGCGCAGACCTGAGGGTTATCCAGCTGCTGCTCGGTCATGGCGATCTGTCGACCACACAGATTTACACCCACGTGGCCACCGATCACCTGTCGGAGCTGCATCGTAAGCACCACCCTCGAGGCTGATCCGTTGGCCAGTTCCGGCGGCACTTTTCCGCCGCGCATCGGGTCAACCAGGCCGCGCACGAGGCAAAATGCTAAGGTAGCGGAATTTTTCGGGGCCAAACCGGTCCCACGAGCGAACATCAACGTAGTGAACACCATGAACAGAAAGACTTTGCTGCTGGTCATCGCCAGCCTCATCTCCTCGGTCGCGATGGCCCAGCCTGGCGTGTCGGGCAGCGAATCCGCCGTCCGCGCGGCGATGCAGCGACTGGTGCCGGACGTCCAGATCGATTCCGTCAAACAGGCGCCTTTTGCCGGCTTCATGGAGGTGCTGCTGGGTGCCCAGCTGGTCTACGTGTCGAACGACGGCAAGTATCTGATCGACGGGCAGCTGATTGAAATGGCCACCCGGCGCAACCTGTCGGAGGCCAGCAAGGGTGCGGTACGCAGCAGCCGCCTGGAAGGCGTGACCGATGGCGAGCGGATCCGCTTTGCGGCCAACGGCGAAAAGAAGCATCGAATCACCGTGTTCACCGACATCGACTGTGGTTACTGCCGCCGGCTTCACGACCAGATCGCCGAATACAATCGTCTTGGCATCGAGGTCGACTACCTGTTTTTCCCGCGTGCCGGTCTTGGCTCCCACTCCTTTGATAAAGCGGTCTCCGTCTGGTGTGCTCCGGACCAGAATGCGGCTATGACGCTCGCCAAGTCGGGCGAAGAGCCGGCGGCGGCGCAGTGTGACAACCCGATCGAAAGCCACTACAACCTGGGTCGGGAGCTGGGCGTCACCGGGACGCCGGCACTCGTCACCGATAGCGGCACGCTGATTCCCGGCTACGTTCCGCCGGCCGATCTGATTGTTCGTCTCCAGCAGCTGGCGGCGCCCTAGCGGGCCCCGCTAAGCCGCCGACCGGACTCTGCCACTGCGGGCGGGGTTAGCCCCTCTCGCTGCTGCCGCAAGAGCCGCACCAAAACCCCGTCTTTTGAAGGGCCGCGCAGCGGCCTGGGTCGCCCGCGGGCACTGGATTCCGGTATTATCGGGCCTGCTCCTGCTTCGGGTTTTCTTCACCAGATGATTGGCCGCACGAATGGCGTGAACGCCTCGAGACAGACCGTCTTTTTCTCCGGTCCGATCGCCGTTCCGCCGCAAACCCCGAGGTTCTGACGAGATGCTGCTGCGCTGCCTTTCCGGAGCTCCGTACCTGTCGGTGTTTCGGCTGGAGAAAATCAATCGCCAGCTGTCCGCCCGGGCCGCCGCCCGTGGGGGTGGTGCCGTGCCGGAGCTGATGGAGGCGAGGGAGGTGTTCCTGGCCGCGACCACCCGATCGGCGGCCGACGCGGTGAGCGACGCCCACTGGGTTGAACTGTCGTCCCTGCTGGGTGCGCGCGACGAAATCTCCCTGGAATCCCAGGATCACAGCATGGTCTTTGTGTTGCCCAGGGAAGGCACGATCAGTCCCTGGTCGAGCAAAGCCACAGAGATTGTCCGAGGCTGCGGCCTCGGCTGGGTCAGACGGGTTGAACGCGGCGTCCGCTACCAGTTTGCTGCGCCCGTTCGCCAACCGCTAGAGACGTTGCACCTCCATGACCGAATGACCTCACAGGTGTTGGCGGACCTGACCGGGGTGAGGGCCCTGTTCGAACAGGGCCAACCGCAGCCGGTGGGCCGGGTGGCGGTGTGGCGGCTGGGCCGCGAGGCG
This sequence comes from Pseudomonadota bacterium, assembly GCA_038747195.1. Lineage (GTDB taxonomy): Bacteria > Pseudomonadota > Gammaproteobacteria > Xanthomonadales > SZUA-38 > JANQOZ01. The sequence continues at coordinate 9,021 of JBCDKA010000125.1, forward strand.
CTGGTCAGCGCCAATCGCGCGCTGGGTCTGGCGCTCGCAGAGGACGAAATCGATTACCTCACGGCCGCCTACGGTGAACTCGGCCGGGACCCGACAGACGCCGAGCTGATGATGTTTGCGCAGGCCAACTCGGAGCACTGCCGCCACAAAATTTTTAACGCCGACTGGCGGGTTGACGCTGTGTCGGCTGAGCGCTCGCTGTTCGGCATGATCCGCAACACCCACGAGCGTTTTGCTGACGGGGTGCTCAGTGCCTACAGCGACAACGCGGCGGTGGTCGAGGGAAGCACCGCCGAGCGCTGGATGATTGACCCGAAAACCCAGCGCTATGTCAGCCGGCGGGAACCCAGTCACTTCATGATCAAGGTCGAAACCCACAACCACCCGACGGGAATCTCACCCTACCCGGGGGCGGCGACGGGTTCCGGCGGCGAGATCCGCGATGAAGCGGCCACCGGACGCGGCGGCAAACCCAAAGCCGGGTTGACCGGTTTCTCTGTTGCGCATCTCCATTTGCCCGACAATCCGCGCCCCTGGGAGGAAGACACCGCCCGGCCGCCCCACATGGCCAGCGCCCTGGAGATTATGCTCGAGGGGCCGATCGGCGCCGCGAGCTTCAACAACGAGTTTGGTCGCCCGGCGCTCTGCGGCTACTTCCGATCCTTTGAAGCGAGGCTGGGTGGCGTTGCCTACGGTTATCACAAGCCGATCATGCTCGCCGGCGGCATGGGGAGTATCGGCCCGCACGCGGTGCTGAAAAAGCCGCTCAAGCCCGGTCATCACGTGCTGGTGCTGGGTGGTCCGGCGCTGCTGATTGGTCTCGGCGGTGGCGCCGCCTCGTCGATGAGCAGCGGGAGCTCCGACTCAGAGCTCGACTACGCTTCGGTGCAGCGGGACAACCCCGAGATGCAGCGGCGGTGCCAGGAGGTCATCGATCGGTGCTGGGCGCTGGGCGAGGACAATCCGATCGAGTCGATTCATGACGTCGGCGCCGGCGGTTTGTCCAACGCCATCCCCGAGCTGCTGAATGATGCCGAGCGCGGGGGCATACTCGAGCTGCGTCGAATCCCGCTCGGTGACTCCGGCCTGTCGCCAATGCAGATCTGGAGCAACGAGGCCCAGGAGCGTTACGTGCTGGGCGTCGCGGAGTCGGGGCTGGCGCTGTTTCTCGCGTTCTGCCAGCGAGAGCGATGTCCGGTAGCCAATCTGGGCCGGGCCACGAGTGAGCGCCACCTGCGCCTGAACGACGAGCTGCTGAATGAGCCGGCGGTGGATCTGCCGATGTCGGTGCTGTTCGGCAAGCCGCCGAAGCTGAGCCGGGACGTTCGCCGGCTGCCGCTGCCCGTCAGCCGGCTGCCGCTGGCGGATATCAAGCTGGAACGAGCGCTGCTGCGGGTCTTGCGGATTCCGTCGGTCGCCAGCAAGCGCTTTCTGATCACCATCGGTGACCGCACGGTGGGTGGGCTGGTAAGCCGCGATCAGATGATTGGGCCGTGGCAGGTGCCGGTGGCGGACTCCGCGGTGACGCTGGCGGATTTTCATGGACACGCCGGCGAGGCGATGGCGGTGGGTGAGCGCACGCCCCTAGCCTTGCTGGACGCGCCCGCCGCTGCCCGGATGGCGGTGGCGGAGGTGGTCACCAATCTGGCTGGCAGCGGCATCGGCCGGCTGTCCAGGATCAAGCTGTCGGCTAACTGGATGGCGGCCGCTGGGGCCGCCGGTGAGGACGCCCGGCTCTTCGACGCCGTGAAAGCGGTCGGCATGGAGTTTTGCCCCAAGCTGTCGCTGACCATCCCGGTCGGCAAAGATTCGCTGTCGATGCAGACCGTATGGACCGATGACACGGGACAGGAGCAGCGCCGCCGGGCGCCGCTGTCGCTCGTCGTGAGCGGCTTTGCGCCGGTGGCTGACGTTCGTCGGGCGCTGACGCCGGAGCTGACGGTGGACGCACAGCATCCGCTGCTGCTGGTGGAGGTTTCAGCCGGCGCGCAGCGGTTGGGCGGCAGCGCGCTGGCCCAGGCTTACGGCACCGTCAGTGCGGAAGCGCCGGACGTACAGCCGGAGCCGCTCGGGATCTTTTTTGAGCTGATCACCTCACTCAACGCACAGCGGCTGCTGCTGGCATACCACGACCGCTCGGACGGCGGCGCCGTCACCTGCGCGCTTGAAATGGCCTTTGCGGCTCGCTGCGGACTCGATATCGAAGTGCCGGACGATGCTAACGCGCTGCCCTGGCTGTTTAATGAGGAAGCGGGCGCGGTGATCCAGGTCCGCGCCGACAATGTCGAACACGTGACGCAGGCGTTCCACCGCCGCGGGCTGGCCTGCCAGCTGCTGGCGAGACCGCGCAGCGACGGACAGGTGCTGATCAACCAGCAGGGGCGTACGCTGGTTTCGAGCACGCGCAGCGGGCTACAGCGAGTCTGGGAGGAAACCAGCCATGCGGTGGCCCGGCTCCGTGACAACCCTGACTGCGTTGATGAAGAGCGCGAGGCTATCGCCCAGAATTATCCCGGGTTGAACCCTCATCTCAGTTTTGATCTCGATGAACTGCCCGACCAGGTCAGGCAGGCGCAGCGGCAGGATCGTAAACCCCACGTCGCCATTTTGCGGGAGCAGGGAGTGAACGGCCATGCGGAAATGGCGGCGGCTTTTCACTTCGCGGGCTTTACGCCTGTCGACGTACACATGACCGATCTGATCGAGGGGAAGGTGCGGCTCGAACAGTTCAGCGGTCTGGCCGCGTGCGGCGGGTTTTCCTACGGCGATGTGCTCGGAGCCGGCCAGGGCTGGGCCAAGGCGATCCTGCACCGCGCGGATCTGCGCGCCCAGTTCGCCGATTTCTTTCGCAATCCCGATCGTTTTGTCCTGGGCGTCTGCAACGGCTGCCAGATGCTGTCTGCGCTGCGCGAACTGATCCCGGGTAGCGACGGCTGGCCGCGGTTTGTCAGAAACCGGTCGGAGCAGTTCGAGGCGCGGTTGAGCCTGGTTGAAATCACCGACTCACCCTCTGTCCTGCTGCAGGGCATGCAGGGGTCACGTCTGCCGGTGGTGGTCTCTCATGGTGAGGGCCGGTGTCTCTTCGAGTCGGAGGCGGGCGTCGGTCAGCTGGGCCGGCGGCTGGCGCTGCGGTTCGTTAAGTCCGACGGTCGGGCCGCCCGGCGGTATCCCGAAAACCCGAACGGGAGTCCGGGTGGAATCACCGGGTTGTGTAATGCTGACGGGCGCGTGACGCTGATGATGCCCCACCCCGAA
>JBCDKA010000126.1:0-12078 GCA_038747195.1 Pseudomonadota bacterium
CGACAAGATTGATGAGTTTGGGATTCAGGAAGGCCAGGAGCTGACGGTGCACTTCGACCTGCAGAGCCGTGAGTACAACGGCCGCTGGTACACCGACGTCAAAGCCTGGCGGATCCAGTCAGGAGACGGGCAGGGGCAGGACGGTCCACCGCCAGCCGAGGCCAGCCAGCCTTATGAGCCACGCAGCGAAACGCCACCCGACTTCGACGACGACGTTCCCTTTTGACGCAGCCGCTGGATGGTGGCTGCTTAGCCGGTGAGCTGTTCCAGCCTCGATAGCAATCGTTCGTTGAGCAGCGACGGATTCACCAGGTGAAGGAAGTGACTCTGTCCGATAAGCACCTGGGCATTGAAGCGAGGCATCACCTGTCGAATCTGCTCGACGTTGGTCGGGACACCGTCTGAGTTCAGCGCCCAGACCGGTTTGCTGAAGCCGCTGACGGCTGCCGCAGGGTCGTCGTTGGCGAACGCTGCGGACGCGGCAATCGCCTGGTCACGCTGTGTGCTGGACATCTGCTGGACAATCCAGCGCTGCAGGTCTGGATCAGCGTCTTCGGGCAGCAAAAACGACATCGATTGCTCGACGCGACCGACAAAGTCCTTTCGCAGCGCGGCCAGCGAGGCGTTGATCCGTTCCTCGGTAGGTGCAGGCAGCCCGAGGTTTTGAAAGGTATCGAAACCCACAATACCGAGAAGCTGTTCCTCGAGCCGGGGGCCTACGTGACAGGCGACGCGACCTCCCGCCGAGTGCACCACGAGCACCAGCGGCCCAGGGAACCGAGCCGCCACCGCCAGCACGTCTTCAGCGAACGCGGCAACGGTGTGCTGCTTGCGAGGACCCGACTGGCCGTGACCCGCCAGATCCATCGCGGCAAATCGATACTTCCGGCTGGTCGGAGCAAACTGTGGCCCGAAGAACGTGTGGTTGCAGCTCCAGCCATGGACAAACAGCACCGTGACAGCACCCTCGCCGCCGTAGCGATAAAAGATGGGCGTGCCGTCGGAAGAGGTTGCGACAGCCTCCGTCGTTTCAGGCCATGGCTCCCCGACTGGTGGGCCGAGTCTAGCCGAATTGGCACGGGCCGGGCCGAACGCTGACAGCGACAGCGCGGCGATCCCCGGCAGCGACATGAGCAGCCGCCGACGTCGAGTAAACCTCATGGCTTCCACTCGAGACGGATCAACGCGCAGGCATCAGGCCAGCAAGGCTTGGGCAATCTCCATGGCGGCGCGTTCGCCGGTTTCCATGGCCGCTTCCAGTCCCAGCTCGAGCTGGCGCAGATGTTCTCCGGCAAAATGCACCCGGCCGTGAGGTTTGCCCATCGCGTTGACCCAGGCGTCGACACGGCCTACCGGCAGCTCAAAGCTGCAGCCGCCGGCGTTGGCCCCCTGCGCCCAGGAGTGAACGCCGATCACCTCCAGCTTGCCGGCCGCCGAAGGACGGATGCGCTCAATTTCCTTGAGGGCAAAGCGGCCTCGTTCGTCGGGCGGCATGGCGTCCAGGAATGCCGCCTTCTCGGCAGAGCAGATGGCGCTCATCAGCTCGCGGGAGCCATCCGGCTTGATTTGCTGCCGAACGTACTGCAGCGGTCCGTCTGTCCACATGGAGGCACCCAGACCGTCCTCTTCCCAGTAAGGGGTTTTCACCCGCAGCCAGATCTGGCTTTGATTGTTGTAAGGCATTTGGGCAACGGCTTCTGCCTGAGCGCCCGCCAACGGCGGATCGAAGGAGACTTTGCGCAGGCTGCTAAACGGCAGCGCGCTCAGAACAAAGTTGGCGTTGACGGTCGAGCCGTCAGCCAGCGTCACCGTATTCATGCTGCTGCTTTGCTCAACGGATACCACCCGGCTCCCCAGCCGCACGCTGTCGCCCAGCTCAGCGGCCATGGCGTCGGTCAAACGCGTTGTCCCGCCGACGATGTGTGACGAGATGATCGAGGCGATCTCGTACTGATCCAGCGTCTTACGCTGCTCCGGGGTCACGCGGTTGATCTCAACACGCCCGCGGGTGGTTTCCTGCAGCATGCGTAGCACGCTTTTTTCGTGCATCGGGCTGCGGCCGCTCGACTCATACATCAAACGCATCGCCTCTTTCGAGGCTCCCTGACGTTTGAGCCAGTCGGTGATGGAAATGTCGTACTCGGCAGCTTCCGGGCTGCGCCAGTCGTCCAATTCGGTAAACGGCGTTCGTTGACCAATGTAGAAGCTAAACAGCGTGTGTGGCGGCACCTCACGCTCATCACCTTCCGTCAGGTTGAGCGGCGATTCCGCCCATTGCTCAGCGTCGACCAGCTTGCCGCCGATCACCGGCGTGTAAGGCGCGTTGACGTGCGAACCTGGACCAAGCTCGATGTTGAGTCGACGACACATATCGAGGATCCGAGCATAGCTCCCGCCGATCTGAGACGCGCCGAGGTCGGGAGACTGAAACCAATCCCTCGCGGTCAGGCAACGTCCACCGGGACGCTCGTTGGCTTCCAGGACCTGCACGGAGGCGCCAAGCTCCTCGAGCAACATCGCTGCATAAAGCCCGGAGAGTCCAGCGCCGAGCACCGCAACGTCGACCTTTTGAGTCTCCGCGCGCACGCGCCCGCCTAGCCCAACACCAGCGAGCGCACCAGCGCTGGCGGCCAGAAAGTCTCTGCGCTTCAGCGTTTTTGCGACGCCATTTGGATCCCGGTTGCCCATCAGCCTCCCTCCCGTTTAATCTGCTGGCGTGCTGCTTCGAGCACGACTGGGGTCGCTTCACACTAATGGATCACAACCCACTCGGCAAAGGACGGGCATCGGCAACCGTTGATTTAGGGGCGACCGTGCGCTTGACGTTGCGCGGTCAGGTTAAGGCGGCGGCTGCGCTGCGGTGGTTTGCCTGATGCCCTCACAATCCTGGGATTACATCATTGTCGGAGCGGGTTCCGCCGGTTGTGTACTCGCCAATCGTCTCTCGGAAGATCCCAAGATACGAGTTTTGCTCCTGGAGGCGGGCGGCGACAATAACGCGTACGCCATTCGTATTCCGGCGGGCATTGCCTCAGCCATTTTTCAGGACCGATACAACTGGAAATATCCGGCGGTCGCCGACCCTACCCGAGCGGATCTAGTCGACAGCTGGTCGGGGGGACGAGGGTTGGGCGGCTCAAGCAGCATCAACGGGATGCTGTTTATGCGGGGAGACAGAACGGACTACGACGGCTGGCATGAGCTCGGCTGCGAGGGCTGGGACTACGAGTCGGTATTGCCCCACTTCAAGGCCATCGAGTCGTTCGAGGGCGGCGCGGATGATTTTCGGGGCGGCAATGGACCACTCTGCGTGAGCTATCCCGCCGAGAAACCGGCGCTGGTTGATCGGTGGATCGAGGCCGCCAAGAACGCCGGACATCCTTTCAATCCCGACTACAACGGTGAGGCAACGCTGGGCGTTGGAGTCACACAGGCCTCGATCAAGAACGGCCGACGCCACTGCGCGGCGGAGGCATTCCTGAAGCCGGCGCGCGGGCGCTCCAATTTGATCGTCAGAAACCGATGCCATGCCACGAAGATCTTGTTTGACGGCACCCGGGCCAGCGGCGTGGAATATCTGCGGGACGGCCATCGGGAGCAGGCTCGCTGCAGCGGCGAGCTCATTGTCTCCAGCGGCGCAATCGGCTCTCCGGGTCTTCTGCTGCGTAGCGGCGTGGGTCCGGCGGACCACCTTTCGGAGCTGGGTATCCCAGTGGTGCACAACAGCCAAAACGTCGGCGCCAACCTGATGGAACACCCGGGCGTTTACGTCAAAGCATTCACCCGCCTGCCGAGCTTCAATCGAGCAGGACGCCCGCTGCGGACGCCGTTTGTGCTGCTCAACTGGCTGCTCCGCGGCCGCGGGGCCGCCGCCGTCGGCACGACCGTTGCGCAGCTTCTGACCAGGTCTGACCCTCAGGAGCCGGCCCACGATCTGCAGGTTTTGCTGAGCCTCGTGCACTTCGGTATCAATGCCAGCGGGGATGGCGTCAAGCTCAGCCCACGAGACGGCATTTCCATGGCCTGCTGTTTGATGCTGCCTCAGTCGCGCGGGCGGGTGCAGCTCACCTCGGCAGATCCAACCGTGCCACCCCGGGTGCAGCACACCATGTTCGAAGCCGAGGACGACCTGCACCGCCTGACCCTGGCGGCAAAACAGGCGCTTGCGCTGCTAAAGACCGAGCCGTTGGCGAACGTGATAGACGACATTGAGTTCCCGCTGCCAGAGGACGCTTCGCAGGATGAGTGGCACAACTTTGTGCGTCAGACGGCGTTCCGCGGGGACCACCCATCCGGCACCTGCCGGATGGGCTCGGACGAAGCGGCGGTGGTAGACCCGCGGCTGAGGGTCCGAGGGATCGATGGGCTGCGCGTCGTGGACACCTCGATTATCCCCGTTATTCCCCGGGCCAATACCAACGCCACGGCGATGATGATCGCCGACAAAGCGGCGGCAATGATTCGGGAGGATCGATCGGCCGCTTCGCCCTAAGCTAAGGCCCAACAGAAAATGCAGTATGCTGGCTGGGCGTCAGTTCACGAGGCCTTCTTGCCATGACAGCAGCACCGGCATCCACTTCGCGCCGCAGGGTCCTGACGGGTATCGCCGCCGGCCTGGCGACCGCCCCGCTCCGGAGCTTTGCCGCCGGGGGCGGCAAGCCGCTCGACGTGCTGGTGATCGGGGCCGGCCTCGCGGGCCTCAACAGTGCTCTGCTGCTCGAGGAGCTTGGCGCTTCCGTTCAGGTGATCGAGAGTCGCTCCCGGATCGGCGGCCGCCTCCACACGCTCTACGACCTCCCCGGTCACCCCGAAGTCGGGGGCAACACCATGGCCAGCGGGTACGCCAGGATGATCGACATGGCCAGGCGCCTGGACCTCAAGCTGATCGACTACGCCCCACGCATCTTTGGCGCGCCGCCGCCGGCGCTAGTGATGGATGGGAAAATCCTGGACCGCGTCCAATGGGCTAAGTCTGCGCGAAACCCGTTTCCCGACGGCTTTCGAGACAAGATGCCTTGGGAGCTAATTCCCGCCCGCACTCGAGGCAAAAATCCGCTGGGAGCTTCCACCGAGTGGCTTAGCGCTGACCGGCATTCGCTCGACATCCCGCTGCATGACTACTTCAAACAGCACGGACTGAGTGACGGCGAGATTCGCCTGGCCAACGACACGGCACCCTACTACGGCACCTCAGCCTGGGACGTTTCCGCATTGATGTACCTGTTCAACGAACGCTGGATTTCGGAGCAGATAAAGCTCGGTCCGGCGGCGTTTGCCGTTGAGGGTGGCAACCAACGTTTCACCGAGGCCATGGCCGGGCGGCTCAAGGAGGAGGCTCGTCTCGAGCGTGAGGTGATGAGCATTGAACAGACGACCGATGCCGTTCAGGTCCGATGTCGAAACGGTGAGGCATACCGGGCCCGTTTTGTGGTCTGTTCTCTGCCCTTCTCCAAGGTTCGAGACCTTACGCTGACGCCAGCACTGGAGGGTGGGCAACGACGCGCGGTCAGAACCTTGAGCTACATGCGAAATACGTTGGTTTTTCTGCGGCCGCGAAAGCCCTTCTGGGAAGCGGATGAGCTGTCTCCCAGCATGTGGACCAACGGTGGCCTCGGCTCAGTCATGGCCCAACGCTTTGGCGACGACCCTGCTGAAGTCACGGGGCTGGTCGTCAATACCCGGGGCTGGGTGGCTGACCGGCTGGATCGTATGGGGCCCAAAGCGGCGCAGGACTTTGCCGTGGCGGAAATCGAGCGACTTAGGCCTGCCGCTAAAGGTTCGCTGGACGCCGTAGGTTATCACTCCTGGTGGCTCGATCCGCACAACGCCGGCGACTGGGCGATCTTCGCTCCGGGGCAGGTCAGCGACTTTGTGCCCACCATGGCGAAACCTCATGGTCGGCTGCATTTCTGCGGTGAGCATACGGCGAAGATGAATCGTGGCATGGAGGGCGCCATGGAGTCTGGAGAGCGGGTTGCGATGGAGATTGCTCAGCAGCTCTAATGCAAAAGCGCTGCACCCCGATCGCCAGGCCAGCTAGCCTTTTCAGACCGCTGCCGCCGGTGATACCTAACCGTTCCGACACGGCTGTCATGCAAAAAGCTGATGGCGCTATCACACCAGCGTTCGCGCAGATGCTTTACACCTTTTGTGTCGCGGTGCTAATTTCATGTTCATGTTACATATTTTTAACATTTGACGACGAGGGGACACAGGCACGGTTTGACCGTGGCTGACTACTAAAACGGCACACCGGGAGGGTCCAGTCCATGTCCAGAGGTTTTAAGACTAGCGCTGTCGCATTGGCGGTTTCTGCAGCGGGGCTGGCAGCCCCGGGAATGGCCTGGAGCCAGAGCAGCGCCCAATCCGATGAAGAGTTCCTTGAGGAGCTCATCGTGACTGCCCGGAAAGTCGGGGAATCCATTCAAGATATTCCGCTTAGCGTGCAGGCCTTCAGCGCCAAGTCGATCGAAAAACAGCAGATCGTCAACGTCGAAGACATCGTCAAATTCACGCCCGGCGTTGTCATTGCCAACGAGACGGGGAGCCGGCGGAACTCATCAATACGGTTCCGCGGGATCGAGCCGCCCAACAACGTTCAACGCCAGCTGCAAACCGCGTCGTCTTTCATCGACGGCGTCTATCTGTCCGGCAGCAGCCAGTGGGTCTCCATGTTTGATTTGGAGCGAGTTGAGGTCGTCAAGGGTCCACAAAGCGCGTTCTTTGGTCGATCGACGTTTTCCGGCGCGATCAACTACATCACCAAAACACCGGGCAACGAGTTTACCGGTGACGTTCAGGCCATCGTGGGCGACAACGGACGCCAGGACGTGTGGCTGGCCGCTGAAGGACCGCTGATCGAAGACAAGCTGTCTTTCCGTGTTTCGGGGCGCTACTACCGTTATGACGGAGCCTGGGACAACTCGCCACCACCCGGAGGAGCGCGGCCCGGCGAGGAGTTTGGCGATATCGGTGCGCGGGAAAGCGACACCATTAGCCTGACACTTTACGCAACGCCGACAGAAAACCTGTCGATCAAGTTTCGGTACCTGGATAACCAGGACGACGACGGACCGGCTAACCAGTTCATCATTGCCGGGGAAAACAACAACTGTGGGCCCTTCAATGGAGGCTTTAGCAACTACTTCTGCGGGACCCTGAACGCTGGCCTGCTGACACGGGGCACCTCCATTGAAACCTCGAGTCTCGATGACACGAGATTTGCCGACGACCTCGGCTACGAGGTCGACAACGAATTTATGTCGCTCATCGCCAACTGGGACATCAACGGCTCGGGCTACACGCTAACGTCCGTGTCTGGCTGGTACGAAGAATCTCTCAGCGATTACAAAGCCCAGATCCCCGACGAACTCGACGTATTTGCGTCGTGGGATGACGAGTCGTTCTCGCAAGAACTTCGCCTGACGTCTCCGCAGGACCGCCGTTTCCGGTGGATGGTCGGCGCCTATTACCTTGACCTGGAATATTTCCAGGGCGGGCAGGCTGGCTTCCCCAGCCCAGGACCTCAAGGACCGTTCTCTCTAGGTCAGCCCAGGGGCGCCCCCGGACTCTTTGGCGTCAACCCGCAAGCCACGGAGGCCGTAGAGAACAAGGCGATTTTCGGCAGCATCGGCTTTGATATCACCGATCAGCTCACGCTCAGCGTTGAGCTGCGGCGGGAAGAGGAAACCCTGGATATCGCCAGCTCGGTGATCCAGGAAGCCATGCCGCTGGACTCCAGCACCGACGAACTGGCCATCGCAACCGCGCAGCAGTTCGGCGGCGCTGAGCTTCCGCTTTCGGGCGAGTTCGATGCCACCCTTCCCAGGGTGATCCTGGACTATAGGCTGTCCGAAAACACGATGGTTTACGGCAGCTATTCCGAAGGCAACAATCCGGGCGGCTTCAACACCGAGGTCATCCAGCTTGAGCCCACGGTGGCGTTGCCGGCATTCCAGGCCGACAACCCCGGTATCGGTTACAACATTGCGCAAGCGGAGCTGGAGTCCATTGAGGTGGGTTTCAAACACTCGCTTGCCAACGGCCGAGGCTTCATCAATGGCGCAGCCTACTTCATGGACTGGACCAATCAGCGCTTCGGCAATTTCCAGCGGGACGTCGACAGCAACGGTGACGGTCGTTTTGTTGCCGGCTCAGACCGGCTTGGTCAGCAGATCGATTTTCAGGGTAACGGCAGCACGGATATCTGGGGTATTGAGTTCGCAGGCAGCTACGCCTTTAACGAAAACTGGGCCGTCAGCGGTGGCTACAACTACACCAAGACCGACATTCAGGAGTTTCTGGATGGGCAATCTACCCGGGTACTTGGCAGTCCGGATGCCAGCGGCAGAGAAGTCGCCCAGTCGCCGAATCATACCGGCAATATCGGCGTGGACTGGACCATGCCGGCTGGCGAAATCTTCGGCCAGCGTGGAGGCGAGTGGTTTGCCAGGCTGGACTCCTGGTATCAGTCGGAAGCGTACACCTGGGTGATCAACCTGGCCGAAACCGAGGCGGCGTGGCTGCACAACCTGCGGGGCGGCTGGCGCAACGATCGCTACAGCGTTACGTTCTGGATCGAGAATCTGCTTGATGATGATCCGGTGCTCGCCTCCCGTCGCACCACCGGCAGCTTCCTGACAGGCACCCTAGGGTACTTTGTATCCCTGCCGGAACCGCGTACGTATGGTCTGACGGTCACCGCACGCTTCGGGCAGTAAGCGCACCCAATCAAGCACTGAACCAAGGGCAGCGGCGTTCAATCGTCGCTGCCTTTTTTGTCTCCGTTAAACCTCCAACCAGGGAGGAATCAGCATGAAATCTTTTTTGTACCTTCCGCTGCTTCTCGCTGCCGCCGCAGCGCCGGCGTTTGCCCAGCATCCACCCTCCGTCACGCAGTGCGGCGAACCGTCTGCCGGCACCATTACCTACGAGGCCATCGTCAAGAAGTACGCTGACCCGGACTCGAAGTTTGCGGTGCTCGAGGGTCTGGACGGAATCAACACCCATTACAAAGATGAAGGCAGCGGGCCAGCCGTATTGCTGGTACACAGCTCCTCCGGTGATCTGAAAGACTACGACCCCTGGGTGGCAAGACTCAAAGACCATTATCGGGTTGTGCGATTGGACCTGCCGGCTTTCGGCCTGACCGGCGCCGTGCCCAGCGGCAACTATTCGATTGACCGTTACCTGATGCTGGTGGATGCGTTGATGGATCATTTGGACATCAAACAATTTGCCATCGCCGGCACTTCCTACGGCGGCCTGGTTGCCTTCCGTTACGCGAGCACCCGCCAGGACCGCGTAACTGCGTTGGTTCTGCAAAACTCGGCAGGCGTTGAATACGGCGGTCGCCGAGGCACGGACGAACGCCCGCGGGACTTCACTATGGCGTTTAAGCCTCGAGCGGTTACAACAGATGGCTTCGAAAAGATGCTGAAGATCATGATCAACGACCCCGATCAGGTCACGCCAGAGCTCGTCGCTCGCAAAACCGACTATGCCAACGTCATCGGCAGAGACTGCGAATCGTTCGTCGCCGGCCGGCTCTACGAGCGCGGCAATCCTGAAAGGGTGTTGAGTCACGTCAGAGCTCCAGCGCTGGTGCTCTGGGGCGGTGACAGCAACGGACTGTCCGTGTCGACGGCTGAGGCTTTTGCCGCTGCGTTAGTGAACGCACCGGTGGTTAAGAAGATCGTCTATGAAGGCGGCGGCCACTTCATCCACATCGAGCGCCCCGAGGAAACGGCCAAGGACGTGCGAGCTTTTTTGGACCAGCACCTGAACGGCTAACCCGACTCAATCCTCCTTCAGCTCGAAGTTGATAAAAAAGGGCATGGTCAGGCGACCGTCCTCTTTGCCTTCGCCAAAGTACTGGTGGGATTTGTGGGGGACCTGCGTATCAAACACGAGCAGGCGATTGAATCGGTTGGCAATCACGTCCGTGATTTCATACTCGCCCGGGTTGGTTTCCTGATAGAACAGCGTCCCGCCGTCGAGCGGCGCGCGCGGAGTGAGGTAGACCAGGCCTGCCAACCGATACAGCTGGGCGTCGCGGTGAACCCAGCTATCTCCGTCGCCGGCTAACGTCAGCTGAAACGAGCAGTTGCAGCGAAAATTGGTGGGCGGAAAGCGCAGCACGTCACTCAAGACAAACGCCGTGAACTGCGTGACAAACTGCTCGTGAGTCGCGTGAAGTGATGGCCCACGCGATCCGGGCCAGGATTCTTGAGTCCCGTGACGGGCGTTAAACGCTTCGCAGTCGAGAAATTCCTGGCTGAGCGCCCAGCGACGAATCTCCTGCGGATCGTCGAAGACCCGGTCTTTTACGACGGTCGGAAAAGGGCGAAGCTTATCGAGCTCGTCGGACATAGCACATTGTAACGCGTGGCAACCGCGGCACAGCAGGTAGCTACGGCCGTCGCGACAACCCCCATGCCTGCAGGCATGGGGCCATCGCTCCGCAAAATCGCGGTTTGGCCGGCGCTATGGCGTGCCGCAGCTCTCGAACGAATCGGCGATTACCAGCCCAGGCACAAGCTCAATCGTTGCCTCGTCCGTATTGTTCCCTGACGTTGGATCGTCAACCGCTGAGGAGACCAACACGTCGGTCGAAACCGAGCCCGTGCCGGTCGGAACAATCTCCAGCAGAACGCGTGTGGTTTCGCCAACGCCAATGACCGGCAGCAGGCATGCCACATCGTCCGACCCAGCCACACAGCTCGCCGACGGAGAGACGCTTTGCACGGTTGCGCCACTTGGCAGCGTTACCAAAGCGCTGACGTCGGTCGCTGGTGACGGACCGGCGTTGCTGATGGCCGCGGCATACCGGTAGGGCTCGTCGGGCGCCGCCAGGGGCGTGCACTGCTCAAGCTCCACGGACAGATCCGCCGCCGAGCCGACGCTGATAAAAAATGTGGCCTCTGGGGAAGTATCGTCCCCGCCGTTGGCCGTGCCGCCATCGTCGGTCAAGCTCACCGTAAGCTCAGCGGTCCCCGCAGTACCGCTCAGGGTAAACGCGAGATCACCAGCGGGGCTGACGGTCGGCAAACCCGTGAGGATCGAAGCCGGGTCGTCGGTCACAGAAACCTGGTAGCTGGCCACAGCCTGGGAGGTCTCATTCGGGCCGAGATCTACGGCTGCCACCCAGCCCGGCACGTTGATGTCGCCACTGCTGCCGGCGGCGAGTGCCTGCGCCGGACCCGGGGTAAAGCTTGGCGCGTCGTTCACCGGCTCAACGGTGATGGACACCGAGGCGGTCTCGCTCAGACTGCCGTCCGTCACGGTGTAGTCGAAAGTTGCAAGCCCTGAAGCGTCGGCTGGCGGGGAATAGCTGAAGGTGCCGTCCACATTGAGGGTAACCGTACCTCCCGCGCCATTGGCAGTAAGCGTACCTGCGTTGGTCACGCTTAAGGCCGCTGGTCCGCTGTCGTTGGCGAGCACGCCGTTGTCACCCTCGTCCGCATTGGCGCTGCCGTCGGCGTCATCCGCGAGCAGAGTCCCGTCCTCGAGCATCGTATAGCTGTCCGCGGTGGCGGTGAGCGGAATCAGGGTATCCACTATCGCTACCTGAAGATCTTCAACTTCACCGTCGTCGACCCGACCGGTCGGCGAGAACGCATCGCCATTGGTGTCAAAGCGTACCCGCGCGAAGCTGGTACCGAGCGCAGCGCCGGCCGGGACGCTGACGGTGAAGCTGTGCGTTCCCGCCTCCCGGAACTCATCAGCAATCACGTATTCCTCGGAGTTGTTCCAAGTCCCGTTGGCGTCAAAGTCGACCCAGGCGTTGACGTAACCCTCCGTTGAGATGGTTACATCAACATTGACATCAGAGCCCGTCAGCAGCGCGCTGGCGAAGCTTACGCCGTCTTCATCGCCGCCGGATACGTCGTCGCCGGTTGCGTCAGCATTCGGCTGGCCGTCGCTATCACTGTCGACGCTGCTGCCAAGAAACACGCCGTCCACAACGCGATGGCGCGCCCCGTCGTCCGCCAGCGTGGTGGCGTAGGGCGCCGGGGCATCACCAAAGTCGAGTGATTCGCCAATGGTTACCCGATAATCCTCCACCTCGCCGTCGAA
>JBCDKA010000127.1:0-12036 GCA_038747195.1 Pseudomonadota bacterium
CCGATTACGGCGGGTTCCAGTCCAAGTCCGATCAACAGCTCGGTCATGAGTACCCCATCATTCCTGTCACCAACGGCGGTGACCCCCTGCCAGGACTCCCGCGGGAGCCGCAGAGAGTCAGCCTTCGTCTTCTTCTATCTGGTCCAACATCGCCCGAATCTGGGCCAGCTCGTCGGCGGTGGCGCGTCTGGAGTTACCCAGTGCGTGCAGCACCAGCTCAGATGGCGAGCCGTCAAACACCCGCTGAACCAGGTCGGTGACGAACTGGGTCTGCGTGTAATCTTTACTCATCGCTGGTTTATAGACGTGTGCGCGCTGCGAATCGTCGCGCGCCACCAGCCCTTTGGTATGCATCACCTGCAGCAGCTTCAGGGCGGTGGTGTAGCCAGTATTCTCTTTTTTATTAAGAATTTCATGGACATCCCGCACCGTACTGGGGCCGCGCTGCCAAAGAATGCTCAGGATCGACAGCTCGGCTTCTGTAGGTCTCGGAATGCCCGACTTCTTCATGCGTCGCATTGGATCGTACTCCGGGCATGTGCCAACAGTGCGAGAAGTATAGCCAATTTAACGACGCCTGTCGTACGTTCAGGGTCGTAAAGTTCGCTTTTTCCGAACAAATGTCTGCTGCCGCCATCAATAGGACGGTCGTGCGGGCCCGTTCGTTACAAAATCAGGCAAAAAACGATCGAACGTCCGCGAGGTCACGAGTGTAACGGGCCGGCGGCAGGCTTTTTAGGAACACCTTTCCGTACCCCTTGCTGGTCAATCGTGGGTCACCCACCACGACCACACCGCGATCGCTTTCGTGCCGCAGGAGGCGCCCGACCCCCTGCTTGAGGGTCAGCACCGCCGCCGGCAGCTGGTAGCGACCGAATGGGGCTTCGCCTTCCTGTCGCAGCTTATTGAGCCTGGCCTGGATCACCGGATCGTCCGGCGCGGCAAACGGCAGCTTGTCGACGGCCACGCAGCTGAGCGCATCGCCGGGCACGTCGACGCCGGCCCAGAAGCTCGCCGCGCCCAGCAGCACGCCGTTGCCGGAGCGCCGAAAATCCTCGAGCAGCTGGTGCCGGGGCGCATCACCCTGAACAAAGATCGGCAGATCCAGGGCGTTGCTCAGAATCGCGCGAGCCTGCTGCAGGTTACGATGGCTGGTGAACAGCACAAACGCGCGGCCTCCGGTGATGTCCAGCAGCGGCAACAGCGCCGCGACAAACGCGGGCACGAACCCCTGCTCGGCAGGTTCGGGGAGGCCTGACGGATGATAAAGCAGCGCCCGATTCTCATAGTCGAACGGGCTGTCGATCGACACCGAGCGGGCGCTCTCCAGGCCGAGCTGGCTTTGGAACAGATCAAACCGTCCGCCGACCGACAGCGTGGCGGAGGTGTAAATCCAGCAGGGCGCTGCCGCCTCACGAATGCTGCCAAGCGCCTCAGCAAGATTGAGCGGGGTCCGCTGCAGCTGAAAACCCTGGCGGGACGCCTCATACCAGCATACGTGGTCGCTGTCCTCGTCGTTCAAGAATGCGGAGGCCGCCGCCTGCAGCCGCTGGCTGCGCTGCCAGACCGACTCCAGCCCTGCCGTGGCCGGCGCAAGCGGCTTCAGCGCCTGACTCAGCCGGCCGAGCACGTCAGCGACGCCCACCAGCTCACCCTCCAGGCCATCGCGCCGCCGCGCTTCCTGCCACGGGCCGCGATTCCCGAGCCGGCCGCTGACCGTGCTGACAGCAAGCCTCAGCCGCCGCGCCGCTGCATCGAGTTCCGCCAAAGTTTCCGCGAGCACCGGTAAAGCACCCGGGGCACCGGCGCCCTCGCTGCGACAGTCGCGGGCCAGCTCGGTGAGCTGACGAAAAGAGAAGCTGCCCCCAAAAAAGCGGCTGGCCACGTCCGGCACCTGATGCGCCTCGTCCACGACAATCGCGTCACACTCGGGCAGCAGTTCACCGAAACCCTCCTGCTTCAAGGCCAGGTCAGCAAACAGCAGATGATGGTTGACGACCACGAGGTCGGCTTCCTGAGCTTGCCGCCTGGCGCGGATCACCCAGCAGTCTCCATAGTTGGGACACTCGCCGCCGAGACAGTTGTCGACCGTTGAGGAGACCTGCGGCCGCAGCGGTGAGTTGTCCGGCAGGAACGTTGCCCCCACGAGGTCACCGTCGTCCGTCTGCTGCGCCCACCCGCGGGTTTTGTCGAGCAGCGTGAGCAGCTCGGGTGAGTCGATGACGCCGCTATCGGTGGCGTGATTCATCCGGTGGATACAGAGATAGTTCGATCGGCCTTTCAGCAGGGACACGCGCGGTTTCAGATCCAGCGCGGCTAAAAGCTGAGGGATATCGCGCTGATAAAGCTGGTCCTGCAGCGTCCGGGTACCGGTGGAAACCACGACCCGCTGACCCGACACCAGCGCGGGGAGCAGATAGGCAAACGTTTTGCCAATGCCGGTACCGGCTTCGGCAATGAGCGGTTCACCCGCCTCCATGGCCAGCGCAATTTCCGTCGCCAGCTCACGCTGACCGTCGCGTGGCCGAAACTGCGGCCAGGCCTGGTCCAGCTCTCCGCCAGACGCCAGCACGTCGTCAACTTGTTCAGCGAGGCTGGGCATCGGATCGGCTACGGTGTTGCACGGACGCTAATGCGCCGTGCGGCGATCCCGCTCAGGAGGTGGACGGGCTTCGAACCGCGCACTCTTCCGCCCGAGCGCCGGCCTGGATGGCTGCCGAGGAACGGCGCAGCGCTTCGTTGGCGCGCTGAATGGTCAGCCAGTTCCGCGCGCAGATCTGCCCGACGCGCGGGCCGAGCTCGTAACTTTCCCTGGCATGGTCGATCGCCGCCGAATACTGCCCCTGCTCCAGCTCGATCTCCGCCAGGTACTGCCAGTGCGCCGCGTCCTGCGGCGCCAGCTCGATTGCCTGGGAAATCAGGATGCTGGCCTGCTCCAGCGCACCCTCAGCCTCAGCCTGGCGCGCACGCTCGATCAGCGCACCATCCTCGCCGCCGCTAAGCGGAAAAACCTCGACCACGCCGGCGGTCTCCGCCGCCTGTTGACGAACCTGGGCCGCCAGGCTTCTCTCCTCGATCGGAGCGGGACGCTGTGCGCAGCCGACGCCGGCCAAAATACCTACGATTAGGAGCAGCAAGACCTGGCCAATAGCTCGGTTTTTCAACGGTTTGTCATTCCCAAGATCTGCGTGCGCGCATTGTACACCCGCGGCTGTGGATGACACCTGACGCGCAATCGCCGATAATTCCGGCCCTCAAAATCCTTTAGGAATCGGCATGAAACTGAAGCTTAGCTGCGCTGCGCTGGCCGCCGCGGGAATTGCCCTGTCGGGTACTGCCGCGTTCGCCGACACCACCATCGTCTACGCCAACAGCGAAGACGGCGCCATCGAAAACGGCAAGACTGAAATCGCCAACGGCAAAATCCGCATGTCCGCACCGGGCGGCGAGGGATTTGCGATCTTCGATTCAACCAACGGTCAGTTCATCGCGATCAACCAGGATGATCGCAGCTACATGGTGATGGGTAAGGAGCAGGTCCAGAAGATCGCCGACATGCAGAAGCAGGTGATGGCCCAGATGGAGCAGCAGCTCGCGGCTCTACCAGCTTCACAGCGGGCTCAGATGAAAAAGATGATGAGCTCGATGATGCCTAAGATGGCTGGCGAGGCCAAGCCGCGCAGCTACGAGCGAACCGGCGAATCCCGCAAGATTGCCGGCTACGACTGCGAAGTGATCGAGGTTTACGCCGGCGACAGCAAATCGTCCGAGCAGTGCGTGACCACAGCCAAGGAGCTGGACATCCCCGAGGAGGACTACGCAGCGGTTCGAGGCATGATGACCTTCGTCCAGGACCTGGCGAACAGCTTCGGCCAGATGTCCGACGGCGTGCTGGACTTCGGTGAGCCCGGTAAAGACGAGATTCCCGTTCAGTACACCCACTACGATCCGCGCATGGGGACCAGCACCGGCCAGCTTAAGTCGGTGTCTCACGACGACATCGACCCGCTCGTCTTTGAGATTCCCGACGGCTATAAAGAGATCGAAATGCCGGACATGAGCGATCTCGGCTTCTAGGCCGTGCAACCAATCGCTAACGTCTAACGATCGACGAAACTTTCGGTATGAGCCAGCGCTGCGCGGTGGTCCTGTGGAGCGCTGCGTCTGCCGCTGACCAGGCAACCCGGTACAAAGAAACGCTCAAGCGGGCTCTCCCGGACTGGGCGGAACTGCCTGGGCCGGACGCGACCATTCACGAGAGTCCGCAGGAAGCGCTGGCCGCAGGGCTCGCGGCGGGGTGCGACGTGCTCGTGCTCGAAGCCGGCACTGCGCTCCCACCGATGGCGTTGGAGCGGCTCTATCGCTGCCTGGAAGCGCAGCCCGACGCGCAGGTGGTTTCAGCCGTGCGCCCGGAATGGCTGACCACAAGCTGGCCGATGGCTGAGACCGATTCCGCGCTGTGGTGGGCCACACCGAGACTCGCTTTTCCCTATCGAGACATTAACCCGGCGTGTTGCCTGTGGCCTTCCCCGGACTCGAAAACCGTCTGGCCGGACCGCACCGCAGACTCATCGCAGGCGCAGCACCGGTTGGCGTGTTCCCACCTGCTGGTTGGGCCGGCGCCAACCGAAACGAAACCACCCAACGCGGTCGACCCACGAGACCGACCGGCGGCAGCGCCCCTGGACCAGCTGAACAGCCGGCTGTGGGAAATCACCGAGCAGACGCCGGCCCTGCCCCTGCCCTATGCGGGCCTGGACGCAAAGCCGGTCGTGCTTCATATCCTGCACAGCTGGGGCGGCGGCACCGCCCGCTGGGCTGCTGACACCGCCGACGCCTGGGATTCAGCCTGGCATCTCTTTCTGCTGAGCTTCGCCAATCCGGGAGATGCGTCCCAAGGGCAGGAACTCAGGCTACACCCCGGGTCGCTCGACGCGCCGTGCGTAGCCCGATGGGCGCTGCCGATTCCCATCGCCGGCAGCGTGGTTGAGCAAAGCGCCTACCGCCAGGTGCTCGACGCGATCTGCAGCACCCACGGCGTGACTGCTCTGGTGGTTTCCTCGCTCATCGGACACAGCGTTGAGGCGCTGGAAACCGGGCTCCCAACGCTGGCGATGCTGCACGACTACTACCCGGCCTGGCCGGACCTCGGCCTGCTCTTTGAGTCGTCGGCGGCCGATTTCTCTGATGACCGATTACCCGAGGCGCTGGCCCACAGCCACTTCCACGCCATGTCGCCTGAACGCTGGCGGCGGGTCCGCGCACGCTGGCTGGCGGCGCTCAAGGGCCCGCAGGTGGCGGTATTGGCACCGAGCGATACGGTCAGGGCCAATCTTGAGCGCCTGGTGGATAGTGACGCCCTACCCGAGATCACGACGGTCAGCCACGGACTGGTGCCTTTCGAGCATTCGCGGCAGCCGCAGACGTTTTCCGGCGGGCCGCGCTGGCGGCTGGTGGTACCGGGAAGGATCAGTGATCAGAAAGGGGCTGGCCTGCTGCGGGAGGCGCTGCCTGAACTCACGCGGTTTGCCGACGTTTATCTCCTGGGCGGCAGCAAGTTTGCCGAAGCGTTCTACGGCTGCAACCACGTACACATAATCCTGGAGTATCAGCTGGACGAGCTGCCGGCGCTCCTTGATGAAATTCGGCCCGACCTGGCACTGCTGCTGTCGCAGGTTTCAGAAACGTTCAACTACACGCTGAGCGAAATGTGGGCGCTGAATGTTCCGGTTCTGGCAACCCGGGTGGGCGCATTGGCTCACCGAATCGATCACGGAAACACCGGGCTGCTGATCGACCCCAAGCCGGACGATCTGGTGCAGGCAATCGCGACGCTCGACCGGGAGCAGCTGGAGGCGCTACGCGCTTCGGAAAAGCCGCTGTTGTCACCGCAAGAGTCGGTCGCCAGGTACCTTTCGCTACTGCCCGGCGAAGAAACCAAGCCTGCCTCAGGCCGCTATCCGCTCAAGGCACCGACCCCGGACGATCTGGGGAGCGCAGACCGCGCCCGACGGCTTCATGAGGCGAGCGAGCTGGCCAAAACGCTGCAGGCAAAGCTGATCAAGCAGCAGCAGGAGCTGGAGCAGCGCGCAGGCTGGGCCAGCCGCGAAGCGCGCCGCGCCGAGGAAGCGTTGGACTGGGCCAAGTCGCTTGAGCAAGACCTCTCGCAACTCACCGCCACCCACCAGCAGCTGCAGGATGAGTTCGAGGATCGTTCCGCCTGGGCGCTGCGGCTGCGCGACGAGACCGAAGCACAGCAAAAGCGGATGGGGCAGCTGGAAAATCAGATCAGCGAGATCTCTAGCCAGCTTCTCGGGGCTGCCCAGGAACTGGAGATGGTTCTGTCAACGCGAAGTTGGAAATTGACTCGCCCACTGCGGGTCGCGGCACGCGGTGCCCGGCGAGTGTTGAGCGTCTTCAATTTTCACCAGCGGCGTGCTGCGACTCTGCAACAGCGAGCTCGTAACAGCCTGCGTGTTCGCGGTGTTAAGGGAACACTGGAGCGAATTGGTCAGGAGCTTTCGCGCGGCGAGCCAGCAATTGCCCCTAAGGTGCTGGCCGAAATCGATACGGGCGAACCTTTCGAGCCGCTGACCTTTACACTGCCGGACGCACCGAAAATCTCGGTGGTGGTTCCGACTTATAACCATTACCACCACACGCAGGCCTGCCTTAAGTCGCTGAGCGGCTTAACAGACAGCGCCAGCTTCGAAGTGATTGTCGTCGACGATTGCTCCGGCGACGAAACCCGCGACCGGCTGGCGGACCACACCGGTTTGCGAGTCCTGCACAACGAAGAGAACAGCGGCTTTATTGACACCTGCAACCGGGGAGCTGACTCAGCTACCGGCGAGTATCTGTTCTTCCTCAACAACGACACGGTGGTGGAGCACGGGTGTTTTGATCGGCTGCTGGAGACGTTTGCCCAGCACTCTGATGTGGGCCTGGTGGGCGCCAAGCTGGTTTACCCGGACGGCCGGCTGCAGGAGGCTGGCGGCATCGTGTTCAGCGACGGCTCCGGCTGGAACTACGGTCGCTTCGAAAATCCGTCAGCGCCGGCGGTCAACTTTGTCCGCGAGGTCGACTACTGTTCCGGCGCGGCCATCCTGCTGCGCCGGGAGCTGTTTACCGAGCTGGGTGGCTTCGACACCCGCTACCGACCGGCTTATTACGAGGACACCGATCTGGCGTTTCGGGTCCGCGAACACGGTCTTAGGGTGCTCTACCAGCCGGCCGCCCAGGTGGTGCATTTTGAGGGCGTCACCAGCGGCACCGACACCAGTTCCGGGGTCAAACGTTACCAGGTGGTTAACCAGGAGAAATTTGTCGACCGGTGGCGGGAGGCCCTCCCTCATCAGCCGGATCCGGAGGGACCGCTGGACCTGACGCGGCGCCATCGGCGGCAGCGCAGCGTGTTGATCATCGATGCCACCACGCCCACGCCCGATCAGGATTCGGGTTCAGTCAGGATGGTCAACCTGATGCGCCTGCTTCTCGACCTCGGCTGGCACGTCCGGTTCATGGCGGAAAACCGCGCCTTCGATGACCGCTATACCGCTCCCCTGCAGCAGCTCGGCGTCGAGGTGCTCTATCACCCGTTCATCAAGTCGGCCCATCAGTACCTGAAAGAGGTCGGTAACACGCTCGATGCGGTGATCCTGAGCCGGCACTACATCGCCAGCAACCACATCGAGTCCGTCAGAACCTGCTGTCCGCGAGCGCTCCTGCTCTTCGATACCGTCGATCTCCATTACCTCCGCGAGCAGCGGCTGGCAGAGCTTGAGAATCAACCTTCGCTGCACGCCGCCGCTGCCAAGACACGAACCCGAGAGCTGGACGTTGCACGTCGCTGCGACCTCACCCTGGTGGTAAGTGAGTACGAGCGCGAGTTTCTTCGCGAGGACGCCCCGGACATCAAGGTCTCGATCCTGTCCAACATCCACCCCGTACACGGGCGCCGCAAGTCGTATGAAGAACGCGAGGGCCTGCTATTTGTCGGCGGCTTTCAGCATCCGCCAAACATCGACGGCGTCACCTGGTTTGTACGCGAGGTGCTGCCGCTGGTGCATCAGCAGCAGGATGGCATCAAGCTCACGGTAATCGGCAGCAAGATGACCGACGCGGTTAAAGCGCTGGCTGGGCCCCTCGTCGACGTGCTGGGTTTTGTGGAGGATCTCGAACCGTATCTCGACGGCTGCCGGCTCTCGCTGGCGCCGCTGCGCTACGGCGCGGGCGTCAAAGGCAAGATCAACATGGCAATGAGCTACGGCCAGCCCGTGGTGGCTACCAGTCCCGCCGTCGAAGGCATGCACGTGGTGCCAGGCCAGGAGGTGATGGTCGGTGATTCACCGGAGGATTTTGCCGCCGCCGTGCTCGAGGCCTATCGCGACCCGGCCCTCTGGCTGCAGCTGTCCGACGGCGGCTTGGCGAACGTCGAGCAACACTTTTCGTTTGCCGCGGCCCGTTCGGCGCTCAAAGACATCCTGACACCAGACAGCTGAGCGGGGCAGCCCTATTCGCTCGCGATACTGAGCTGCAGCTGAAGTGCATCCAGATCTGGATGCCCCGGGTCCACGTCGCTGGCTCGGGTCAGCCAACCGCCCGCGTCTTCCAGCCGTCCCGCATCAATCGCCACGCGTGCCGCATCACGCAGCGCGGCCCCAAGATCCGCGCGCAGAAGCGGCAGATTGGGATTGGCCGGATTGGTTTGCTCAGCGTCGAGAAAGGATGCCAAGGCCACCTCTAGCTCCCCGGCACTCAGCTGACCGCGCACCCGGCCGGCCAGCAGCTCCGAGACCCGGCTTAGCCCCTGCTGCGCTTCCCCGTTGCCCGGCTCGATTCGAAGCACCGCCTTGTACGAGTCGAAAGCTGACGACCCGGGCGGCTGCATCAGCGACCCCTCATCCAGCGCCGTGCGAGCCTGCGCTAGCAGCCCATCCACCTGCTGACGCTGAGAGTCGCTGAGCCCCTGATTGCGCTCGTTTTGCTCGCGGTAAATCGCCAGCCGGCGCTTGGCGCGCCCCAGCCCTGCCTGGGCCGGGTTCAGATCTTCGATATAGCCGATCATGGTTTCCGCCTCATCGAGCCGATCGTCTTCGAGCGCCTGCTCGGTCAGCACCATGTAGCGACGAGCCACCCGCTCGAGGCCGTCGCGCGCCGCCTCGTTGGTCGGGTCAGCGCGCAGCACGCCGCGAAATCGGTTGCTGGCATTTTCGCCGGGCGGCTCATTGAGCTGATCACGCGCCAGAAAGGCTTCACCCTCCTGCAGCATCTGGGTGATGCGCTGCTGCCGCACCTCCTCGGCGCGCTGCCGGTTCTCCGCCTCGCTGCGCAGACCGTCGAGCTGCTGGCGGGCATTGTTCAACGCGTCGGCATCCTCCGACACCAGCACCAGCTGCTGGAGCGCCTGATCCGCGGCGCTGATATCCCTCGCGGTGATCGCCGCCGCAAGATCCTGGCTGAGGCGATCGTTGATGATGGCTCGACCCGCCAGCGCGTCCGCCTGCTGCGGATCGATTTCCAGCACCTGATCAAAGGCGCTCAGGGCGCTGCCGCTCGCGGGCCGCACGAGCCGACCCGCCTGCAGGTGTCCCTCGGCCTGCTCCAGCAAGCTGGCGATCTCGGAAGATCGATCCACGACGGGCGTTGGCTCCGGCTCGACCGGCGAACCACCGGGCTCGGCTAGCCGCGCCGCAATTTCTACAACCCGGGGCAGGCCGGGTGATAGCTCGCGGGCACGCGAAAGCAAGAGCTCAGCCTGGCTGGAGTTGCCGTCCACCAGCGCCTGCTCAGCGTCATCACACAGCGACAGCGCCACCAGCTCTAAACCCGCCAAAGCTCGGCGATTGGAGGGATCGGCCTCCAAAACCCGCTGGTAGAGCACGTTGGCAAAATCGCTCGACTCGCCGTACCAACGGCCAAAATCACCCGCCTGCTCTGCCTGCGCCAGCCATCGATTGACGTCCTGATTCGGCAGCAGCGCCAGCAGCCGATCCTGCTGCCAGAAGCCAACGCCGCCGATGCCGGCGAGGAGGATCAGCAGCACCAGCCAGCGCCCGGCGCCACCTCTCTTCTGCCTCTCTGGGCCAGCAACCGCCTGAGCCGGGTTGTACTGGGGGTGGCTGACGGTTCGGTCGAAGCTGCTGAGATCTTCCATCGAGCCCAGCCGCGGCTCCTGGCGCATGCTCCCGTCCGGACGGGGCGTGGCGGAGAGCGGAGTGCCGGGCGCGGGCGGACTTTGGGGCGCCGGCGTATCGGCTTGCACCGGCTCCGGCTTTTCGCCGACCGTCGGCGTCGGCATAGCGCGGGTCTCATCCAGGGGCGTCAGCTCCGGCAGCGGTCCGGCTGACGGTGGATTGCTGATGCGCGTCTCCCGATTGGATCCGGCCACTCCCGGGACTACCGGGACCTCGCCGCTGAGCAGCCGCTGCTCGAGATTCTGCAGATCGACCACCGCCTCACCGCCGGACTGATAACGATCGTCCGGATGTTTGGCCAGGAAACGTTCCAGCACCGGCTGGATGTAGTGCAGCTTGTCGGGGAGCCGGGGAACCGGCTCGGTGACGTGCTGGATGCCGACGGCCACGGAGTCGCTGCCCTCAAACGGCACCCGCCCCATGAGCATCTCGTAAAACACGATGCCGAGCCCGTACAGGTCCGAACGACCGTCTAAGTCTTTACCTCGCGCCTGCTCCGGACTCATGTACTGCGGCGTGCCGACCACGGCGCCAGTCTTGGTCATCTGCGTCGCCGAATTAACCGCCCGGGCGATCCCAAAGTCGGTCAGCACCGCGCTGCCGTCCTCGCGGAACAGGATGTTCTCCGGCTTAACGTCGCGATGCACAAACCCTTTGCTGTGCGCGTAATGCAGAGCGCTGGCGATTTCCCGCACCACGCGAACGGTGCTGACCAGCTGGATATTGTCGCCGCAGCGAACCGCCAGATCGCCACCCGACAAGTACTCCATGGCGATGTAGTGCTGCTCGTCGTAAACCCCGACATCGTGCACGGCAACAATATTCGGGTGATAGAGATTAGCGGCGATCTTCGCCTCGCGCATGAACCGCTCGCTGAAGCTTGTGTCGACCAGCAAAACCCGCGACATCACCTTGAGCGCAACCCGCCGCTCAACCGATTCCTGGACCGCCGAGTAAACCACGGCCATACCGCCGCGTCCGAGCTCTCGCTCCACGGAATAGCCGGGAATAGCTACTGATTGACCTGAATCCATTGAATCGTTGCGGCTCGGGGCTCCGGCTAGTGGCCCGCGCTCATCAGCCATGCCCCTTCTGTTTGTTAGGGGTCAGAATAGTAAGGCAAGTTGGGTGCAAAAGCCCCATTTCGCGGTGAATGATTGTGATACCTGAACCGTCTTGAACCTTCCCGCAAACCTCGGCCCCAGCACGGACAGACGGCGCTGGTATCGTCAGCTCACCCGGTACGCACGGCGCTGGTCACGTTGGGCAGCGCCACCAGTCGGTTGAGTAGATCGTTGAGATGATCAAAGTCCGTAACCTGCACAAGCATACGGATCTCGGCTTCGCCTCGGGCTGCATCGACCTGCGTATGAAAACTGAGCATCTCGCTGCGCAGATTGGACGTCAGCTGGCCGATGTCCCGCACCAGGTTCTTGCGGTCATAAGCGTGCAGCAGCACCTCCGCCTGGTATTTGCCTTTGGTGTCGCCGCCCCACGCAACCTCCAGCATTCTCGCCGGATCGTTGCGAATCAGCCGATCCACATTTTTGCAGTCCCGTCGGTGGATACTCACGCCGCGAGTTTTGGTGACAAAACCGATGATCGGATCACCCGGCAATGGGGAACAGCACTTGGCGATCACGGTCAGCAGCTGCCCCACGCCTTCGATGATCAGGTCATCGTCGTTGCGAGGCTTCTTCTGCGGCGCGCGCACCAGCGGCAGCGCCTCTTCGTCGCTGCGGCTGAAGTCCTCGAGCGCCGCCGCCACCTGGCCGACGGTCACCTCGCTGATCGCCACCGCCACGTATAGCCCGTCCAAATCCTTGAAGTTGAAGCGCTC
>JBCDKA010000128.1:0-11576 GCA_038747195.1 Pseudomonadota bacterium
CACATAGTAGAGCCCGGTGGACAGACCCAGCGCGCCGCGCGACATGGCCTCACTAAGACGCTGCTTCATATCGTTGAGCTCAGCGTCCGTTGGCGCCCGGTTGTCACGTCCCATGGCGGCCTCTCGGATGCGATTGTGGCCGGCAAAAAACGTGACGTTGGTCCCCACACCAACCGCGTCCAGCTGATCGAGTCGCGCGAGGCCACCGGGCACGCCGCCACCATCGTTGCCGATCATGACGGTGGTCACGCCCTGAGTCAGATAGTTCACGTTCTGCCGGCTGTTGGCCTGGCGCAGGTCACTGCCGGCGTGGGTGTGCGGATCGATAAAACCCGGAATCAACCACTGACCCTTAAGGTCGATCACTTCATCCGCCGTGGCCCCTGGCGGCAAGGTCAGCGCCGCAATCCGTTCACCCCTTAACGCGACCGCGCTCGAGTATCGAGGACGACCCGTACCGTCGAGCAACGTTGCGTTCCGCAATATCAAGTCGTAGTGAGGCGGCTTGGCGGGCGTAGCCAGCAGCATCCGCATGGCCTCCTCGGCAAAAATTCGGGCGGCCGCCGCGGTCACGTCCTGGGGTGTTGCATCCGCCACTTCATAGGTGACGGCGGGAATGCCGAACTGGCCGTACACATAGTTTTTTGAGTTAGCCTGCGGGCTGCGCCGGCTTTTTTCCTGGGTGAATGGATAGTCGGATAAGCGCGGGCGGGCGGCCTCCAGCCATTGTTCGGTAAAGGCAGCGGGTTGAGTTGGGTTAGCGTCGGACTGCGTGTAGAAAAGGTTGCGCCACGTGGAATGAAAATCCACGAAGAGCCGCAGCGAGCGATCGCCAGCGACCTGACGATCCATTAGCGTTTTCACCAGCCGCGTCTCAGGCTGGGTGAAGGGTCCCCAGTCGCGATTGAGGTCCAGCCCCCCGGTGCCGTGGCGCCAGTAGCCGCCCACGATCCCGTCAGGATTGAGCACCGGGACCGCTATGACGCCGAAGCGCTGTCGGAAGCGCCGCGCGAGTTCGGTATCAGACCAAAGGGTTTCGGCAAACGCCCGAAACGCATCCCGGCCGGTGGTTTCCGGCGGGTGTTGACCGGAGAGCAGCAAGACGTACTCACTTTTTGCGCCGCCGCTTTCGAGAAAATCAATCGCCCTGCCCTCAGCCGATTTCCCGAGCCGAGATCGCTTCAGTCCAGTCGACGCCTGCCGGTCCATCCATGCGGAGTCGTCGCCCGGCATGTGCAGCGGCTGCGCTGCGACCCAGAGCTCTCCCTTTGTCACCGGGAGCGATAGTTTCGCCTCGTCTTTGGCGTCGTTGACGCTCACCCGGTCTTTGCCGAGCAGCCTCCAGCGTCGCCCGTCCCGGCTGATTTTCGGGTGGTAACGGTGGGTCCCCCCAAGGTAGTGGAGCGTCACGTCGACGGTTTTTTCGGATTGCGCGACAACGCGGAAGGCATACCAGGGGCTGTTGTTGATCGGCGGCGGATCCTCCGGCTCGATATCGATATGCACCGAGTCCGGCCCGGTGCTACGGCAGGCGCTACTCGGCGCACCGGCAAACGACTGATCGATCGCAAACCCGTCCCCGGCGCAGCCTGGCGTTGGCCGTACTTGCGGGGCGCAGCCGACCAACAGCACGCTGATGACCAGCACAAGGCTGAGCCCGCGCCGGACTGCGATGCGGCACCCTGTCGTCAGGCGAGGATCAGGCGTGCTGACTGACGGCATCCGCGATGTCCTTGCTGGTTGCACAGGCCAGGGTCCAGCCCAAGGCACCGTGCCCGGTGTTGAAGTAAAGCCCGGGCGTCGCCCCCGGTCCCACCTGAGGCCGGCTGTTCGGCGTCATCGGACGCACGCCGCTCCAGGCCTGGTTGCTCGGCTCATCATAGACCGCGGCCTCGGGCGCCAGCCGCCTTGCGGTTTCCAAGAGCTGCTGCTGACGTCGGGCAACGTGCTCCGTCTGCTCGCCGACAAAATCGGTATAACCAGCGATACGGACCCGGTCGCCCAAGGGGCCAAACACGATCTTTTCTCTGAGGTCTGTGATGCTGGCTCTTGGCGTTGCAGCGCCTCGGGGAAGCGTCACGCTGTAGCCGCGCACCGGGTAGATCCGCGGACCCTGCCGACGCGTTGCCGTGAGCCGCGGACTGCCGGCGCCGAGACATACCACAGCGCTGTCGACGGCCACTCGTTCGCCGCCGGACAGCATCACCGCCTGAACCCCACCTGCCCCGACCTCAAGATCTATAACCTGAGTGTCAAAACGGAACGTTACCCGACCGGTATCGGTGAGCCATTGGCTCAAGCCCTGGGTAAACCTTCGGGCGTCGCCGACCTGATCTCCCGGGCCATACACCGCACCCCGGTAGCTGCCGCTGAGCGCCTCCAGCGCTGGCTCAACCTGCCGCGCCTCTTTCGCACTCAACAGTTCAATCTGACATCCAGCCGCCTTTTTGCTCGCAGCGCTGCGTCTGAGCCGTTCGAAGGTTCCAGGGCTGTCGATCAGCACGAGCTTGCCCACCTCCTGGTGTGCGAATTCGAAATCGAGCTCCGCCGTCATCTCCGCCAGCAGGTCGCGGGAGCGCAGGGCAAGGGTTAGCAGGGCCGAGGAATTAGCCCGCGCTCGAGCCGGCAGGCATTCGCGCAGCAGGCTGAGACCCCACCGCAGCAGCCGTGGATTGGCGAGATCCCGCACTTCGATGGCCGGATCCCGATTCAGGAGGATGCTGGGTATCTGGCGCAGCAGGGCGGGACCCGCCAGCGCGTCGGCATAGCTGTAGGAAAGCTGCCCGCCGTTGCCGCCGGTGGCACCGGCAGCCGGCTCCGGCGCTTCGTCAAAGACGACCACCTCAAAGCCTTGGCGGGCCAGGAAGTAGGCGGTGGTGACGCCGATAACACCGGCGCCAAGCACGGCCACTGTCATGGGTTCTCTCGCATTTCCGCATCTTAGGCAGCCCCTCGGTACTCACTCCAATAGCGAATGAAACGTGGGACATAACCGCGGTTTATAGGCTTGGCCCACCGAACGGCCGCCCCGGTGCTCAGCCGTCTGCGGATAGATACTCACCCAAGGCTTGCCTCAGGTGGTCGATAAACCGCGTGGCGCCGTGGGACAGCGGAGCATCAGCAAAGTGGAGCGCGGCGATGTCGATGGTCAACGGCGGATCCAGCCGCCAGGCTCGAAGTCCATCCCGCCGGGGATGGGCCGCGGTGATCGCGTCCACGATGGTCAAACCCGCGCCGGCGCCCGCCAGCGCACGGGCCACATGATAGGTCTCCGTCACCGCAACAACTTTAGGTTCAGCCCGCCCGTTCTCCAGGTAAGACTGGAGCCGGCGACCCAGCGGTCCGTGGCTGTTCAGGGCGATAAAAGGCAGTCCCGCCAGATCGATGGCGCCAACCCGCGATTTGCCAAACTGTTTATCTTCCGGTGCCAGCAGAACACACTCGGAGGTCGCAAGGCGGTCCACGGCGATACCCGGATGGCTGCTGGACGAGAAGCAAAGGCCAACGTCAAAGCGCGACTGAAGTAACCCCTGGCGTATGCCGTCCAAGTGGGCCGTTTCGATTTCGAAGTCCGATTCCGGGTGAAGCTTGAGGAATTGGGAAATCGTCTGCGGTAGAAAGTCGGTGCCAAAGGCGGGTGTGCTGACAATCCGTAGCGTGCTGGACGCCACCGACCGGAGGTTGCGCGCCACGCTGCGCAGCTCATCAACCTGCTGATACACCCCCGAGACGTGGCCGAAAAGCCGGTGCGCCTCTGGCGTTGGAACGAGCTTTCCCTTGACTCGATCGAAGAGCGGATAGCCAAGCTGCTGTTCGGCGTGTGCCAGCACCTTGCTGACAGACGGTTGAGACACATGCAGCAGACGCGCGGCGTTTGTCATCGAGCCGCTGGTATAGATGGCATGAAAAACTTCGATCTGTCGCAGGCGCACGTTAGACCTCTTGCTGGCCAGCCGCACCTTAGCATGGAAAGCCGACCCCATAGCCTGAGGTTATGAGCAAGAAGACTCAGAGGCTTCCTGGCAGTTCTTCGGCGAAGCCGCCCACCGGCCAGTGGCCTTTTAACTCACGTCAACCGATCTGGCTGGCCAGCGTTGCTAAGTCATAGGTACGGGGTAGTCGCGCCGTTTTGTCTTACGCGCAGCACCTCAGGGAGCGAACTCACCATGTCTCACTCACATTTCCGGTATTGGCGTGTTCCAGCAGCTTTGGTTGCCATCGCGTACATCAGCTGCGCCGGCGCCGCAGTCGATATCGGGCCCGACGAGCGAATCACCCTGCCCGGCGGGGAGGAGTGTGTGGTCAATCCCGAGTTCACGCCCAGCGGGGAATGGATGCTCTACATGCAGTTCATCGGTGCGCTGTCGCCGGTCAGCCAGGAGCCGATGGTCGATATGTTCATCGTGGAGCACAACCCGGCAACGGGTGAGTTCTTGGCTGAACCGCAGCTGGTAGGTCAAAGCACCGCCGGCGCTCGCCCGTATCTGACCGAAGACGAAGACGGCCGGATTGTGATGGCCGGTATCGACATCAGCAACGGCGCTGAAACGATGACGCTCTACACGGCTGACCCCGAGGTTTCGCCACTGGAGTTTCAGAAGCTCGGCCTCGAGCTCGAGGAGACTGAGGGCGAGTGCCTGCGGTCGGTATTCCCCTACACCACCGGCACCGAATCTCACCTTTGGTGGCTCCAGGGCGACTCCTGCCGGCCGGGTGATGCCCGCTACGTAGAGCTTCGCCATGCGGTGGTGGAAAATGACCAGGTTATCGCGCAGGGATTGGTGGAAAGGCAGGCGTGGTCCCCACAGTGCAACGGCAACTGTTCCGTTGGATTCCTCCCCATGGATCTCACGTACGCACGCTGGGTGCTCAACGTGTCCAGCCCCATTTTGCTCTTTGGCACTGCCCCCGACCCGCTCAACTTCGGGACGCCGGGCAATCAAACGCGAGACATCACGCTGAATGAGTTCCGGCCCGACTTCGACCTGGTGACGGCGGTCGACGCCGGCGATGAGATCGTGAAGGTGGCGCCGTTCGGCTACAGCGAGACGGAGATGGTGGCGGGCATTGATGACCAGAGCCGTCTGGGCTTTTGGCAGAGAACCTCACCGACCGGGCCTTACGAGCTGCTGCAATCCTTTCCGATCGACTTCAGCCAATCGAGTTTTGATGAGCCGCTGCCCGGTCAGCCCGTCAGCGAGGTGGCCTCCCAGGAAGTGTTCAGCCTGAGGCTGGACGGTTCACTCGTAAACTTTGCCGCCTTTCAGCTTTGTGAAAGCGCGTTGCGCTGCTTTCAATCCGGTTTAGGCGAGATCTGGATTGCCAGTCTTTCGGAGCAATATCCTCAGCTAGCGCCCATCAGCGACAACTCGGTGAACGACAAAACCCGCAATGAGCCCGAACCGGTGGTATCGCCGGATCAGCAAACCGCCTGGGTGTACTACTCAGCGTGGCCGGAGAACGGACTGCCAACCAATTCCTGCAACGAGCTGCGCCGGACCAAGCTGTCCGTTGCGCCAGCACCGCTGTTTCGGGACGGATTTGAGCCTTGAGAAAAGGACAGGCCCAGCGCGGACCTGTCCTTTGCGACCCTACGGTCGGCTGAGCGTGAAGGTATAGCTGCCGCTGCCGGAGTAGGAGTAGATCCGCCAGTAGTAGTAGCCCGACGCGCCGTTGTAGCTGATCGACTCGTTCGAGCTGCTCGACTGAGACACGGCTACGCGGCTCCAGCGGCCGGTCCAGCGGTACAGCGCCAGATCAAAGTCGGCGTTGCCGGGACCGGTGAGCGTGCCCTGATGCAGACCCGCCGCAGACTGGTAATAGGTGCCGTTCGGATGCACATCCCGGTCGCCGCGACCCGACAGAAAACCCGTGTAGGTCTCGCCGCCCGGCGGTGTCGTATCCGGATCCAGCCACTGATCAACGCGATCAAAATAAGCCGCGAGCGCACCGTCGACGGTCGCGTTGCGGCTGTCACAGGCCGCTGAGGGGTTCGGCCCGCAGCCACCGGAGAGCTGGCCCACTACCTGGCCGGAGGCGTTGAGAACCGGGGAACCGCTTGAACCGCCCTCGGTAGCGCCGATCGCGTCAGTCGAGTAGATCCAGTTGCCGCGCGGCCAGGAGCCGCAGGTGCCGATCGACGTGCTCACATCGTGCCGGCTGTAGGCTTGCGGAGCCCCTTTGGGATGACTGATGCGAAACAGGTCACGGCCGTTGGAGTTAGCCACTGGGCTCGCCGTCCAGCCAAGAAAGGTACTGCCAGAAGGTGCCGCCTGGTTCAGCTCCAGGAGCGTGTAGTCGCTGGTGGATCGGCTGCTGAGCACCGTAGCGCCGCTGGTGCGCGGCACCGCGCCGTTCGGGTTGTAGCAGGCCCCGCCGCAGCTCGCGCCAAACCGCCAGAATGCCTCCATGCTCGATGCTTCAGCCGAGGTGCTCAGACAGTGGTTTGCGGTCAGAAACAGCGGCACCTGGGTCGAGCTGTCCGTGTCGTTCAACAGACCGCCACTGCAGATAAAGGTGCTGCCGCCGCTGACAAACTGGATATGCGCAACGCCGTCTTTGGTGCTTTCCATCTGCGACCAGTCGCTGTTGTTGTAGCAACCGCCGTTTTCCACGCAAGACTCGTTGAAGCTGCAAAAGGCCTTTTCGCCAGTTGGGTTCAGCGCGCCAGCGACCTGAAAGCGGGGGCCAATGTGAGCAACCTGGGCAATCTGAAAGTTTGCCGACTCGCCCTTGACGTCCGCCGGCAGCCAGAGCTGCAGGAACGCCTCCTCACCGGTGATGGTCTCGGTCCAGAACTCGCCGTTTTTGTTCGCCCCGTCGAGCACGTAGGGGCCAGAGACTTCGCCAGCGAGGTTATACAGCGAAAGGCTCGCGCCCTCGGGCAACGAAAATTCGGTGAGATGCAGCTTCAGCGCCGTTGCGCCGGGCGACATCACCCCGCCCTGCCAGGCGATGGTGCCATCCTCCGACTTCAGCAGCTGACCAAAATCCGCGGTGCCTTTACGCTGAAAATCCAGCAGGTCGACCCGCACGCCAAGCGGCCGGACTTTGCCGGATTCCAATGCCCGTGGCGCGGCCCTCAACTCGTCGTCACAGCCGACCACACATTCGGCTTCGCCGATGTCGACGCGGTCAGCGTGAGTAAGGCTGATTTGGCCCAGTTTTTCGTTTGTCAGCGTTTGGTGGCGTTGAAGCAGCTGATCCAGGTGCGCCGCTTTGGCGTCCATGGCGGCTTGGGAGACCGGTGTGGTCAGCGAGGGTTCGGTGAAGGTTTCAGGGTATTGCGCAAAGGCTGCGCTGCTGGCGACAAGCGCCGCCGTCAATAAAGCTGGTTTCATAAAGACTCCCGTCAGGCGTTGGGGGCCTAACCCCTAGCGGGCTAGACCCGGGATTACTCGTCCCTGAGTCTGAAGTCCTGGGCCTTTGGTCAAGAAGTATTGACATCTTTGACCGTTCAGCGGCCTCAACTATACGGCTTTTTTCCCCTCAAACAGCAAAATTCGTCACAGAAATCGTGAAGGTTTTGTGATTTACGGGAATTTATCCTTTGGGAACGTGCAGCTACGGGCGTTCGAGTGGAGGCGTCTCCTTGCAAGCGACGTGGCGCATATTTCCACACCTCGGGGTACGGGAAACCGGAAGGAGGTTGTGCCGTTCGAGCCAGAAAAAGACTCGCCGAGCGGCACTTGCCGGAGTCGTTTTTACGCGGTTCGGTTCGCCACTAGCCGTCCAAAGCCCGTCGATTTTTCTCGATCAGTTCGAGAATTTCTCGCGCCGCCACCAGTGCGGTGTCGTATTCCTCGCCAGCGTGAAGCCAGAACCCGTAGCGAGCCTGAAGTAAGGAACGGAACTTGCGGTCGGTCAGCAGTCGCCGGGTTTCTGCTTCACTCTCATTGATCGGGCTCGGCACGGTTCCTTCGTACCGGAGCCCCTCAAGCGCCGCACCGAGGTCAAAGCCCTGGGATGTCAGGTGAGGCAGCAGCTTGTCGAATACCATTTCGCGCGAAAACACTTCGTCATCCAGCACCTCGGCGTAAACACCAGGCCATAGGGCAAGCTTTTCACGAAGCGTTCGGTCGGAGATCAGCTCCAGCCCGCCGGCCTGGACGAGCGCGTCGCGGACGCCACCCCCAAGCTCCGTTGTCGGGGGCCAAAGGGTGCGCATCAATGCCGCGTCCAGTGTGATATCGGTGGCGCTCCAGATGCCCTGGTCCGTGGCCTGATAGATGGTCTTCATCGCATGAGACATCTCGCCGTGCATTTTGAGCGCAAACACAAGCCGATCCTGGTAGTCGGTGAATTCCCTTTCCAGCCCGGCCAGAATCTGCTGTTCTTCTTCACGGTTCTGCCGCTCGTCCCACCAGGCTTCAATACCAAAAGCCAGCAAGATGGAGGCGACGATGACCACAATTTCGACCAGCCAGCTCCCAAGCTTGCGCATCCCGTCAGCGGATGTATCTCCCATGCAAATCATCCCTCCTACCGTGGGGCAGGAGTCTAGCAGACGCCAAACGACGCACTGAGAGTGCAGCACCGCAGGGGAAGGTACGAGCAACTGTGTGTTTTCGCAGTCGAACCCCTGAAATTTCTCGACGAATTCGATATCGCTTTTCGAAACCCCATCCACAACTATCCAATCAGAACAGAGCAATCCTCGCGTCAGTGGTGCGCTACAGGTCCCCGCATAAGGTTGGCCGGATTTGAACGCGGATTCCGATTAGGCCATAGAAAAGGAGATTTCTATGGCGCAGATCGATAGGCAGCGGGCGGCAATGGCGCTCGTGATGACAATGATGACCAGCGTTGCGGACGCGCAGACGGGGGCCTTCGAAATTGTCCCGTCGCAAACCAGTCAGGTTCTGGAGGCAAAGCCCGAGGACACTAACGACCGGCGACAGGAACGTGGACCGGACGAGGGGACCTGGGCGGCGTCGCTGAATGCGTTGTCAGGGCCGAGTACGGCTGGTTTGCAGAGCCCCTACGCGATCGTCACCCATCAGTCTCATATCGGGCCATCACGAATCTGTGGTCAGGGCACCGGCGCGTCAGCTTTCGCATACGCGCAGTTCTCGCAGCGGACCACCGGGCAATCGAGTGCCTCTACCAGCCTTTCAGTCACCTTTGACGTGGCCGAACCGACGCGGGTGTCCGCGCTGATTCGCTCCCGCAGTATCAGCAATGCCATTGGATCGTCGCCAGGATCCGGTTCACTGACCGGGCCGACCGGAGCGCTACTCCAGATCACCGGCGTGGAAGACTTTCAAATCGGTGAGTTCACGCTTGAGCCTGGGCGCTACACCTTTGGATCTGGTGTGAACGGAGGCGCAACCTGCGTCGCCAACAGCTGTGATGTCCGCAACACCGGGAACTGGCAGGCCTCTCTCCGCGTGCTGCCTCCGGACGGAATACCCGGTTCCAGCGAAGCTGTGCCTCGATTGCCCGACGACATCACCGACAGCAACGACGAGGGTGAGCCCTTCGTTAACGAACTCGGGGGGCTACGCCTGGAATCACAGAGTCAGACCTGGGAATTCCTCAATCTGGCCAGCGACAGCTGGATCTCCTTGCTGCATCCAGGGCAAAGCCGACTGTCCACCATAGGAGACGCATTGATCACAGCCGTCACGCTGCCTCAAAGTGGCTTTACAGGCACCGCAAGTCTGACTGTTGGGGACGTTGTGATCCGGGCAAATCCTGGCGAGACGATCACGTTCGCCGACTTCACCGCTGAGCTGGGTGCCAATGCCCTGTCGGACAACGGGGCGATCGGGGTGGCGATTTTTGACCTCACGCTGTCTCCAGACCGAAGCTGCGGGGACGCCGCGGAACTGGCATTGCAGCTGTCCTTCAGTCGGGGATCCAGCGACGCGGCCGCAGCACTGATCTACGGGAATCTATGGTTCTTCCGCGATGGATTCGAGTGACGGACCTTCAGGCTGCCCTGACCCACATCGCAGAGCACCCATTCCCGTCACTCAAAGCCATCGGCAAACAGATCGTCACAGCGGATGTCGGCGCTAAAGAGCTCTTTCACGCCCTGCGTGTTTTGATCTGCCAGGTAAACGACACGCATACCATCCAGCGTCTGTTGAAAGTCGTCGTTAAAGCTTGCGCCAACGGCAGCACCGTCGGGCAGTGGCGAGTTAATCCGCCGTACCGGCCCAGGCACATTCAGGCTTACGGCGAACAGCTCCCGCTGGCCGTCGATCAGGAAGTCGCCAGAGAAAACCAGCTGCTGATTGTCGGGAGTGATTTCAAAAGTTCGGATATCTCCGCCCGGAACGCCTTGGCCGGTGATCGGTCGATCGTTACTGCCGTCAATTGACACGGCACGGACAACCCGAAAACCCGGGCCTACGCCGCCGGTAGACACGGCAGCGTAGGCGATCTGCTGGCTGTCGGGCGACACGACAAATTCATCGGTTGTGCCGATGGTGTTGGGATCGCCGCTGAGCTGAATCAGAGGGCCGCCAGCAATTGGGACGGTGAATATACGCTGGGCGCCATCAACGAACGCTTCATAAATCACTCGATCGCCGCTGAGCACAAACTCCCTCACGCTGTCCGGCGAGTTGGATTCAGTCAGGTTGACGGGCGTGCCCCCGACGATCGGGACGCTGTAAAGGTTCTGCTGTATCGGCTCCAAATAGACGACCCGTCCCGAGTCGGCGCTGATGACGGGGTCCCGCGCCGAATTGGTGATTTCGGGCCCGCTAATTTTGACCGCGGTACCGCCGGCGATGGGTACGGCAAACAGTTCAAGCAGGTTACTCTCCTGGTCGGCGCGATAGACAACCGTTGCTCCGTCGGGCGAGATGAGAACGTCGGAGGATACGCTGCCTCGATTGTCCGGGTTTTCGTTGAGCTGGACTCGATCCCCTGTCGTAAGATCGGCGCTAAAAAGATTCGTTCGAAACGATGTGCCGTCAACCCGAAACACCACGTAACGGCTGTCGCTTGAAATCTCAAAGCGGCGGTCTACGTCAGCGCTGGCATCCGCCGGATCGCTCAGCTTAGTGACGTTCCCGCCGTCAATATCAACACGGTACAGCTCGATCTTCTGATCAACCTCCTGATCGGCGGCGTAAGCCACTGTCGTCCCATCAGGGCTGATGGCAAACGCTCGTATATCCCCTCCTTCAACCATGGAAGGATTCAGTCTGGTGAGGGGGCCGCCGCCGGTAGCGGTACTGACGCTGAATATTTCGTCCTGATCTAGCGTTTCGAAGTCTCCCACGATAACCACGCGACTCGTTGGGATGGCGAGCTTAGGTAGCCCGTTGAGGAATCGTCCCGGGATCCGGTCGATATCGAACAGAGTCGGCGGCGCGCTGCCATCCTGTGGCACCGTCAGCGCATCAAACTCATCGTCAAGCACGACATCGCTGAGAAAAAGCACCCGCTCCGTACCGTCCAGCGCAACCTGATAGCCCGGCACCTCTTCACCAGGCCCCAGCGGCGCGTTCAGCCGAACGTTTTGGCACTGAAGCGGCACCGCCGTCTCGCCGGCAAGGGCTGCCGAGCAGGGAACGAGAAAGGCGGATAGAGCGAGGAAAAGCCGGGGTCGAATGAAA
>JBCDKA010000129.1:0-11420 GCA_038747195.1 Pseudomonadota bacterium
GCCGATAGAAAAGGTGTTGGACATGCTCGACGCCAGCGCTCCGGGGCAGGTGCTGGTCAGTTCGCTGGCCCGGATGCTGGCAGGGAACCGCCTGACTTACCCGTTGCTGGAGTCAGCTTCGGCGGGGCGAATGCCGGCTTCCGCGCTGCGCTGGCAGCCGGCGCTGCCGCTGGAACATGAGCTGCTGCCACCGCCGGCGCTGACGGTACATGATGCCGAACCGTTTGTTGGACGGCTGACGGAGCGCGAAGCGCTGCGGCAGCTTCTCGACCGGGTACTTACTGGAGAGACACAGTGGTGTGCCGTGGTGGCCGGGGCCGGGCTGGGAAAAACCCGGCTGCTTTCAGAGCTGGCCGAAGAGGCGCGGAAGCGGGGTGTAGGCATCGTCGGTGGCGCGTCCGACGAAGACCTGACGCGACCGTTTGCGCCGATTGCTCAGGCGCTCTCCAAGATGGTGGATAGCGTGGCTGATTTGCCGCCGCGTCTTGGCCCCGGGGCCGGTGATCTGGTGCGCATCCTGCCGCAGATTCGCGAGCGGCTGCTGGATCTGCCGCCGCCGGTGCAGGGGGATTCCCACACCGAGCGGCAGGCGCTGTTCGGCGCCGTTGCGGGCTGGCTTGGTTCGCTCGCTGCGGAATGCCCGCTGCTGGTGGTGCTTGACTCGCTTCACTGGGAAGGCGACTCAACGTTTGAGCTGTTGCTGCACCTGGTCAGCCAGATTGCTGGTCGTCCGATGCTGGTTGTGACAAGTCATCGGACTGGGGATCGGCGCACCGATCGTCTGCTCAAAGCCGCCCGCCAGGCGCTTGGCGAAAAGCAGGTCTCAGAACTGTCCATGGGCGGGCTCGACGCGCAGGAGATCCGCGAATTTCTTGGCGGCGAGGCCTCAGGCCGGCCAAGGGCGGACGAGGGGGTAATTCAGTCGCTGCTCGAGGCGACCGCGGGGTCGCCCCTGCACCTAAAAGAAGTAAAACGCCAGCCCGTGCCGCTGGCCTCGGCGTCACAGGAAGTGGATCTGGGTCAGGTGGTGCGGGCCCGATTTGCTGGCCTGGACAAATCGCTGCAGGCGGTTATCGAGGCGGCGTCGGTGGTTGGCGAAATTTTTGAGCTGAAGGAAGTTGTCGCAATCTGTCGTGACGAGGACGACGTCATCGACGCCCTCGATCGGGCCGTTGATGAAGGTCTTGTGCATCTGCTTGACAGCATGCGGCTCAGCTATCGGTTTGTTCATTCGCTGACGAGAGAGGCGGTTTACCAGGGCGTCGGCGCAGCGCGGCGAGCCAAGCTGCATCACCGTGCCGGCCAGGCCATCGAAGAACGGGGTGGCGCGGAAGTTCGGCAGAGGATTAATGACCTGGCGCGACACTACTCACGTGCGGCGTCACTGGGGTATGAGCTGCAGGCGGTGCGCTATGCGCTGCTGGCCGGTGACCGTGCGCTTGAGCAATTCGCCAACGAGATGGCGCTTGGGCATTTCGAACAGGGTCTGGCGCTGTTGTCGGAGATACCGGACGACAAGCTGAGAATCGATCTGCTGACCGGTCTTGGGCGTGCTCGTCGTCGTGTCGGGCATCCCGAGTATCGAAAGCCGCTGTTCGACGCTGCGGATCTCGCCCTGGCGGGTAAGGACGGACCCCGCATGGCGGTTGCTGTCTACGCGGCCTATCGAGGTTCCTATACCCGTGCGCTTCATGTCGACGGTGATGCCGTCAGCCGGCTCGAGCAGGCGCTGGGGCTGCTGGGGCCAGACGACCCCGGCCACCGGGCGCGCTTGCTGTCGCTGCTGGCAATCGAACTCACATGGGACAGCAATCGTGCGCGCGCCATCGAGGCCAGCAATCGAGCGATTGAGACGGCACGAGCCGCAGCGCCCGAGCTGCTACTGCAGGTCTTGGCGCACGCGCTTTGGGTCAAATTCTCGCCTTGGCCTGCTCGCCTGGCGGTGGCCGCGGAACTCGAGGAGCTCACGCGCGACGATTCAGATCCGCGGCTGTGTTTTGAAATTGCCAGCCACGAAGTATTCACCGCCACCCGGCTCGGCGATCCGCGTCGGCTTGCGGCGGCCCGTGAGAGGGCGGCCGCGCTCGCGCAACGTGTTGGGCAACCCGGCGAGCGGTCGATGCTGTTGCTCCGCGAAACCACCGTGGCCTTGATGGAGGCACGCTACGCTGACGTCATGGCGCACATGGCCGAACGTCGTGAGCTGGCGCGGGAAATTGGTGAGGCTGACGGTGAAGCGGCATATCGCATTCATCAGTTTTGGCTGGCCTATGATCAGGCGAGCCCGCAGCAGTGTGCTCAGCTGATCGAGATGGCTGGCGCTCGTCTCGAACCTCACCAGCGTTTTTTTGCCTGGCCCACGCTGCTGACGCTGGCCGTCGACACTGGCCAGGAGGCATTGGCGCGGCGGATCGTGGCGACGATGGCCGAGGAAGGGTTCGATCAGATCCCGCAGGATCAGATGTGGCTGTGGAACCTCGCCCAGCTAGCGTATGCGGTTGCTCGTCTCGGGCTTCGAGATCATGTTGACGCGCTGTCGGAGCTGCTTCAGCCGGAGGCCGAAGCTCAGGCCAATATGGTGTTTAATACGCTGGGCAGCGTGCATCGCTATCTCGGTCTGCTCCAGGAATGCCAAGGCGATTTGAGCGGCGCCCGGCAGGCGCTGCTCAAAGCGATCGAGGCCAACCGGCACATCGGTGCTGTGACATGGGTGGCTCGTTGTCAGCTGGATCTCGCCAGAGTGGATGTGGCGATGGGTAGGGATTCCGATGCGGCGATCAATGAAGCCCAAGCCACGGCCGAGCGGCTAAAGCTGCCGCTGTTGCTTGCGCAACTGCACGAATTCCAAAACGCTTAGCCCGGGACTCGCGTGGTGAGCAGAACGCCTTCACCGGTCGCTTTCAGTTCACTCTCTATGGCCGTGCGGTGGTCACGATCCGACGTTGAGTCCAGTAGCCTGACAAAGGCGTGAGTAGCCCAGATCTGGCCCGGCTCAGCGCTATCTTTGAGCGACGCTGCCTCGGCCATGGGCGTGCCGTGAAACAGTCCGTCTTCGAACAACAGGTCGCCGCTGCTGACCCCGACACGCCAGCCGCGAGGCCGGCGGGTGAGTAAGCCCATGGCGGTGGCGGCTGAATCGAATGCGGCCACCAGCAGCGTTCCTTCCTGACTGAGCACCTCTCCACCCTCGGCGGCGATATCCTCGGCGGTTGGACCCGTTTTGTCTTGGGACTGCGTGTCGATAAAACAGACGGTGGTGGTAAATAGTCGTCTGTCCCGCTGTCGGCGGCGTCGGCGGATCCAGCTGGACAGCGTTCCGCTGCCTTGGGCAGCCACAGCCTCGGTGTCGTCCGAGATACCCAGGCAGGCCTTGAGGGCGTCAGCCAGGCGGCGCCGAAAGTCGCCGACGGCAAAATTGTCTTTCACCATCGCCTGCCGATCTCCCAGCGACAGCCGGAGCTCAGCGGGCAGGCGTGAGTCCTCCAGGGTCACGACAAATACCGGCTTTTCTTCATCCAGCGCAAAGCGTATTTCGTTC
Source organism: Pseudomonadota bacterium (assembly GCA_038747195.1). GTDB lineage: Bacteria > Pseudomonadota > Gammaproteobacteria > Xanthomonadales > SZUA-38 > JANQOZ01. The sequence goes on from JBCDKA010000129.1 coordinate 3,539, forward strand.
ATGCAGAACTCGGATTGCACCGACTGCTGAGTCTGCATGAAGACCAGGCCGCTGGCGCCCTCGAGCGCCTCCGCCAGGACTCGGCGCCATACGGTACCCACCCGCACACCGTCGTCATACCAGAGCCTGACGCCGGTTTCGTGGAGCCACAGCATTTCGTCGTAAACAATAGTCGCGTCTTCGTGGGCATAGCAGACGAAGAGATAAGGCTGGTCGCCCTGATAGGCAGGAAAGGGTTTTTCCGTTGTTCCCACGCTGTCGCTGCGCCGTCAGAAAGGTCGCTGTATGGTACGGCAGCAAAGGCGTTGATCCCACGGGTAAAATTGCCGCACAAGGAGGGCCACAGGCGTGGACGTGAACGGGTCACCAGCGGAGCCTTTGGCGTGAAGCAGCACCGGCGACGGCAATTGCTGGAGGCCTATCGACTGGCACGCTATGAGGTGGATGCCGAAGCTCGCTTCGAACTGCGGGTGGATTGTGCCAGCGAACCGCTTATGGCCCTGTATGACGTGCATGGCGTCAGCACCGCCAGCTATGTCACCGCCTTCAATCCCCAGAGCGTGCGCCACAGCGACATCGCCAATCGGCGGGCGCACGAGCGGCTGCTGGCCAGTCTCGGTCAGGGCGGGTGGCCCTTGCTCGGAGGACGAGCAAGAGACCCCGATGGCGCTTGGCCGGCCGAGGATAGCGTCCTGGTGCTCGGGATTTCCCAGCGTCAGACGCTAAGACTCGGGCAGGCGTTCGATCAGATGGCCGTGTTGTGGTGCACAGCAGACGCGATTCCGCGCCTGCTGGAATGTTGACGACTAGCCAGGTTGCTTGACGGGCTCAGGACCGAACATGCGCTCGACCGATCGCGGAATGTAGCGATTGGTCAGGAACACCGTGAGTAGCGTGGAGATCGGCATGACGTACATCCAGAAATTGTCGACCGTCTCGAAGGTCCCGGTGATCCGCGGAATGGTTCGATAAAACAGCTGCGCCGCGCCGGCCATCACCAGACCATAATAGCTCCAGACCATCAGATGGGCATGGGTCTGGAACCACGCCCGATTGCGCGTTCGCACCGCCTGGGAGATTGCCACCATGCCGGGAATCAGCGTTGCCAGGCTAATGAGGGCAAACAGATGGAACAGGTTAAAGCGACCCATGCCGAAGATTGTGAGCGCCGAGAAATTCAGCGCCAGCATAACCAGGACATAGGTGCCGCCAACCGCGCGGTGGAAAAACCCGCCCTTGCGCTTGATCAAGACCAACGGACCGAGTATCAGCGCCGTAATGGCCCCGAAAAAATGCATTTTGCCGGCCGCCGAATGCACCCAAAATGACAGCTGAGTAAACTCTTCAAACACAGGTCATTCTCCCGGCTGCATGCGGATGTCGAGCTTGACGGGCTCCCCCGCAACGTCGAAGCTCGCGTCGCGCCACAGCGACGGGCCCATGCGCGGAGCAGGGTTGTTTGACGATCCCCATTGCTCCTTGGGCGCGCCAAAAAAGTTGAAGTCCATCTGCCCGTTTTCATTTTTGTCGTGAAGTAGCGTGACCCCGTAGCGACCGGCTGCAACGTTTTCCCAGTGGTGGGTGATGGTTCCCGCCGCAGGCTTCAGGACAACGTTGTTGCACTCGTAGGTTTCCCAGCCTTCTTCGGTGCAAAGCCCGGCATACAGCACCCCCTCCGTGGAACTCAAACCTTGGATGTTGATCGACACGGTGGTGGGGTCGGCGGCTGCCTCGAGGGGGTTGATCAGGCAAACGGCGGCACATGCCAGGAATAGCTGCTTCATGAAAGTCTCCAGTTGTTGATCGGCGATTACTTTGTAATGCAAAGTAAAAACCGGCACAACTGACTTTTGTCACCCTTGGCCGGTGGCCTGGATCAAGGACTGGACCCGCTGCAGCCATTCGAGCCACGCCGCTCGCCCCGGTTTCGTCAAATGAATAAAGGTTTGCGGGCGACCCGTGGAAGGCCGTTTTTCCACGAACACATAACCGGCGGCTTCCAGTTTCTTCAGGTGGGCAGCCAGGTTTCCATCGGTGGCTCCAACCTGGTCCCGGAGTTCCGTGAACAGGGCAGGGCTCGCCGTTGAAAGGTAACCCATCACCCCCAGCCGCAGGCGTCCATGGATCACGTCGTCGATACTGCTGTGATCAAACGGACTGTCGTCTGAGGGTGGTTGTTCGGGCGGCGATTTCACGGGCGAGGTTCCGACTCCTGTCGCCACAGCAGGAGCCCGGGTACCAGCAGGGTGAGCGCAGCGCCCGCAGAGGCCACCGCAAACTGCAGCGATTGCCCCGTCAGGAGCCAACAGACCATGGCGATCGCCCCGCCCAATAGTCCAGCCCCCTGGAGAACGGCGTTGCTGCTGATCCAGCCGACAGCGAGCTGAGCCGTGCCGTAAATGGCGAAAACCATCGGCACGGTCCACGGAAAAACCAGGTCCGCGCGTCCGTCGAGCAGCGAGCGTATCAGCGCTCCCACCATGATCCACCCGAGGGCGAGACCTGCGCTGCCCCAGATCGCGCGGTCCGCACGATTGGCCGCTGAGCCGCTTCCGCCCTGCTGGAAGGGATAGCGTCGGATCAGCAGCCCGTACCCGAGGCTTGCGATCACCACAAACGCGAGCCACAGGAACCCGATAGCGGGCCCGATAGAAAGGCCCGGGGGCGCCAGGCGACCGGTGATCAGCAGGTAATGACAGCCGTAGGCTAACGCCACCATCATTCCCCACCAGGCCAGCATTCGTCCGCCCAGCAACGGAGCGTCGGCACCGGACCGGGCGAGGCGGGCGGCAAACTGGATGTCCTGTTCTAAATCGTTCATGACACTTTCCTGCTTTGCTAAACAAAGTTTAACCCGCGGCGGCGGCGGGTGCGAACCGCCTCGTTCGCCCCGGACTTGTGCAGTGGCGAGGGCCGATCGCTGACCGGCCAGCGGTTTCAACCGGGACGATCCGTGCGACAATAGTCGGTCATCCCTGTCGGGGCGAAGAGGTCCTCCATGCCTGAACTCATTCCGTTTGAGGAAGCGCGTTACGTCAGCCGCTTCACCCGAGAAACGCTGGCGCTGATCCTGGCCGGCGGTCAGGGCTCCCGACTGCATGAGCTGACCGACTGGCGGGCCAAGCCTTCGCTCCATTTTGGGGGCAAGTTCCGCATCGTCGACTTTCCGCTGTCGAACTGCATTAACTCCGGGATTCGGCGTATCGGCGTGCTGACCCAATATAAGGCCCATTCCCTGATTCGCCACCTCGTTCAGGGCTGGTCGTGGTTTCAGGGCAATCAGGAATTTGTGGAGATCCTGCCCGCGTCGCAGCGGGTTGGCGGGGAGTGGTATCGCGGTACTGCGGACGCCGTTTATCAAAACATGGACATTATCCGCACCCACGATCCGCGCTTTGTGCTGATTCTCGCCGGCGACCACGTTTACAAGATGGACTATGCCCCCTTTCTGCGGGTTCATCACGACAGCGGCGCGGATATGACCGTTTGCTGTCTCGAGGTGCCGCTCGAGGAGGCCGCCGGGGCGTTGGGCGTTATGACCGTCGACAGCTCTGGCCGGGTGATCGCTTTTGACGAAAAGCCCGAGAACCCCACGCCGCTGCCCGGCCGGGACGACGTCTGCCTGGCCTCGATGGGCAACTACGTTTTCAACACGGACTTTCTCTACGAACAGGTCACAATTGACGCGGACAACCCGGAAAGCAAGCACGACTTCGGGCACAACATCATCCCCTCGATCATCGAGAATAACCACGTTCAGGCCTATCCGTTTCGCGATCCGGACACCGGTCAGCAGGCTTACTGGCGAGACGTCGGAACCCTCGGCGCGTTCTGGGAAGCCAACATGGAACTCGTTTCGGTGACGCCCCAACTGAATTTGTACGACGAAAAGTGGCCGATCTACACGAATCAGCGTCAGTACCCACCGGCCAAATTTGTGTTTGATGAACCGGATCGTCGTGGCGAAGCGATCCAGTCGATGGTCTCCGGCGGCTGCGTGGTATCCGGCGCGCGGGTCGAACAGTCGCTGCTGTTCAGCAACTGTCGAGTTGAGTCGTACAGCAAGGTCAGTGAGTCGGTGCTGCTGCCTGGCGTCAGGGTAGGCAAGCAGTGTCGGCTACATCGGGCCATCGTGGATGCGGGCGCGATCATTCCCGACGGCACGGACATTGGTCTGGATCCGGAGGCGGACAAGGCCCGTAACCTACGCGTGACCAGCGATGGCCTGGTATTGGTGACCCCGGATATGCTCGGGCAGAACCTGCACCGGCACCGTTAGCGACTCCAACCGAACCCTAAGCAACCCCGTAAAGTGAACCCAGTCTTTGGGAGTAGCCCCTATGGCAGACAACATGGACAACAACAACGGTAGCGGCGACCTCGAGCTTCTTCACGCCGACTCGGTGCCGATGACGGCCGACGGCCTGCTGTCCGATCTCACGCACTATTTCTATCGGACCTTGGGTCGACGAACGGTTCGCCCGCGTCAGCCGTTCCTTTATCAGGCACTGGCGCTGGCGGTGCGGGACCGACTGCTGGAGCGGCGCAACCAAACCCGCACTGCGGTTCAGGCCGGACGCCATCGGCGGACCTGCTACCTGTCGCTGGAATTCCTTATGGGCCGTCTGCTGCGCAATTCGCTGCAGAGCCTCGGGCTGGAGGACGAAGCCGCCGACGCCCTGAACGCTTTGGGACTGGAGCTCGAGGAGGTCAGTGAACAGGAGCACGACGCGGGCCTGGGCAACGGTGGTCTGGGGCGCCTGGCGGCCTGTTTTCTCGACAGCTGCGCCACGCTGCGGCTGCCGGTGCTGGGCTACGGCATTCGCTATCAGTACGGGATGTTTCGCCAGGAGCTCGAGCACGGCGCGCAGCGGGAAGCACCCGACGCCTGGCTTCGGGAGGGTTATCCCTGGGAGCTTCAGCGCATCGAGCTGAGTCAGCGAATCCGGTTTGGCGGTCGAACCGTGGTACACACCGGCAGCGACGGCACGCTGTCGTATGAATGGGTGGATACGGCCGAAGTCTTGGCGGTGCCCTACGACATCCCCGTGCCGGGTTTCGAAAACGATATGGTGAACACGCTGCGACTTTGGTCGGCCGTGGCGCCGGATGAGCTGGACCTGGACGACTTCAACGCGGGCGGCTACGCGGGCGCGGTGGCGGCGAAAAACGCGGCCGAGCGCATCACGATGGTGCTTTACCCGAACGCGACTACCGAAAACGGTCAGGAACTCCGGCTGCAGCAGCAGTATTTTCTGGCGTCCGCCAGCCTGCAGGACACGCTGAGGCGCTGGCGCGAGGTCGAGTCGGATGACATGACGCAGTTTGCGGAACGGCACTGCTTCCAGCTCAACGACACGCATCCGGCGGTGGCGGTCGCCGAGCTCATGCGTCTGCTGGTCGACGAGGCGGAGCTGTCGTGGGATCAGGCTTGGAAGATCACCACCAGCACGATGGCTTACACCAACCACACGCTGCTGCCCGAAGCGCTCGAGCAGTGGTCCGTCGCGATGTTCGGTCGGCTGCTGCCCCGGCTGCTCGACATCATCTATGAGATCAATCGACGGCTGCTTGAAGAGATCGAGCAGCGTTGGCCTGGCGATGAGGCCCGCAAACAACGGATGTCGCTGATCAGCAGCGACTATTCTCCGATGCTGCGCATGGCCCATCTGGCGATCGTGGGCAGCTACTCGATCAACGGTGTGGCTGAACTTCATTCCGACCTGCTGCAGAAGGGCCTGTTCAAAGACTTCGCTGAGCTCTGGCCTGAAAAATTCACCAACAAGACCAACGGCGTGACTCAGCGACGCTGGCTGGGGGCCTGTAACCCGGCGCTGGCGGAGCTGCTGACCAGCGTGATTGGCCGAGGCTGGATGACCGATCTTCCCCAGCTTGCTGGACTCAAAGCCCAGGCGTCAAACCACGCCTTCCAACATCAGTGGATGGAGGTCAAGCATGCGAACAAGCGACGTCTCGCGGCAGAGATCCTGCGACGTACCGGGGAGGAGGTGGATCCGCAGGCGCTGTTCGATGTTCAAGTCAAACGCATTCACGAATACAAGCGTCAGCTGTTAAACCTGCTGCACGTCCTTCACCTCTATGATCGGCTGCGGCGTGGTGATGGTGAGGATCTGGTCAAGCGAGTGGTGATCATCGGCGGAAAGGCCGCGCCCGGGTACGTCATGGCCAAACAGATTATTGAGGCCATCGTGCAGGTGGGTTCGGTCATTAACAGCGACCCCGCGGTCGACGGACGGCTCAAGCTGATCTTCTTTCCCGATTACAACGTTTCGGCCATGGAGCTGATCTGTCCCGCGGCGGATCTGTCGGCGCAGATTTCTACGGCGGGCAAGGAGGCGTCGGGCACCGGCAACATGAAGCTGATGATGAACGGCGCGCTGACGATCGGCACCCTCGACGGCGCCAACGTGGAGATACTCGAAGCGGTGGGTGCGGAGAACTTCTTTCTTTTTGGGCTGACCGTCGAGGAGGTGATGCAGCAGCGAGGGCAGTACAACCCGATGGGGATTATCGAACAGGATAGCGATCTGAAAAGCGTTTTGGCGCTGCTGTCGGATGAGCGTATCCGCGGCGCCAAGGATGAAGCCTTTGATAGCGTCATCCACGCGGTTACCACCCCTGGCGACCCGTGGATGACCGCCGCTGACTTTCGGAGCTTTGTTGACGCTCAGCAGTCGGTGGAAGCGGCGTTTCGCGACCCACAGAGCTGGGCGGAGAAGAGCATTCTGAACTGTGCCAGCGCGGGTCGGTTTTCCACCGACCGCACCATCGCGGAATACAACCGGGATATCTGGCGCCTGGAGCCGGTCAACCTGGCGGGTCCCGACGCCTGATGACGGCGCGTTCGACCGACAGGCCGCGCCGCCACGTGCTGTTTGCCGCGCCGTTTTTTATGGAGGCCACGCTGAAATTTATCAGCGGCGCCGCGCGGCTCCCGGGCGTGGCGCTGTCGGTTGTGAGCCAGGATCCGGAAAGCCGGATACCTGACGCGATTCGTCGCCGCCTGGCCGGCCACTGGCAGGTCAAAGACGCGCTGGACCCCCAGCAGCTGGTGGATGCAGCTCGGAGCTTGGGACGCGTGCTGGGTCCACCGGAGCGTTTGCTGGCTGCGCTCGAACAGATGCAGGTACCGCTGGCCAGAGCTCGCGAGCACCTGGGCATCTCGGGTCTCAGCGTCCAGGCCGCGATCAATTTTCGGGATAAGGCCAGCATGAAGGACGTCATGGCTGCCGCGAACCTCCCCTGCGCGCGTCACGCCCTGGTTGCCAGCTCGGAAGACGCGAGGCGGTTCCTGACTCAAGTCGGCTACCCGGTGGTTGTGAAGCCCCCGGCGGGCGCCGGTGGCAAAGCCACCTGGCGATTGAACGGCGCGGAGGATCTCGCCAACCTGCTGGCCCAGGTGCCGCTGCGCCCGGATCAGCCGGCGCTGTTCGAAGAATTTGTGGCTGGCGAAGAGTTCTCTTTTGACAGCGTGCTCATCGACGGCGAGCCGGTATGGCACTCGATTTCGCGCTACCAGCCGGCGCCGCTCACCGTGCTGGAGAACGACTGGATTCAGTGGTCGGTGGTGCTGCCGCGTGACGTCTCGGGTCCTGAGTTCGACCCGATTCGGCAGGCGGGTTTTGCGGCCGTCAAAGCGCTTGGGATGGAGACGGGCCTGAGCCACATGGAGTGGTTTCAGCTCTCGGGTGGGCGCATCGCCATTTCCGAGGCAGGGGCCCGGCCGCCGGGGGCGCAGATCACCTCGCTGCTGTCGTACGCTCACGATCTGGACTTTTACCAGGCCTGGCCTCGGCTGATGATTTTCGATGAGTTTGAGCCGCCGCCTCGACGCTACGCGGTCGGCGCGGTCTACCTGCGC
>JBCDKA010000130.1:0-11027 GCA_038747195.1 Pseudomonadota bacterium
CGCCGATTTCTGGCTGGCCTGGCGGTAACACGCCAGCGCACCCTCGGTGTCGCCCTGGTGGGCCTTGAGTTCCGCCAGCTCCGCCCAGGCGTCAGGGCTCGGGCTCAAGTTCACGCTGGTCTCCAGGTGTTCCTTCGCCTTGGCGTAGCGCTCGCCCAAAACCAGCTGGCGTCCCAGATGACGATGAAGGCCGGCACTGTCCGGGTGTTTCGCCAGCCACTTTTCGAGCTGGGTCGTCAGCTTGGGATCCTCGCCCGCGGCGATCACAAAATGATCGAGCAGCTCGTCTGACCACTGTCGACCGAGCGCAGATCGCAGATCTTTTTCCGCCATATCGGATGCACCCAGCGCCGCGGCGTTAGCTGCATAGGCTTTTAGGAACACCACCTCCTGACGCTGGCTGCGGCTGAGGTTCTTCCACGCAGTGGTCAGAGCCGCTGAGTCCTGTGCGCCTTCCAACGCCGCCAGCAGGGCCTTATGTTCCAGCCCACTCTGCTGCTCATTGTCGATGATCTTGGCCTTGGTCAGCGCCGGCGCGATCGCAGCCAGCTCGGTCCAGCGCTCCAGCTGCTCCAGGGCTCTCGCCTTGAGCTCCAGCACCCGCGGGCGGGTTTCTTTGGTGCGGCCGAGCTCGTTCAGCGTCGCCAGCGCTTCATCCGGGTGGTTGGCCGACAGCTGCAGGGACGCTCGGGTGATGAGCACCGAGTCGTGGGCCTTGCTGGACTGATCAGCGTGCTGGAGATATTCGTCGGCGCGTCCCTCGTGTCCGGTCCCGGCGGCCGCCTGGGCGGCGCCGATATAGCTGAGGGCCGACTGGTCGCCTTTGCGGGCCGCTTTGGACAGCGCCTTTTCGGCTTTCTGCCAGTTGCCTTCCGACAGCGCGAGCATGCCGATCTCCAGCTGAGCTGCGGCTCGTCGCTGGAAAAAGCCCCGCACGGCGTTGCCGGGCAGGTACCAAAGCCAGATTCCCAGGCGGATCAGGATATACAGCGAAGCCAGCGACGCGAGCAGGACAAACACGTTCATCTCGACCGCCCAGCCGTCGGCGCGGATCAGCACGTAGCCCCGCAGCAGCGGCAGCGCCCAAATAGCCAGCAGGGCCAGTCCCACCGCGAGCACCAGAGACAGCATAGTTTTCATCGGCCTTCGGCTCCGCCGACGGGCGCCGCGCGATCCGCCAGATCTTCGGTGGCGCGAATGCTGCGAAGCTGTCGCAGCGCGCCGGAGATGTCAGGCAGTTCGGGGCTCAATCGGGTTCCGGCGAGCTTATCGAGCCGGGTCAACGCGTCGGCCACCGGCTCCGCGTTGGTCTGGTAATACTCGGTGATCCAGTCACGGACCGCGGCCACCGAAGATTCAAAGAGTGCCTGCTCCCCTCGAGCGGCCGCAAGCTGCGCCACCTGGAGCTGGAGGCGAATGTTTTCCCGCAGTAACCGCTCTTCTTCCAGCGTGAGCAGCACGGTCGCGGTTTCCTTTTCTCGGTGCACCACCACCACGTTGGACAGAACCGACTTAAATCGAGCCCACCAGCCCTCCTCGGTCGTCTCCGGCACCAGCAGATTGGCGCCGCTGGTGTTCAGGCTGCGCCGGGCGTCCAGGGGCCATTCCGCCGAACTCCGGGCCAGCGCAAGCAGTTCGGTGGAGAGCGCCACCCGATCGGGCAGCTGAAGCTGACTCAAAGCCTGGCGGTGTTCCGCAAGAGCCTGCCGCACGGTGCTGTAGATCGGGTCGTCGACGCTGCTGAGCTGCTGGTCCGCGAGCGCCAGCGCGCGGCTGGCGCCCTCAGCGTCGCCAAACAGGCTCAACCGTTCGGTGGCAGCCCGCAGCAGATATTCGGTTTCCGCCAGCGCGAGCTGGCTTGCCGCATCGCCGCGCGTATCGGCCAGGGCCCCCATGCTGGACTCCACGTGTCCGAGCCGCCGTTCAAACGCGCTGGCCGACCGTCGGCTCGACTCCTCGATACCGGCCAGGGTGGCATCGAGCCCCTCCCGGTCGGCCCGCAGCCGCTGATTCTGGCGTTTCACCTCGTCCAGATCCTGCTCCATCGTGCTGCGCGCCTCGCCCAGACTCTTGCGGATCTCTGACAGGGCCGCATCGACCCGGCTTTCGAGCTCATCACCCTGGCCATCGAGGCGGGTGCCAAGCTGTCGTTCCTGGCTGGCCAGCTGGTTTTCCACCTGCTCGACGCGCGTGGTCAGTCGATTCTCGAGCTCCTGGCTGCGCTGTGTGATCAGGCCGTTGTAATCCGGCAGCTCGGCCTGCTCCGTCGGTCCTGCCGCGGACCGTCCCTCGTACCACTGGTAGCCTGACAGGCCGGCGGCCCCGAGGGCGAGCAGCAGCGCCAGCGACGCCATGCCGCCGCCTTTCTTGACGACAACCGGCGCCGGCTCGGTGGCGACTTCTCGTGTTGATTGGCTGTTTTCCTGGGATTCCGCGGCCGCGTCAGCGTGACGGTCAGGCTCGCGCATGCGCTCGGGCTCCGGCTCTGGCTCGAGCTCTGGTTCGAGCTCTGGTTCGAGCTCTGGTTCGAGCTCTGGTTCGAGCTCTGGTTCGAGCTCTGGCGGGAGTTCATCGGGCGCTGAGGCTTCGGCGGAGTCCGAAACCTGCGGCAGCTCCTGGGTATCCTCGCCGGCGGGCGATGCTTCAGCGGCGTCGTCCGCTTGGGGTTTTTGATCGTCCATGGCGCGATTTTAGCGCAGTCTCGTCACTTCGCGCTTGCCGCCGACCACGACTTAGAACGCGTTCCTGTCTCGGATCAGGCGCGCGGCCTGGATGATGCTGGGCAAATCCGGGCTCTGGGCGGCGATCACCTCGGCGAATGGAAAGCGCGCTGCGGCCTCGGTGATTCGCGGACTCAGGCTGATCAGATATTGATCCTTCAGGGTGTCGCCAAAGAGCGCCAGCAGCTGCTCAAGAATCGCCACGCTGCTGCCGACAACCACAATCGGCGGCGCGGCTCGGTCCAACGCTTCCGCGGCGGTCGGGTCCATCGGCGCCGGAGAGCGTCGATAGACGTAGACGTCGATCGCTTCGACGCCACGTCGGGCGAGCGTCTCGGCCAGGATCTTTCGCCCACCTTTGGCGGCGAACAGAAAAACGCGTTGAGCCCCCGGGAATGCGGGATCGGCCAGCAGTGCGTCAGCGCCAGCGCCGTCAGCCGGCGAGTGAACCAAGCCGGCGCCGGCCTCGACCAGCGCCCTGGCGGTTTGCGTCCCCACCGCCCACGAAACGGTGCGCGCCAGCCGATCGCTTATCGCCGGCAGCGTGAGCGCGTGTGTCAGGGCGGGCCTGCTGGAAAACACTGAGCAGTCGGTCGATCTGACGTCGGACAGCGCAGCCAGCTCGGCCGCCCCCGGCGTCGCTGGATCGAGCTGCAGCGCGGGCTGATGGATCACGCGCGCACCCAGCTCGCGGAAGGCCTGGCACCATGGCTGAGCAAGCTCCGCCGGCCGGCCGAGCAGTACGGTCAGCCGGTCTAGACTCTCCGTCACGTCAGGTACCGACGCCGGATGCGCGGCCCCAGCCGGGCCAGCAGCTCGTAGCTGATCGTGTCTGCCTCGCTGGCAAGCCGGTCCAGCGCGGTCGCGTCGGCAAACAGATCCACCCAGCGGGCGTCTTCGCGTTGGCGTGCCTCCAGGCCGCTCGCGTCGAGCGTCAGGTAGTCCATGCTCACCCGGCCCACCATGGGTAACGCCGTGCCGTCGAAGGTTGCGCTGCCGCGGTTACCCAGACGCCGCGGAATGCCGTCGGCATAGCCCAGCGCGACGGTCAGCAGATGGCAAGCGTCCTCCGCATACCAGGTTGCACCGTAGCCCACGGGTGTGCCGGCGGGAATCGATCGGTGCTGTAGGACCCGTGCCCGCAGCCGGACCGCAGACTTGAGCATCACCCCGGGTCCGGGATTAGCTGACGCTGGGTTGACGCCAAACAGACCGATGCCGCAGCGGCTGAGGCTGGATCGTCCCGCCGCGCCGAGCTGAATGCCGGCGGTGTTGCCGAGGCTCATCGATACGTCCGGGAAAGCTGCGCGGAGCTCAGCGATGTGCTTCAGCTGCTGCGCATGGGCGGTTTTGTCGATTTCATCAGCGCAGGAAAAATGGGTGAGCAGCAGGTCTGGCGGGCGGTCTTCGCCAGCCAACGCCTCCGCCTCAGCCTTTGCCATCCCCAATCGGTTCATGCCGCTGTCGACCTGCCACACAGTTGGGCCGCCGCCGGCGGCCTGCCAGCGCTGGTGCTGCCGCGGGGAATTGAGCACGGGAATCAGCCCGGCCTCTTTCACGGCGGGCAAGTCGGTATCGCTGAGACCGTCCAGCAGCATAATCTCGGCGTCATGCATCTCCTGGCGAAGCGCTACGCCCTCACGCGCGTCAGCCACAAAAAACACTCGGCAGCCCTCCTGACCGAGCGCCCGGGCAACCGACACCGCGCCCGCGCCGTAAGCGTCGGCTTTGATAACCGCGGCACAGCGACCGGGAGCTGAGTGTTCCTTCAGCGCGCGGTAGTTATGTCGGATCGCCGCCAGATCCACCTCCAGCTCGCCCCGGGTGGTCAGCCCGGTCCCGCTCATCTGGCTGCGTCCAGGATCTCGTCAGCGCCGGCCTTGAGCAGGCTCTGGGCCAGTGCGAGGCCCAGCCCCGCCGGATCGGTCATCGGGCCGACAGTCGCCTCGCGAAGCAGCCGGCTGCCGTCAGCCGTGGCCACCAGACCGTCGAGGTGCAGCTCATCGCCGCTGGTGGTGGCGTTTGCGGCCATCGGCAGCTGACAGCTCCCGGCCAGCGCTTCGCTAAAGCTACGCTCGGCCGTGACCAGACGGTGAGTGGGTGCATGATGCAGGCGCCGCATCACCGAGATGCAGGCGTCGTCATCTTCCCGGCATTCGATCGCCACCACCCCCTGGCCGACCGCAGGAAGTGAGACCTCCACGTCGATCCGCTGGGTGATGCGGTCGGCCATAGCCAGCCGCTCAAGGCCGGCGGTCGCCAGCACAATGGCGTCGTAGTCACCGTCATCGAGTTTTCTGAGCCGGGTGTTCACGTTGCCCCGGAGGCTGCGTACCGTCAGATCGGACCGGCGGTTGAGCAGCTGAGCCTGCCGCCGGAGGCTGGAGGTGCCGACCACCGCGCCGGCGGGCAATTCGTCGAGACTGGCGTAGCGTGGGCTGACCAGCGCGTCTCTCGGGTCGTGTCGGTCCAGGACCGCAGCCAGCGTAAACCCGTCCGGCAGCTCGTAGGGCACATCCTTGAGCGAGTGCACCGCAAAATCGGCACGACCGTCCGCCATGGCCTGCTCCAGTTCCTTCAGAAACAGGCCTTTGCCGCCGATGGCCGCCAGCGGCTGATTGAGCTGCTGATCACCCTGGGTGGTCATCGGCACCAGTTCGACTTCCACATCCCCGCCGCTTTGTTCGAGCAGCGAGGCAACGTGTCGGGCCTGCCAGAGAGCGAGCGGGCTTTCCCGCGTTGCCAGTCGTAGTTTCACTACAGCTCCTTTCGATTGCTTGGTGACCGGACTCGGTCCAGTGAAGACCCTAAAGGCCTTTGATAATTTTCCGCACCTGTGGGAGGTTGCGTCGGCTGACCTCGAGCCGCCGCTCGGTGCCGTGCAGCCGCACCACAATCTGGCCCTCGCTCTTCTCCAGGCCGGCGACGGCGGTGAGGGCGACCAGGGCGTTGCGATGAACCCGCATAAAACGATCACCGAATTCATCCTCGAGCGCTTTGAGTGGCTCTTCGATCAGCACTTCACCACCCCGATAAATCACCGTGACGTACTTGTGCTCCGCATGCAGGCAGATCACGTCGTCCAATGCGATCAGCTCCAGATTGCCGCGGACCCGGGCACACAGATGGCTGCGGCGCTCCGCCAAGGGCGGGGTGTTGAGGTCTTCGGCCCTGACCTGGCGCGCTTTGGTCAGAGCCTCGGTCAGGCGGTCGGCCCGGACGGGCTTTACCAGGTAGTCGATGGCGTTGGCGTCGAAAGCTTCCAGCGCGTGCTGGTCGTAGGCGGTGCAGAAGATCAGTCGAGGCGGGGGCTCCAGCATCCGCAGATGATGGGCCGCCTCTAGACCGTCCATCACCGGCATCCGGATATCCATAAACACCAGCTCCGGTGAGGTTTCCCGGATCTTTTCGATGGCTTCGCGGCCGTTGCCCGCGGTGGCCATGACTTCCACCCCCTCAGCCTCCTCCAGCAGTGAGGTCAGGCGCTCCCGGGCCAGGGGCTCATCGTCCACCACAATTACTTTCATGACGCGTCTCCCATCGGCACAGCCACCGTGACCCGGAAGCTGTCTGCGTTTTTTTCGATTGCCAGTGTAGCCTCACCGGCGTAGCGGTGCTCCAGCCGCTGGCGGATATTGTTCAGCGCTATCTGATTTCCCTCGGGGCGGCGCTCAACCGCCGGCCCTCTCGGATTGGTCACGCTCACCGACCAGCGCCCGCTGTCCCGACTGCCGCTGATCGTGACCTCACCACCCTCGGGCAGCGGCTGGATCCCGTGATACACGGCGTTTTCCACCAGTGGCTGAAGGATCAAGGACGGGAGCGGCTCGCGCTGCGGCAACTCGTCGATCTGCCAGCTCACCCTTAATCGATCGCCCAGGCGAAGCTGCTCGATTTCCATGTAACGCTGACACAGCTTCAGCTCCTGGCCCAACGTGCTGTCGTCCGCGGCGTCCGATAGTGCCGCGCGAAAAAGATCGCAGAGATTAAGGACGGCCTCCTCGGCAACCTGCGGGCGGCTGCGAATCAGGCTGGCGATGGTATTCATGCTGTTGAACAGGAAATGGGGTCTGATGCGAGCCTGAAGCGCTCGGATCTGAGCCTCCGACTGGGCCTGCACGCCCGCGCGCCACTGCTGCTGGATGTAGTAGTACCGCAGCGCCGCCGCCGCCACCAGCGCGGCGATCAGCACGTTGTTAACGGTGTATTGGCGAATCGCGGGCCCCCCGGTGGTGAGTCCAAAGCTGGCGAATCGATCAGCGCCAACCGCGCTGATGGTTGCCAGGGCCACCAGGGCCAATACCAGCAGGTAGGCCAGGCTGAGCCCGGTGATCACGGAGCACCGGCCGAGCAGACTGCGCAGCTTGCAGAGCGATACGGCGCACAGCAGCATGACCCACTGGCCGAAGAGGCTGGCAACCGCAAGCGCCCCCAGTGAATCGTTGGGTCGACCCGGCGCCAGCCACATGACCATCACTACCAGCTGGGCCAGCACCATCAGGCTGAATACCACCGTCGGGCGGCAAAAGTTGGGAAACCAGCGAGCGGCCGTTTGTTCGTTGCCGGACGCGATTGCCGGGCTCAAACTCAAGGGCGGTCCAGGCAGCTTTGCAGCCAGTCACGCAGGTCGGAAATTTCCTGCGGATGTACCCCGTGGGCGACGGGATAGTCGTGCCAGCCGACCGAGTAGCCCCACTGACGAAGCCTCGCCGCCGACATTTCGCCCAGGCCATAAGCAACCACCGGGTCGACACGGCCGTGACCCCAAAAAATGGGAGTGTTGGCGTTTTCGGTGCTGCGCTCGTCTTCAAGCTGTTCGGTCAGCGGCAGATACGTCGATAGCGCGATGATGCCCGCCAGCGGTTTGGCATAAGTGAGCCCGAGCATCAACGCCACCGCGCCACCCTGCGAGAAGCCCGCGAGCACAATGCGATCGCTGCTGATGCCTTTCTCGATCTGCTCGTCGAGGATCGCCTGTACCTGGCCTGCTGACGCTCGAATGCCGCCTTCGTCGACCCGCGACTCCAGATCCAGTCCGAGAATGTCGTACCAGGCTCGCATCTGCATGCCGCCGTTGATCGTGACGGGCTGAATGGGCGCGTGTGGAAAGATGTAACGGACGTCCGGCGCCTCCGCCCACTTCAGCTGTGGCACAACCGGTTCGAAATCATGTCCATCGGCGCCGAGGCCGTGGAGCCAGATGACGCAGCAGGTGGGTGCTGCGCCGGTTTCTACGGTGACACTTTCTAGTTTCATGACTATATTTTCCGGCATCACGCGGGATGGCGTCCAGCGCCGTGGCGCGCGGGTATAATGCGCGGTGTCGATCAATGCTCGAGAACGGGTGCCATGGCGCTTTTGCGAAACCTCCTTAAACCGAGGGTCCAGACCTCCCAGCCGAAAGTGCGGCTGGTCCTGAGTTCAACGCTGGCGGCCGTGTTCGTTGCAGCGCTGGCCGGCTGCGGCAACAAGGGCGCGCTGTTCCGTCCGGAGGCCAGCGACACCGAGGTCGACAGTGCAGCGCAAACCGCCGGCGACAGCGACGACAGCGAGGATGAAAACGACAAAGACAGCTCGATCTAATGACGGCGCCATCGGATTTGCCGTTCACCAAAATGCAGGGTCTGGGCAACGACTTTGTGGTGCTGGATGGCCGGGAGGACACGCTGTCGCTCGATCCGGCCCAGCTGAGGCGGTTGGCAGACCGCCGCATCGGCGTCGGCTGCGACCAGGTGCTGGTGCTGGAGCGGGCGCCGGCGCCTGACGCCGCCCGCTATCGCATCTTTAATCCCGACGGTGGTGAGGTCGAGCAGTGCGGCAATGGCGTAAGGTGCGTCGCGCGCTGGCTTTATGATCGCGGCGAGATCGACGAGCAAAGCTCCCTGCTCAGCGCCGCCGGCCGGATGCAGGTGACAATTCTTGGATCCGGTCAGGTGACGGTGGGCATGGGTGTGCCCGCGACTGATCCGGCCCGGGTGCCGGTGATCAGCGATGAGCCGGGGCCTGAACATGACCTGGCGGTGGCCGGTACCCCGCACCGTTTTGTGGTGCTCTCGATGGGCAACCCTCATGCCGTCCTCGAGGTACCCGACGTTGACTCGGCGCCGGTGCTGGAGCTCGGCGAGGCGCTCCAGCAGCACCCCGCCTTTCCTCGACAGGTCAACGCCGGCTTTGTCCAGGTGCTGGACAGCAGCCGGGTGCGCCTGCGTGTCTTCGAGCGTGGCGCCGGCGAGACTCAGGCCTGCGGCAGCGGCGCGTGCGCCGCGGCGGCGGCGATGATCCTGCGGGAACGGGTCACAAGCCCGGTTGAGGTCGAGCTGCCCGGCGGCGCGCTGGGGATCGAATGGTCCGGCCCCGGGGCACAGGTTATGATGACCGGGCCCGCTGAATACGCGTTCAGCGGCACGATCGACCTCCACAGCTGACGACAACAGGGGCGGCTTACTCATGGCCATAGACGACAGCCAGGTTGCGCAATACCTGGCCGACAACCCAGATTTTTTATCGCGCTATCCGGAGCTGCTTGAGGTGCTGACGGTGCCGCACGACACCAGCGGATCGTCGCTGATCGAACGGCAGGTCACCATGCTTCAGCAGGAGATCAGACAGCAGCGAGGTTTGCTGGAGGAATACCGGACGGTCGCCAGCGAAAACCAGCAGATCCTGGAACGTATGCATCGGGTGCAGCTCGAGATGGTTCAGAGTGAGTCACTGCAGGAACTGCTGGACCGCGTCAGCCAGCGTCTCAGCGAGCAATTTGGCTGTCGCCAGGTCTCGCTGGTGTTGGTCGACGGGGAGGGACTGCCGGACCATCCGGTGCTGCGGACGCCGCGGGATGAACAGGCCCGGGCCGAACTGGCGGCGCTCACCGCGATCAGCGAACCGCTTTGCGGACGTTTGAACCGGCGCCGCCGGGAGCTGCTGTTTGGCGATGCGGCACCCGAGGTTCAGTCGGCCGTCTGCACGCCGCTCGATACTCAAGTGGCCATGGGCGTACTCGCACTGGGAAGCGACAGCGAGGATCAGTTTCACCCGGGCATGGGAACGCTGTTTCTGAGCCTGATGGCCCAGACGCTGGGTCACTGTCTGGCTCAGCAGATGCCCGAAGCGCTGCAGCAGCAGGCCTGATGGCCCCGCCGGCAGGTTCTGCCGACAACGCGATCAGCCGTCAGGCGGCGCAGTTTCTGCAGCATCTCACCGACGAGCGCCAGCTGTCTCCGCGCACCTGTCAGGCGTACCAGCGCGACCTGGCGCGCCTCGCCGCCTTTGCCGACAAGGCGGGCTACGAGGAACCGAGTGAACTCGGTCCAGAGGAGATCCGCCGCTTCGCTGCCGGCATGCGGCGCGAGGGGCTGTCCGGCCGGAGCATCGCTCGGACGTTGTCAGCGCTACGCAGCTGGTTCGAGTGGCTCATCCGGGAAGATCAGCTGAGCCTCAATCCGGCGCGAGGGGTCCGTGCACCGAAAGCGGCCAAACGACTCCCTCGATCGCTCGACCCCGACGAAATCGAGCGCCTGCTGAGCTTTCCCGGTGATGATCTCCTGGCGCTTCGTGACCGCGCGCTGCTCGAACTGTTTTATTCCTCCGGCTTGCGTCTGGCGGAACTCGCTGCCCTTCGTTGGTCCGGCTTCACCGCAGACCTGTCGACCGTCAAGGTCACCGGCAAAGGCCGGAAGCAGCGGGTGCTACCGGTGGGCAGCAAGGCCCGCGAGGCGCTGATCTGTTGGCGCAACGCTCGCCCGGCGACGACCAGTGACGCCGTCTTTGTCAGCACGCGGGGCGCTGCGCTCAGCCATCGCGCCATCCAGAGCCGGGTCGCTCTTCGGGCTCGTCAGATGGGGCTATGGCAGCGCGTTCACCCGCACATGCTGAGGCATTCTTTTGCCTCCCATCTGCTCGAATCGAGCGGCCAGCTGCGGGCGATTCAGGAGCTGCTCGGTCACAGCGATATCAGCACCACCCAGGTTTACACACATCTGGACTTTCAGCACCTGGCCAAGGTGTACGACGCCGCCCACCCGCGTGCCCGGACCAAACCTGACGGTTAGTAAGCCGCTGGGATAGCCAACGTTACTTCAGTTGCCAGCGGGGCCGCGGTGGCGGAACCCCGGGGATGTTGAAGCGGCCGCTTTCGGCCCCATCTCTTTCGTGTCCATACATTTCTTTGGGGCGCGCTGCCCCGTCTGACTGTCACCTTCTTCCGACCTTGAGTTCTATTCCGATGATCTGGAAGGGCTGACGGCCCCGGCGGCAAGCCCACTTGGCAAGCGAGGCCAGAAATAATCATGAACATGGAAGGAACAACAA
>JBCDKA010000131.1:0-11026 GCA_038747195.1 Pseudomonadota bacterium
AACCGCCCGTGGCGGCCTCCAGCATTTCGTCCGCGGCGCCGAAGCTGCGCACCTCCCAGTCGTCGCGCTTGAGCGCGCGCTCCAGGACCCAGCGGATCGATTCGTCGTCGTCGACGACCCAGATGTGTGACGGGGCCATCACGGGAGCGGGAACAGCCACTGCATGATGGTGGGATTACCGGCTCCGGCCAGGCGCACGATTCCGCCGTGCTGATGGGCCACACGCTGCGCGATGGTCAGACCCATGCCGGAGCCATCAGCACCGGACACCAGCGGCACAAACAGCATCGCCTGCAGGTCTTCCGGCACGCCGGGGCCGTTGTCCTGAACTTCGACCGCCAGCGCGGAGCGGCTGCGGCCATCCGGCAGCGCCACGCCGCGCTTGACCCGGGTTCGCAACGTGATGCAGCTGGCTCCCGCCTGCACGGCGTTGATCGCAATATTCAAAAAGCCCTGCACCAGCATATCCGTGTCGCCGGTCAGGCGCGGGACCGACGGATCGTAATCCCGGACGAGGTCCAGCTCGGGATACTGCGCCCTCAGTAGCTGGCAGACGCGCTCCAGGGGTCGGTAAATGTTCAGTCGTTGGTGCTGGCCACCGCCACGGCGCGCCTGCAGGTTGTCAACCAGCCGCGCGAGCCGATCCACCTCAGCCACAATAATTTTGGTGTACTCGTGCAGGCCGGGGTCCACCTGTGACTCAAGCAGCTGGGCGGCACCGCGCATGCCCCCCAGCGGATTTTTGATTTCGTGGGCCAGCGATCGCGTAAAGCGCCCGAGCGCTTCGCGGCGCCAGCGCTCTTTGAGGCTCTGATCGTATTCCGCGCGGCCGGCGAGCGGCATCATCTCGATCCGCAGCCGATCTTCGCCGGGCTCAGCCCCGTGGCCGGGTGCGGTTGTCGGAGTAAAGGCGACGTCATAAGCCTGATTCAGGTGGCTAGACGATTCCGGGCTGAAACCCTGGATGATGATTTCACGCTGGGCCAAAGCCCGGCGAGCGGAAGGCCCGAGCAGCTCGCCGAGCGGACCGATGCTTTCCAGCGGTGCACCCAGCGGCGGGTTTTGACCGGCGCAGCCAATCGCCGCCTCGTTGAGGTAACGCAAGCGCAGATCCCGATCGATCAGCAGAACCGCCAGCGATAGTTCGTTGAGCGACGGCGGCGGATCGGCAAGCGCGGAGAGCGTCGGCTCCTTTAATGGCGATCGGACAGTCAGCACCAGCTCCCCATCGCCATCAACTTAATTGCGGGCCCGGTTGATGACGGACTGCTGACGCATAAAAAAGACCACGTCCTCGGTGCGGGCGAGGATCTCGCCGCTGGGGGTGGTGATCTCAGCGCGGATTCGGTGCTCGCCGCGGTCGATGCCGGTGAACTCCAGAAAGTTGCCGGTGCCCGTACCGGCCAGACTGCCGTCGAGGTAAAACTGCACCAGGTGACCCCGCGCGAGCGGCTCGCTCGACGCAACCTGCGCGGTGAACGTGCCGCCGGTGCCCCAGAAGTGTTCTTCCTGGGTCGGGCTCAGCAGGCGAAAGTCCGCGTAAGGGACCAGCTCCTCCACGGGCTCATCGTTGTCGACCGAACGATTGACCCGGGCCTCGTAGGGATCGGCCACCGTAATCGGCGGCAGGTCCATCGGCTGAGCCTCAGGATTAGGCGGCTGGTCGGAATAGGTCACGTTGCCGTCAGCGTCCACCGTTTTGTAGATAGCCTGAGCCTGTGCAGCGTTCAGGGCGAAAAGCAAGGTAGCGCCAGCGATACAAATTGTTAAGGTTCTCATGGGACAACTTCTCCACATCGGATACCCCTTATTGTAACGCCCGCAGGGCGGATCGAACGTTAAGGCCCGACCCGCCCACCAGCGTCTTAGAGCGAGTAGTACAACGCCATTTCCACCGGATGGGTGCTCTTACGCAGCATCGTGACCTCATCCATCTTCAGGTCGATATACCCGTCGATCAGGTCATCGCTGAACACATCACCGGCCTTCAGGAACTCACGGTCCGCATCGAGGGCCGCCAGCGCCTGATCCAGCGAGTGGCAAACCGTGGCGATAGTCTTTTCCTCTTCCGGCGGCAGGTCGTACAGGTCTTTGTCCATCGGCTCGCCCGGATGGATCTGATTGCGAATGCCATCCAGACCAGCCATCAGCATCGCGGCAAACGTGTAGTACGGGTTGCCGCAAGAATCGCCGAACCGCACCTCGATGCGCCGCGCTTTCGGGCTGGACACATAGGGGATTCGAATCGAGGCGGAGCGGTTGCGGGCCGAGTAGGCCAGCAGCACCGGCGCCTCAAAGCCCGGCACGAGGCGCTTGTAGCTGTTGGTGGAAGCGTTGGCAAAAGCATTGATCGCCTGAGCGTGCTTAAAGATACCGCCGATGTAGTGAAGCGCCGTGTCAGACAGACCGCCGTAGCCTTCGCCTGACATCAGATTCTGACCGTCTTTGGCGATGGACTGGTGAACGTGCATGCCGTTGCCGTTGTCGTCCACCAGCGGCTTGGGCATGAAGGTGGCGGTTTTGCCGAAACCGTGGGCAACGTTGTGGACCACGTATTTGAGGATCATGTTCTGATCCGCGCGGGTGGTCAGCGTGTTGAACGCGGTGCCGATCTCACACTGACCGCCGGTGGCAACTTCGTGGTGGTGGACCTCCACCGGCACGCCCATCGCCTCAAGGGTCAGACACATGGCGCTTCGCATGTCGTGCAGCGAATCCACCGGCGGCACCGGGAAGTAGCCGCCTTTCACGCCAGGACGATGGCCCATGTTGCCATCCGGGTATTCCTTGTTTGTGTTCCAGGCGCCTTCTTCGGAATCGATCAGGTAGGAGCACCCGTGCATCTCATTGCTCCACTTCACGTCGTCAAAGACAAAAAACTCGGGCTCCGGACCGAAGTAAGCCGTGTCGGCAATACCGGACGACTTGAGAAACGCCTCAGCTCGCTTCGCGGTGGAGCGGGGGCAGCGGGTGTAACCCTGCATCGTGGCCGGCTCCAGAACATCGCAACGGACGTTGAGGGTGAGCTCCTCGGCGAACGGATCGAGCACGGCCGTTTCGGCCTCCGGCATCAGGATCATGTCGGATTCGTTGATGCCCTTCCATCCCGCGATGGAGGAGCCGTCGAACATCTTGCCTTCCTCAAACAGGTCCTCATCCACCACGCTGGCGGGGACGGTCACGTGCTGCTCTTTGCCCTTGCTGTCGCAAAAGCGCAGATCTACGAATGCAATCTCTTCGTCTTTGATTTTCTTGATAACGTCTTCGCCAGCCATGACCGTAAAATTCTCCTCAGTGTTTGGAAGTCGGGCGGCCCCGATCGGGGGCGTGCGGTGAAAATATCTCGTTCGATGAAGCAAGGCGCGTGCCACGGTAAAAGGCGCGTGAACGCACCGCTCTGGCTCGCCAGAACCTCAGATTGCACCAATATTGTGCACCAATCTGGTGCAAAATGCACAGAACGCACCAATTCGGCAGGAGTAGCGACAACCGATCGTGAGGGTTCGAACCGCTGATTCCGCCCGGAATCCTCGGTGTCAGGTGGCGGCCAGCACGAGCAGGAACACGCCGAGCGCCACGCGATAGATAACAAACGGCAGCATGCCGAGCCGCCCGACCAGGCGGAGAAACGCGTCGATGCAGACCCACGCGCCAGCGGCCGAGGCAGCAACCGCCAGGGCAAACTCACCCAGGTGAGGATCCTGGCCGGAAGACAGCAGGTCCCAGGCGCTGTAAAGCCCGGCTGACCCCAGGGCCGGAATGGCCATCAGGAAGGCGAAGCGGCTGGCGGTCTCGCGATCCAGCCCGGCGGCCAGTCCGGCGCTCATGGTGATGCCGGAGCGGGAGGTGCCGGGGATCAGGGCCAGCGCCTGCGCCAGACCCATGCTGATCATCGCCGGCGGCTGTACCCGGGTCTCGCTCCGACGACCCCAGCGATCAGCCAGCCAGAGGACCAGACCAAACACGATCGACGCAGCGCCGATCACTTCGATCCGCCGTAGCTGAGTGCCGATGACGTCAGCGAACAGCACACCGCAAATCACCAGCGGCACGGTGACCAGCACCAGCCATATCGCCAGCGAGCGCGCCGGAAGCTCTGGGAACGCCGGCGAGTTCCCGCCGCTCAGCATGGCGAGGAGGTCGCGGCGAAAATAGCCCACGACCGCCAGCAGCGAGCCCACGTGAACCGCCACGTCCATGGCCAGCCCCTGGTCGGCCCAGCCGAACAGCCGGTTGGCCAGTATCAGGTGAGCCGAGCTGGAAACAGGCAGAAACTCGGTCAGCCCCTGGACCAGGGCCAGCAGCAGGATTTGCCAGACTTCCATGGTCTTAGCGGGTTCCTTAGTAAGCTGGCCTTTAGAGTAGTTTCAGGGTGCGATCGGTGTCTGTGAACCCTCGTAATAAATGCGGTAGATGACGCCGGCGCTGTCGTCCGACACCAGGAGCGATCCATCGTCCCAGACCAGCAGATCGGCCGGTCGACCCCAGACGCTCTCGTCGTCCCCCAGCCAGCCGCTGGCGAACACTTCGTAGCTGGTGACCTCATCGCCGTCCAGGCGGGCTAAGGTCAGGCGATAACCGCTTTTCTTACTCCGATTCCACGAGCCGTGCTCCGCGATCAGGATCTGCTCCTGGTACTCCGCGGGAAACTGGCTGCCGACATAAAACTTCATGCCCAGCGGCGCTACGTGGGCGCCGAGCTGCGCGGCCGGCGGGCGAAACTCGCTGCAGGCCGCCTGCTCACCGAACTCCGGATCAGCGACATCCC
Organism: Pseudomonadota bacterium; assembly: GCA_038747195.1. Lineage (GTDB taxonomy): Bacteria > Pseudomonadota > Gammaproteobacteria > Xanthomonadales > SZUA-38 > JANQOZ01. The sequence continues at coordinate 4,769 of JBCDKA010000131.1, forward strand.
CACCGTGACAGAACGGAAAGCCAAAGTGCTGACCGGGCTTCGCCAGGTGATTGAGCTCACAGGGCGGCACGTCGTCCCCCATCATGTCGCGCCCGTTGTCGGTGAACCACAGCTCTCCGGTTTGCGGATGCCAGTCGAAGCCAACCGAATTGCGAACGCCCTGCGCCACCGTCTCAACGTTGGAGCCGTCTGGGTCCATACGCTGGATCTCCGCGTAACCGTCTTCGAGGCAGACGTTACAGGGAGCGCCAACCGGCACGTAGAGCTTGCCGTCAGGGCCAAAGCCCAGATATTTCCAGCCGTGATGCGTTTCGGAGGGAAACTGATCGGTGACCACCACCGGCTCCGGCGGATTGTCCAGCCGAGACTCGATATCGTCCAGCCGGTATACGGTGCTGACCGCCCCGACAAACAGCGAACCGTCGCGAAACGCAATGCCGCTCGGCAGCTTCAGGCCACTGGCGATCGTAAAGACCTCATCCGCGCGGTGATCACCATCTTTGTCGACCACGGCGTAGACCTTGCCCGCCTTGCGTGAGCCCACAAACAGGGTTCCTCGATCGCCGCGAGCCATGGCACGGGCATTGGGCACGTCGTCCGCAAACAGTTCCACCGAAAATCCCTCAGGCAGGGACAGGCGGTCGAGCGGCAGGTCGCGCGCCACCGCGTCGATGCCGACGCTACCAAGCGCCAGCAGTGCGGCGCCGCCCAGAGGCTTAAGTCGAAGATTCATAGTCGTTACCTCAATGGTTTGGCGGCCCCGCCGCCTCAGAAACCCAGATCGCCCGCCAGCTGGCTCAGGGAAGGATTCAGCAGTGCAAGGTTTTCGCGGTAGTGCTGATGCTGGCCGTTGGGCAGATGATGATCGGTGAAGCGGCTGTCCCGGCTGCGGCCGACGCCGGCCAGGGTGATCTCATAGCGGGCGGTCAGCGGGGCGAGCGGCTCGGCCAGCGCGTCCGCCAACTCATCCGCGCCCGCCGGCAGGTCACCCACGTTCACCGGCAGCAGCGTCACGCCCTCGACGTCCAGCACGCTCCGATAAAAATTCAGCAGCGTGTCGGCGCTGATCAAGCCATCTCGCCATCCCAGCGTCCTTGCATGAAGCAGCAGGTCTGCCGGATGGCGCACGGCAAGGATGACGGTTGCGCCGGGGAAATAGCTCGCCAGCGCGCCTATGCGGGCCTGAGTCATGGGGACCACATCCAGGGCGAGCACGCGTCCTTCGATGTGATCGCGACGACGCTCAGCCGCATTCCAGTATGCGCGTCGCTCCAGCCGGTGCTGCTCCTCGGGCGAGCGTTTTCCGCGGCGCCGCTCAGCGCTTGAGTCCAGAAAATCCCGGCGCTGGCCCGGCTCGATAAACCGGTCTTCGAGCACGTCAAAGTGCTGCCCGCCGGAGAGCATCCTGGCGAGCAGGTTGACCCCGCTGCCGGGTGCACCGGTGAGCACCACCGGCGGCTCGCGACCATCGTCGACCGGGTTCTCCAGCGCCGGCGGAAGCTCCGGCGCCGGCAGACTGACCGGCGCGATATGGACTTCCCGCGTCACACCCTGAAAGGCGGTAGCGGCCGCCGCGTAATCTCCGGCCTGGTCCATCGCCCGCGCCTCAAACTCCCGGGCCAGCGCACCGTCGCGATCGCTGGAGCGATTGGCAACAAAATGCTTAAGAACGCTGACCGCACGGTCGGGCTGTCCAAGCTTCAGCGCCAATTCGGCCGCCAGCAGGGCCACCGCATTGCGCGGTACCTCGGCGCCGTTGGCACCGTCAGTGCCGAGGCTGCTCTCCGCTGTTGCGAGCGCCGCGTTTAAGTCGTCTCCCGCCGCCTGCACCGAGGCCAGCGCGAGGCTCGCTCGCATGTCGCCCGGGTTGTCTGCCAGCATTTGACCCAGGCCAGCCGTCGCCGCTTCAGCATCGCCGAGCTCTGCCGCCACCGACATTGCTTTAACCCGACTCGCCGAGGTGGGGACGGCTTCGAAACACTGCCGCGCCTGTTCGAGCTCATCTCGGGCCCACAGCGCATCGCCAAGTCCTTCGATCATGGCGTGATGTCCCGGGCGGGCCAGCAGGGACTGCTGAAAATGGTCGGCGGCATCGTGCCAGTGCGAAAGCGCCAGCGCCGCGTGGCCGGCGGCCGCCCGCAGAACAGGGTTCCGGGGATGATTCGCCAGTCCCTCGTGGGTCACCGCGCGCGCCTCCTCAGCGCGCTGCTGGGCAACGAGCGTGTTGGCCAGCCCAGCTTGCCAGGCCGGCACGCCGGGGCGTTCGGTCAGGCAGGTTCGAAAGGCCTGTTCAGCGATCGCAAACGCGCCTTGCGCAAGCAGGGCTTCGGCGAGCGTCGCCCGCGCCGGCAGGCTTTTCGGATCTATGGACAGGGCGCGCTGACAGAGGTTTACCGCCTCGTCGACGCGACCAAGAGCGAGCGCAACCTGAGCCAGGTTAGCGTGCACCGGGACCGAATCGGGGTCCAGCCGCAGGGCCGTATTCAGCGTTTTTTCCGCCGTCTCCGGCTCACCCATCTGCAGCTGCAGGAAGCCGAGCGTGTTGTGACCCTCGGGCAGATTCGGATTGAGGCTCAGCGCGTGTTCGTAGTTGGCTCGGGCCGCCGGCAGGTCACCCTGAGCGTAGCGGATGCCGCCCAGGGTCGCGTGATAGGTACCCACTTCGGGCTGAAGCTCTATGGCCTTTTCGGTCAGATCGAGCGCTTCGTCCAGGGCACCAGCGTCCTGACGAATCAGCGCCAGAAAATGCAGCGCCTCGAAGTTCTCCGGCTCCGCCGCCAGTAGCTCTCGGTAGGCTTTTTCCGCCGCTTCAATATCACCCGCCTTATGCAGCGCGATGGCTTGTTCAATCATGATTCGGTGTTTGTCCTGACGTGGTCCGGGACAACAATCGCGCTGCCGCCGATCACGTTATTGAATCGCTGTACGAGAAATTTTACGGCCCAGCTCTCCAGCCGCCACGAGTGAATAAATCCGCAGTGGCCCCCGTGGGGGTAGCGCATGATATCAGCATGGGAAGGCAGGCTGAGGTGATCAAAATCTTCTACCGGAATCACCGGGTCATCCTCGGCCGTCAGCAGGGTGGCCGGTACCTGGAGCCTCGCCAGCCTGCTGCCGGCGATCGAGTAGCCTTCGAAGTAGGGGGGCGCCCCCTCATAATCGGTGTACCGGCTGACCAGGCGGTCCGTGAGTTCGTACATATCCCCGCTCAGCAGATCGTCGTCGATCCCGTGGTGGGGAAAAAGACTCTGCTTGCGCCGCAGCGAGCGCCGCCACTTGCGCATGAAGTAGTGGTTATAGAACCACGGCGCCTGCTCGATGGCGCGCAGGCCGTTCGCCGGGCTGATCAGCGGGCTGACCGCCACCACGTGCGTCAGATCGATCCCGGCTTCGGGAGCCCGAAGCGCTACCCGCAACGCAAAGTTGCCGCCCAGTGAATACCCAGCCAGCAACAGCGGCCTGACCGGGCTCAGCTGCTGAATCTCCTGACAGGCCTCGACCACCTCGTCGATACGGCAGGAGTGAAAGATACCCGGGTTAAGGTGGTGCGTGTCGCCATGGTCCCGGAAGTTCAGGCGGAACACGCTGTAGCCCGCTCGCCACAGCGAAAACGCAGTCTCCACCAGATAGGTGGACTCCGCGCTGCCTTCCCAACCGTGAAACAACATGACCAGCCCGCGCGGTCGGTCGACCGACGCCGGGGTATGAAGGCCGGCCAGCCGCACGCCGCTGGCCGTGGTCAGGATGTGCGGCTCGCTGATCTCGCGCAGCGTCCGCATCGGCCGGCTCATGCGAAAACGCCGCAGCGCGGAGCTCGCCATGATGGACTGAAGGTGGGGATTGGCCAGCCCCGGGGCCGGCTTAAAGTGGGTCGTCATGTTCCACCACCTGGGCCACCTTCGCGCGCGCCCAGCGCGCCAGCTCGCTGCGCCCCAGATCGGGCGCCCGGGTATCCAGAAAGTGAATCCGCGCCACCGTCGTTCGCTGCCGCAGCAGCCGAACCAGCGACGCGCCGAAGCTTTCATTAGCGCCGAACGCGATCTCCGGCGTAAAGCGTCCGTCCCGCAAAAAAGTGATCGCCACCGGCTGAATCGGCGTGTTGGTCTCTACCGCGGCCTGCAGCATGCGGCCGTGGAACGGCAGGACGGGTCGACCCGGGCCTGTCCGGCCCTCGGGGAAGATTGCGACCGAACGTCCGCTTCGGAGCCGGTCGGCCAGCGCCCCGGTGACCTGCGCCTGGGAGCCACTGTGGCCGCGCTGATGAAACACGGTGCCGCCAACTTTGGCCATAAAGCCAATCAGCGGCCAGCGAGCGATTTCCGCCTTGGCGACAAACCCCGCGGCCAGCTGGCTGTGAATGAGCTCGATGTCCGCCCAGGACATATGGTTGGCCAGGATGAACACCGGCTCCGCCGCGGGCTCGCCGCGGACCTCGATCCGAAACCCAAAGATTCGGAGCATGGTGCCCGACCACCAGGCCATCCAGCCTTCGGCCCACCGCCGGCGCGCGCCTTCTTTGTTGTAGCCCTGGGAAACCACCGCGAGGGTCACCGGCAGGCTGACCACCGCATGCAGCGCCAGCAGCGGCAAGCGGCCGGCCATGCGCAGTACGCCCCAGAGGTCGCTGGGGGCGCGAGGAGCGGCGGAGTTTTCCTGCGGATTGGTCATTGGTGTCTGCCTGCCTGCAGCAGCATCGTCTGTTCGTTCAGCGCCTGGATATGCTCATCCCAGTAGCGGCCTTCAGCGAACCAGGGAAACAGCCGCGGAAACGCTGGGTCTTCCCAGCGCCGGGCTATCCAGGCGGCGTACTCTACCATGCGCTGGGACCGAAGTGCCTCCACCAGCTGAAGCTGCGTCCAGGGAAACTCAGCGAACTGCTCGTACCCTTCCAGCAGGCTGTCCAGCTGGCGCTGGCGCTGCGCGAGGTCGCTGTCGAGCAGCATCCAGAAATCGTGTACCACCGGGCCGGTCTGGCAGTCGTCGAGATCCACCAGGTGGGGGCCTCGATCGGTCCACAGGACGTTGCCGCGATGGCAGTCACCGTGAATCGACTGTTCCGCCCAGCGGCCGGCGCCCACGCGCTCGGCCAGGGCACTGAGCAGCGCGGTGGTGGCGTCGCGGTAGCGACCGGCGGCCTCCATCGGCAGCTGAGGGCAGGCCTGGACAAAGGCAACGGCGCTTTCCGTTCGCTCAAGGTCGAGCAGCCGCTGACGGTGTTGAAACGGGCGATCCGCCGCGGCGGCGTGCAGCCGGCCAAGGAAGCGGCCCATCCATTCGAGGTTGTCTTCGCTTTCCAGCAGCGGCTCGCGGCCACCCTGGCGGCGAAAAAGCGCAAAACGGTAGTCCTGCCAGGTGAGCAGCGTTTGGCCATCGAAACCGAGCGGTGCGACAACAGGGAGGTCCAGCTCAGCCAGATAGGCGGAGAAGCCGTGCTCTTCCTCGATCGCGTCATTGGTCCAGCGGCCCGGCCGGTAGAACTTGGCCACCACCGGATCCGCGTCCTCCAGGCCCACCTGATAGACGCGGTTTTCGAAGCTGTTCAGCGCCAGCAGACGGCCGTCCACGGGCAGGTCGACGCTGGCCACGGCGTCCAGCACCTGCTCCGGGCCCAGGCCAGCATAAGGCGCTTCATCGCTCACCGTTTTTCGACGACAGCCACCGTCAGGCGCGACACGCAGACCGGCCGCTCCTGGTCGTCATGAATGCGGATCGACCATACCTGCGACCGGCTCCCGATGTGTTCGGGTGTGGCCACGCCGTGAACCCGACCGTCGCGAACGCCGCGCAGGTGGTTAGCGTTGATCTCCTGGCCGAGCACGATCCACCGCTCCTGATCGACCACCAGCGCGGCAGCGATGGAGCCGAGGGTTTCGGCCAGGACGCAGGAGGCGCCACCGTGAAGCAGGCCGTAAGGCTGGTGCGTCTTTTCGTTGACCGGCATCGAGCCGCGCATGAAGTCCGGGCCTAGCTGGTCGATTCGGATCTCCAGATTGCCCGGCATGCCCCCCTTACAGATCCCCTCGATAGCCCCGGCCTGGACCGAATGATGCCAGATGGTGTCAACCGAACTCACCGCCCTGCTCCAGCGTAGGCCTGCTCTGAGATCTCGTTCCAGCCTCTGACCTGTTCGCCGAAGGCGAGATACGAGTCGAGCACCCGTTTAAACGGCGGATCAGCAGCGGCAATCTCTTCAACCACGTCCAGCGAAAGCTGCCGCAGGTACTGCAGCACCGGTTCCGGGACCGGCCGCAGCTCCAC